>NZ_JADYUH010000060.1 GCF_021531665.1 Prevotellamassilia timonensis
TTCTTGAAGGCAAAATCAGTGTAGAAGTTGACGTATCTTTCTTGAGAGACGGGCTGGTTCATATTCTTTTCTGTTTTGTTGATGCCGCAAAATTACGAAATTTCGGCTAAACATTCACTTTTGCTGCGCAGCCCACGAACGAAAGCCTTGAGTGGTGTGCTTTCACTTCTTCGGTTTCAGCACGTAGCGAAGTTGGAGGGAGAGGTCGTTCTTCCACGGTGAGCGAATCTCTTCGGTGCCAGAGGATTGGGTGGAACGGTTGAGGTAGCGTGTGGAAGAGAAGCGTGCGCCGAGAAAGAGACGCGTACCCACCTTGCACTCCGCCATGGCGACGGCGTGGATGCCGCGGTCAAAGAAAGCGGTTGAAGTGGCGGCGCCCTGCCAGTTGGGTTCATAGGCATAGAGCGAAGCCTCGTAGTCCGTCGCCGAGAAATAAGAAAGGAATCCCTTTAACTGCCAGTGTTTGGTGGCGTTCCATGCCACTCGCGTTGAGCACATCCAGCCGTGGTTCGTTCCTCCCGTTTGGCGTGTGGCAAGTGTGGCGTCAAACTGTCCGGTCACAGACAGCGTCCTACCATTCCAGCGGAAAGCATTTCGTAGTCGGTGCGTCTGGCGATATTCCAATATTTGTTCGTTGGTCACGGTGCGCTGACGGAGGCGTCCTTTGTAGCGCACTTCCCACGTCAGGTTTCTTTTCAGCGAAAGCAGTGACTGCACTTGGAAGTCCAGCCCTTTGGCACCGGGTTGGCAGGCGGTATAGGTCGGTTGTGGGAAGCGATAGAAGTCCAGCCAGGCAGAAATCTGCCATTGGTTGAAAGGGGAGAGGTTGCAACCCAGAATGACGCCGCCTTCGTTGCGGGGACGTGTGTTGCGCGTCTGCACCTCGCCGTAGAGACTCACGAACTCCGGCGTCAGAAAGCGCGCTTGAGCGTAGGCTGTCAGTCTGGGTCCGGCGCGGAAGGAAACAAGATGCTCCGTGGCAAAGTGCATGCCGTTGTCAAATGCGCCCTCTCCCTGTGCGGTCCATTTCCCATAGTTTAAAAAGTAGCCGAGCGACGATGTGACGGCGGTCTGCCCGCGAAAGACGTAGTTATTATAAAAACGAAGCGTCGGATTGACCATCTGCGAGAAATGTGTCACACTGTTCGCCAGTGTCAGCGAGAGATGTTTGCTCTTCCAACGCAGGAATCCGCCACCCGCCCAGACGTCCGCTTGTTGGCGGTGATCAATCTCGTTGAGCGTTCGGTGCAGTCCGTTCGTGTAGAAGGTGAGAATTTCGCCTTCTTCAATGCGTGCGTCCGCCTGGCGATAGGAACCAAAGACGCCACCCACCCAATAACGCCCGGAGAAGGTGGCTGCGGCACCGCGGAAAAAGCGACTCTCGTCGGCAGAGGTGTGAGGACGAAAGAAACGGTCGTCATCGCGGAGGGAAGAACCAAAGCGTTCGGGACCGCCATAGAGTGTCTTGCCAAAGAGCAAGCCGCGGTTCAAGTAGAGTTCATAGTCTCCCACCACAAACGCCCAGCGTTTGCCCTCCGGTCGGAAGAGAAAGTGGGCGGAAAGATAATCATAGGGATAGAAGCCCTCCTTCGCCACCGGTTCTCCCGCATCCTTTTGCAGAATGAGACCATAGCTGCATTGAGAACCGCTCGTGAAACGATAGCGCAGCCAGTGTGCCCATGGGTCTCCGACATAGTAGTTTGAGCGGGAGGGCGACGAGGGCGTTTCATAGCCGGCGCGGCGATAGAACGGCACGTTGAAGCGAGTTTCCAGAGCGTGCGTTCCGCTTTTCCAGATGTTCCGTCGAGTTGAACTGTGCGGTTCGGCGACAACGGGTGTCCACGCGGAGTCGCAACTGACAAAGAGAGAGAGGAAACGTCGGGTGGTGAAGTCCATGCCTGACACCATCATCCAGTCGCCGGGACTGAGAAACCCCTTCTTTCGTTCGCGATAGGCAAGCAGCGAATCCACCTGCGCCGTGCTGAGAAAAGGCAGTTGCAGCAGATTCTCCCGCGAGGCGCGGTTGATTTGCAGCGGACTTTGTGCCAGGCTCTCCAGCCACTCCAGTTGCTGCACATCCAGCCCCTCTTCATCCGCCGGACAGTATTCACTCAAGAAATCCTCCCAATTCAATTCCGCCTCTTGCTTCATCTGCGCTCGTAACCCAGAGAACACGCCGCACAAGAGTGCGACGAGCAACAACTTGAGTTGGAGTGGGGAAGAAGGAATGGAGTGGAGAGGCATGACAGAGGAAATGAGAGTGTGAGGGGAATGCTATAAATTAGAATGAGTTAATATTTGAACTCTCTTTATTCCGTAATTCATAGAACAGCGCTTAGGTGCCTAATGCATTGCAATGATAGTGAAAAACTGCGGAAAACGACGTGCCTTTATTACCTATTTCCGTCTTGCGGCAGAAAAGCTTGTGCAGTTTTACGCTTCAGTGCCTTGATTTTTGTAATTTTGCGCGCGAAAAACGAAATATTACAACACGTTATAAAAATGACAGCAAACGAAATCAGAGAATCCTTCAAGGACTTTTTTGCTAAGAAGGGACACGCTGTGGTGCCCTCTGCCCCCATGGTGATTAAAGATGACCCGACACTGATGTTCACCAATGCCGGAATGAATCAGTGGAAAGATATAATCCTCGGAACTCGCGACCCGGAACCGAGACGCCGTGCCGACAGTCAGAAATGTCTGCGCGTCAGCGGAAAACACAACGACCTCGAAGAAGTCGGACATGACACCTATCATCACACTATGTTTGAAATGCTCGGAAACTGGAGTTTTGGAGACTACTTCAAGGAAGGCGCAATCGACATGGCGTGGGAATATCTCGTAGATGTGTTGAAACTCAATCCTGCCGACCTCTATGCCACCGTTTTCGAAGGCTCAGACGAGGAAGGTCTCGCAAGAGATGATGAGGCTGCCAAGTTTTGGCTGAAGCACCTCCCTGCAGACCACATTATCAATGGAAACAAACACGACAACTTCTGGGAAATGGGCGACACCGGTCCCTGCGGTCCCTGCTCCGAAATACATCTTGACAGCCGCAGCGCCGAAGAAAAAGCCAAAGTGCCCGGTGCTTCGCTCGTCAACAAAGACAATCCGCAAGTCATTGAGATTTGGAACATTGTCTTCATGCAGTTCAACCGCAAAGCCAACGGCAGTCTCGAACCCCTCTCCATGAACGTCATTGACACCGGCATGGGCTTCGAGAGACTCGTGAGAGCCATCCAGGGAAAGACTTCGAACTATGACACCGACGTATTCCAACCCATTTTGAAGCGCATCGGTGAACTCTCCGGTTTTGAATATGGCAAGGACGAACGCACCGACGTCGCCATGCGTGTCATCGCTGACCACCTTCGCGCCATCTCCTTCTCCATTGCCGACGGTCAGTTGCCCTCCAACGCCAAGGCGGGCTACGTCATTCGTCGCATCCTTCGCCGTGCCGTTCGCTACGCCTACACTTTCCTCGGACAGCGCGAAGCCTTCCTCTGCAAACTCGTTCCCACTCTTGTGGAAGAAATGGGTGACGCCTATCCCGAACTCAAAGCACAGCAGGTGCTCATCGGAAGAGTCATGCAGGAAGAAGAAGAGAGCTTCCTCCGCACCCTCTCCACCGGCATCAGTCTCCTTGAAGGAGTCATGGCGGAAACCAAGGCTGCCGGGAAGACTGTCGTGGATGGCGAGAAAGTCTTCACCCTCTTTGATACCTACGGTTTCCCGCTTGACCTCACTCAACTCATCTGCCAAGAAAACGGATTGACCGTGGACGAGAAAGGTTTTGACGCAGAGATGCAGAAACAGAAGGAACGGGCTCGCAACGCGGCTGCCGTTGAAACTGACGACTGGGTGGTGCTTCGTGAAGGCGACACCGAGTTCAAAGGTTGGGACTACACCGAATTTGACTGTCACATCCTGCGCTACCGTCGCGTGCAGCAGAAGAAACAAACCTTTTTTGAACTTGTGCTCGACACCACTCCGTTCTACGCAGAAATGGGTGGACAGGTCGGAGACTGCGGACGTCTCGTCAGCGCAGAAGAAACCATTGAAATCTTTGACACAAAGCGCGAGAACAACCTCCCCATCCATCTCACCAAGAAACTGCCCGCTCATCCCGAGGCAGCCTTCCGCGCCGAGGTGGATTTGAAAGCACGCCGAGGCAGCGAGGCAAACCACACTGCCACCCACCTCTTGGACCAAGCCTTGAGAGAGGTGCTCGGAACGCACGTTGAGCAGAAAGGTTCGCTCGTCACCGCAGACTATCTCCGCTTTGACTTTTCCCACTTCCAGAAGGTGTCGCCCGAAGAACTGCGCAAGGTGGAACGCCTCGTCAATCGTCGCATCCGCGAAGACATTCCTCTGACTGACCACCGCGATGTGCCCATGGAGGAAGCCAAGAAACTCGGTGCCATCGCCCTCTTCGGAGAAAAATACGGCGACCGTGTCAGAGTCGTGCAGTTTGACAAGAGCGTTGAGTTCTGTGGCGGTTGTCACGTCAAGTCCACCGGACGCATCGGTCTTTTCCGCATTCTTTCTGAAAGCAGCGTGGCTGCCGGTGTGCGTCGCATCGAAGCCATCACAGGACAGGTGGCAGAAGAGAGCGTCTATGCACAAGAGGATCTGCTCAACAACCTCAAATCCTTCTTCAACAACGCCAAAGACCTCACAGCCGTCATCAGAAAGACCATTGAGGAGAACGATGGACTGAAAAAACAAGTGGAAGGCTACGTGAAAGAACAAGTGAACGCACTTCGCGACCGCCTTGTTTCCTCAGCACGTGAGTGCGGAAATGGAGTCCGCCTTGTCAAGGCTGTTCTTCCCGTTGGCATCTCTCCCGAGGCTGCCAAGGATTTGGCTTTCCAAATTTCCGGCATTCTGCCTGAAAACACCCTTTGTGTGTTGGGCACGAGCCATGAAGGCAAACCGCTTCTCACGGTCATGATAAGCAAGAATCTCATTGAAACCAAACAACTCAACGCCGGACAACTCGTTCGTGAAGCAGCCAAACTCATCAAGGGTGGCGGCGGTGGTGCACCTCACTTCGCCACAGCAGGCGGTAAGGACGTCAACGGACTTAATGACGCTGTGAACAAAGTGGTTGAACTGGCAAACATCATGTGCTGAAACAAGATTTTCTGACAAAATCATGAAACAGACAACCATTGAACGTTTGGCGAAGGAGAATCTGTTTGAAACGGTTGGCAAAGAATGGATGCTCATCACGGCTGGTACGCCGGAGAACTTCAACATGATGACAGCCTCTTGGGGCGGTTTCGGTTGGCTCTGGAACAAGCCCGTGGCATTCATTTTTGTCCGTCCGGAGCGTTTCACCTTCCCTCTCATTGAACAGAACGACCCTGTCACTTTGTCCTTCTATGGTCACGACCCCGCCATGCGAAAAATGCTTTCCTTCTGTGGCTCTGCCTCCGGACGTGACCACGACAAAGTGAAGGAATCCGGCTTGACGCCCGAGTTCCTCCCCGAGGGAGGCATCACCTTCCGTGAAGCACGTCTCACAGTGGTCGGACGAAAACTCTTCGGCTCCGACTTCACCGAGCAAAACTTCTTGGACAAAGACGTGCTCGCTCGTTGGTACAATGACCAGCCTGGCGGAAGCCTTCACAAACTGTATGTCCTCGAAATCCAACAAGTCTTTGAGGCGTGAGCCATATATTGAAGAACTGCTTAAATAGTCAAAACAATAACGGCTACGGCATTTTCTATTCTCCTTGCATCGGATGTGGCGAAACCGGCAGAGTGGCTTGCCCCTACTGTGGCGCCGACGGCATGGTGGAGTGAGCAGTCTGCACACCTAAGCGAAGGGCATGGATTGAAGTGGTGTCATCACATCTTCAATCCATGCCTCTTTTTTGTAGCGTGGGACAATTCCGTCAGCCAACGTTTCCGCGGTGTTCGGATGCTTACAAAAAAACTGCACCCTCATTTCGCGGGTGCAGTTTTTTTAGAAAATGTGGATGGTTCGTTTCAGAACATTTTTTCGGGATAAACACCGTCGTCAGCGAGTTTCTGGAACTTAGCAACGACTTCGGGACGATCCTCGGGATAGGTGACGCCAAACCATTTGGAGGTAGTGTCAAGCACTTCGCAGGTGGCAGTACCGTCCTTGATGAGTTTGTCCACCATGAGCGGAATGAAGAACTCGCTCTTGAGGTTTTCCATGTTCTTCGGGTCAGAGAGGAAAGTTTTGAAATATTCCTCGCTGTGTGCGAAATAGTCAGGAGTGAAGCCCCAGAAGTTCATGGAAACGGGGGTGGTGTCGGGGATAGCCACCCAGTTGTCATCATCGTCAAGATATTTCACGACGCCGTCGAAGCGCTGAATCTTGGTGCGTTCCACCACGGAAGTGAGGTGATGGTTCTCATCGTTTTCGCAGACGCCGCGGCTGACGGTTCCACTTTCGCTCAGCGTGTTTCCAACGCGGAAGCCGACCATGGCATATTTTCCGGTGGAACCTTCGGGAAGTTCGGAGAGCCACTTGCCCATCACTTGGAAAGCGTCTCTGTCATAGAAGTCATCGCAGTTGAGCACGGCAAACGGCTCTTTGATGACGTCCTTACCCATCATGACTGCGTGGTTGGTTCCCCAGGGTTTGGTGCGTTCAGCGGGGCAGGTGAAACCTTCGGGCAGTGCATCGAGCGCTTGGAAAACGAGTTCGCAGGGGATGTGTCCTTCATATTTTGAGAGGACGATGTTGCGGAAGTCTTCTTCAAAGTCTTTGCGGATGACGAAGACGAGTTTGCCAAAGCCGGCGTTGATGGCGTCATAGATGGAGTAGTCCATGATGGTTTCGCCGTGAGGACCGAGTTTGTCAAGTTGTTTCAAACCGCCGTAACGACTGCCCATACCGGCAGCAAGGAGGAAAAGAGTAGGTTTCATGATTAGTTAGATTTATTTTGGGTTTAAAAGTTTCCGCTTTGTGTGAGAGCATGTTCTTTATCTCTCCGCAAAACTACAATTTTTTTCTGTATGTCATGCTGCGAGTCCAAACTTTTAGTCCTTTTGTTTGAAAGTAGTGACGAAAATAAGGGAAAGCGACTTCTCTTTGACAAGTTTTTTGGCATCTTCACACCGCGAGGTGGCAGAGGCGGAGGGCTTCGTCAATCATTGGTTGCGGCACTTCGCCGATTGCTTTCAAAAAGTGGGGCATTTCCTCGGCATAGACGTGAGCCATGCGTTGCACGGGATGCCAGAGCGTGGAAAAGGTCATGTTGGCGAGGCGGTCGCACATTTTGACGTACGGTGCCCACGGAGTCTGCCGAATGCCGGCATAGTATGCTGCTCCGGCGCGCTCGGCTCGGGTGCGGCCTTTGTCGTTGGTGAGGGCATAGACGATTTCGGCGGCGGCAGTTGCGTCGAGCAGAAGGTTGTGTTCGTCGCGCAGACGGGTCAGCAATTTCTTCAAGTCGTTGTAGGTAAGGCGTGCATCTTCGATGGCATCGTGAAAGAGGGCGGCGGCTAAAATTGTTTCTTCCGTCGCTTCGTCCACTTCGAGGCAGTACATGTAGCGAGAAGCGAAGGAGGCGGTGAGGCGAAGGTGAAACTCGTAGGGCAGGTAGCCGCCGTAGTGGTGATTCGTCTCGGCGTGCACACGTGCCGCCGTTTGAGCCAGCAAGTCAAAGTGAGTTTGGTTCATAACACCATATTATTAAATAGTCTCAAAATGCGTCTGTTTCATCCGTTCGCCATTTGCAGGGCGCACTGTTCCGCACATCGCTCGCCGTCGATGGCAGCGCTGACGATTCCGCCGGCGTAACCTGCACCCTCGCCGCAGGGATAGAGTCCGGCGAGACGAACGTGGTGAAGCGAGAGCGGGTCGCGGAGGATTCGCACAGGAGCGGAAGTGCGTGTTTCAATGGCAATCATCGCTGCTTCCGAGGTCAGGAAGCCGTGGCTGCGGCGCCCGAACTGAAGGAAACCGTCTCGCAGACGGCGGTCAAAGAAGGCGGGGAGCCAGAAGTGGAGTGGGGAAGAAACCGTGCCGGGCGAGTAACTTGTAGTCGGTAGATCGTAACTCAGTCTTCGGTTCACGAAGTCCGTCATTCGCTGCGAGGGAGCGCGTTGCGTTCGATTTCCCTGAATCCAGCATCGTTTTTCAAGTGCTTCCTGCAGAGTCATCATGCAGAGCGGGTGGTTTGCGGCGAACTCTTCCGAGTGGAGTGCGGTGAAGTCCGTGTCGCCTTTCATCTCCTCGACAAAAGGCTTCAGTTCTCCGTCAAGGTCTTCCGTGCGCGTCTCGACAACCATGCCCGAGTTGCTCCATTTCGAGTTGCGGAGACTGGGGCTCATCCCGTTCACCACAATCTGCTCCGGACCGCTCGCGGCGGGCACCACGATGCCGCCGGGGCACATGCAGAAACTATAGACGCCGCGACCGAAACTTTGCGTGACGAAACTGTACTCTGCCGCGGGAAGATATTTCCCTCTTCCCTGCCGACTGTGATACTGAATCTGGTCAATCATCTGCGCGGGGTGTTCCAAGCGCACGCCGATGGCAAGGGGTTTGGCTTCGATTTCCACGCCGGCGTTGTGGAGGTGTCGATAGACGTCTCGCGCGGAGTGTCCCGTGGCGAGTATGACCGGACCTTCAAATTCTTTTCCGTTCTCACAGACGACGCCTTGGACTCTGTCGCCGCGCAGCGTCAGCGAGACCACTTTTGTCTGAAAATGCACCTCTCCGCCGGAAGCGCGGATTTGGTTGCGCATAGACTCTATGATTCTCGGCAGACGGTCTGTGCCGATGTGCGGATGAGCGTCGGCGAGAATGTCGGTAGAAGCACCGAACTGACAGAAAACGCGCAGAATCTTTTCGACGTTGCCGCGTTTTTTTGAGCGGGTGTAGAGTTTCCCGTCGGAGTAGGCACCTGCGCCGCCTTCGCCGAAGGAGTAGTTGCTCTCCGCATCGACGCGGTGTTCGCGGGAGATGCGGGCGATGTCCTTGCGCCGTTCGTGAACGTCTTTGCCTCGCTCCAAAACGATGGGGCGGCAGCCCAGTTCAATCAGACGCAGGGCGGCGAAGAGTCCGCCGGGTCCGGCACCGACGACAATGACGGCGGGAGCGTGGGAGACGTCGGGATAGTCCACGGGAGTGAAGTCCAGCGCCGGCGCGGGTTCGTTGATATAGACGTCCACGCCGAGATTGACGAAGACGGTTCGTTGGCGCGCATCGATGCTGCGGCGTCGAATGCGCAGGGCTTGTATGGTTCGGGCGTCTATGCCCCATTCCTGCGCAATGCGGCGGATGAGGCTATCTTCGCGGTAGGCGATGTCAGGAGTGACGCGGAGGGATATTTCTCGTTTCAAGATTCATGCGGCTTTGCCGCGAGTTACGGGGTGTTCTATAAATTACGGGATAAGGAATGTTCAAAAGAAAGTGCTCAACCTAATTTTTAGAACACCCCTTCAGGTTTCAGTTTTTTATTGGTGCGGTTGGCTTTTAGCCGAAGAGTTCTCTCAACGCGTGTTCCACGCGGGCAACGGGAACGACTTCGATGGAGCGGGTGGCGGAGGCTTCGAGGTTTCCTTTGTTCGCTTCGGGAATCAGCATTCGTTGAAATCCGAGTTTCTCCGCTTCCGCGATGCGTTGTGCAATGCGCGAGACGGGGCGAATCTCGCCGCTGAGTCCAACCTCGCCTGCCATGCAGGTCAGTCGGTCGATGGGCGTATCGACATTGCTCGAAAGCACGGAGGCAATGACGGAGAGGTCGATGGCAGGGTCTGTGACGCGGATGCCGCCGGCGATGTTGAGGAAGACGTCCTTCTGTGCGAGTTTGAAGCCGACGCGTTTCTCGAGCACGGCGAGGAGCATGTTCAGTCGTCTTATGTCGAAGCCTGTGGCAGAGCGCTGCGGTGTGCCGTAGGCGGCAGTGGAAACCAGCGCCTGCGTTTCGATGAGGAAAGGTCTGACTCCTTCGATGGCAGCCGAAACGGCAACGCCACTCAGTTCTTCCTTCGTCTGCGTCAGCAGGAACTCCGAGGCGTTTGCCACGGGGCGCAGTCCATTCTGTCGCATCTCATAGATTCCCAACTCGGAAGTTGAGCCGAAGCGGTTTTTGATGCTTCGGAGGATGCGGTAGATGAAGTGGCGGTCGCCTTCAAACTGCAGCACCGTATCAACCGTGTGTTCCAACACTTTGGGACCGGCGATGGAGCCCTCCTTGGTGATGTGTCCCACGATGAAAACTGGGACGCCGCTTTCTTTGGCATATTTCAGGAGCGCGGCGGCACATTCGCGGATTTGGCTGATGGAGCCGGGCGAACTCTCCACGTGTTCGACGCTCATGGTTTGAATTGAATCCACGACGAGGAGTTGCGGTCGCACATCCTTCAGTTGGGCGAAGAGTTTCTCGAGTTGCGTTTCGCAGAGCAGCAGGACGTGTTCTTGGTTCGTGCCGAGTCGGTCGGCGCGCAGTTTGATTTGTTGTTCGCTTTCCTCCCCGCTGACATAGAGCACGCTGATGTTTTGCAGTTGGAGAATGGTTTGGAGCAGCAGGGTGGACTTACCGATGCCCGGTTCGCCGCCGATGAGCACCATGGAGCCCGGGACGATGCCTCCGCCCAGGACTCTGTTCAGTTCCGGGTCCGCCGTGAGGATGCGTGCTTCGTGGGTCGCTTCGATTTGCGAAAGAGGCACGGGTCTGCTGCTTCGGTCGGAGACACCCAACGCCCCGTCAGCCAAGGTTTTTGCTCGGGGCGTCGTGGTTTCGGGGGCGAGGTGAAGTTCTTTCATGGTGTTCCATCTGCCGCAGGCGGGACATTTCCCGACCCATTTGGGCGAGTCTTGTCCACACTCCTGACAGACGAACACGGTTTTGTTTTTTGCCATTGTTTTGGTTTCGGTTGGAGGAAGCGCTTGGTGAGAGCGTGTGATGTGGCTTTTACATTCCTTCCACGGCTTTTTTCATCGTGACCAGTTCTTCACGGATTTCCTTGAGTCGTTTGACGACTTCGAGTGTTTGTTGCGTGCCCTCTTTGTTTTTTTTCAAGAGTTCGCGCGCCGCGGCGAGTTTCAAGCCTCTTCCTTTCACAAGGTCGTAGATGGTGCGGATTTGTTCAATGTCATCTTTGCTGTAGAAGCGCACGCCGCGTCCTCCTTTTTTGGGAGAGATTTGGGGGAACTCGCGTTCCCAATAGCGGAGCAGGGTTTCGTTCACGTTGAACATGTCTGCCACCTCCTTGATGGAGAAGAACATTTTGGAATCTTTTTCGCTGGACATGGTGAAGGGTTAAGTGGGCGTTCTTTATTCCTTATGGGGTGTTCTAAAAATTAGGTTGAGTTGATTTTTGATTTCTTAGAGATGATTTTTTGTGAGTTGAGGAAGGAGCATAGCGGGCTATGTGACTGACGAAACTTACAAAAGGGCGCGCTAAGAAACAAAAAGCGACCAAAACGTAAGCACTTTCTTTTGAACGTTCCTTATTCCGTAATTTATAGAACACTCCTAATATATATAATAATGTGTATGAACCTCGCGAGCGTGACTCACTGTTTCGAGATGCGGAGTTTGTAGGTGAGCGGTTTTTCCGGCACTCTGTAGGTCGGCAGCGTATCGACGTCTTGTCCGCAAGAAGCGTTTCCGACGCCGCGCATCCACGCGTCAAGATGGAGCACGGTGTAGGGGCGCGGTGTGAGTTCCCACTGGTGGAAGGCGTTCATGAGGTCCTCGTCGGTGTAGGGCAGGGCAGAGAAGGATACCTTTCCTTCGGTTTGAATCTTCACGCCGAAGCCTTTTCCGTTGCTGAGGACGAGTTCGCGGAGTTCTTCGCGTGTGCCGGTGGATTGCGGTTTGACGTAGGGTTCGCAGAAGTCGGCGATGCGGGAGGCATAGCGACCTGCCACGACTCCGTCTTTTCTGTCGCAGGTGTTTTCCCAGGGACCGAGGGCATAGTAGTCGGCGCGCGAGAGACTGCTGTCCACCATGCAAACCAAGCCGGCGCGGCGCAGGTTGCCGGAGTGAGGAACGAAACGTGCTTCGACATCCACGATGCCTTGGGGATAGAGCACGTAGTCAATCTCCGTGTCGCAGAGACTTCCCTTGCGACTCGTCTTGACAATGGTTAGTCCGTACTCCTCCGTCACTCGAATCTTGCCCTTTGCTTCCAGCCCGTTTGCGGTGTTGCCGAAGCGGTCGTTCTCAATCCAGCGGTGGTTGGCATATTCAAAGCCCAAGCCGTCGGCAATGATTTGATGACCGTCGAGCGCAAGTCCGGTGAGGCGGGCGGTTTCGTTGTCAAAGGTCAGCGCGAGGTGTGGGTTTGTGATGCGTGTTTCGTGCAGTGCCGAAGTTTGCACGAAGTCAGGTGCCGAAGCGTCGGCGCAGAGCATTGGCAGAGGCTGCTGTTCGGTCAGAGTGAACTGAGCGAGTGCCACTTCATGTCCTTTTGTGGCGTAGGGGCTTGCGTTGTTTTCCAGGAGTCGGAGCGTCAGCAGGCGTTCCTTGCTGCCGTCGGCGGCTTTCACTTTCGGCAGTTTCAGTGACAGTGTGCATGTGGCACCGGGTTTTGTGTCGGCGAGTTTCACAGTTTTTGCTTTGTTCACGTGCCCGTCGCTCAGAAGTTCGTAGCGAAGACTAAACTCGTTGAGGTTGCGGAAGGCATATTGGTTGTCGAGACTGACGGTAGCAATGCCGGTGGCAGTGTTCATGTTGTCAAGACGCAGTTTCACGTACTGATAGGCAGCCTTCACTTCCTTGAGTTTCGGGCTTTCCTCGCGGGTGGCGGGAATCACGCCGTTGGAGCAGAAGTTTCCTTGGTGCGGTCCGGGGAAGTCGTAGCCCGTGCGGAGTTTTTTGATGCCCTTTTTGAGTTCGCGCGGTTCGTAGATTGCCTGGTCCACCCAGTCCCAGATGCAGCCGCCGATGGTGGCGTCGGAGTGTTCGATGACGTCCCAATATTCGTGGAGGTTACCAATGGCGTTGCCCATGGCGTGTGCATATTCACAGAGGAACATCGGTTTGTCGAGTCCGGAAGTGTTCTGGTTCATCCACGCCATGCCGGGGTACATTTTAGAATAGAAGTCAGAGAAGCGTCCGCCGCCGTAACTGTTCCCGCCGCGAGTGCCTTCGTAGTGTACGGGGCGGCTGTCGAGTCGTTTGGCTTCGTCGTAGCAGGCTCGGAAGTTCTCGCCGTTGCCTGCCTCGTTTCCAAGGCTCCACATGACCACGGAAGGATGGTTTCGGTCTCGTGTCACCATGCGGGTGATTCGGTCGCGGAAGGCGGGAATCCAGGAAGCGCGGTCGCTGATTCCTTGGTTGGCATGGTCTTCGAGGTCGGCTTCGTCGCAGACGTAGAGTCCGTAGAAGTCATACATTGCATAGAGGCGGCTGTGGTTCGGATAGTGTGACGTGCGGACGGTGTTGATGTTGTTTTGTTTCATGAGGTTCACGTCGCGCAGCATCTCTTCTGTGGTGACGGCGCGTCCGTGGAGCGGGGAGGTGTCGTGGCGGTTCACGCCTTTGAGCAGGACTTTCTTACCGTTGACATAGAGTTGCGAGCCTTTCACCTCCACGGTGCGGATGCCGACTTTGGTGTTGAACGCCATTTCGTCGGCACCGTCCTGCGCTTGTTGAACAATGTCGAGGGAATAGAGGTTCGGATGCTCTGCGCTCCAGAGTTTCGGGTTGTTCACGGTGAGGGTGAACGTCTTGCTGAGCAGCGTGTCGTTGGGTGCAAGTGAAAGTTGCGCTTGGGTGACGGCGGCGACCTTTCCTTGCGGGTCGTAGAGTCGGAGCGTCACTTGCTTCTTTGCGCTCATGCGGTCGCGGTTGTCCAGTTCCAGTTTCACTTGCACGGTTGCGGTTTCGGCGTCGTCGGCAAGCGTGGTGGTGACATGGTGGTCACGCACTGCCACTTTCGGTGTGGCGAAGAGATAGACGTCTCGGAAGATACCGCTCATGCGGAACATATCCTGGCATTCCAGGTAGGAGCCGTCGCTCCAGCGGAAGACCTGCACGGCGAGTGTGTTCTCGCCCTTGACGAGATGGGCGGTGACGTCAAATTCGGAGACGTTGTTTGCGCCTTGTGTGTAGCCCACATATTTTCCATTCACCCAGACCAGGGCGGCGGAGTAGATGCCGTCGAAGTGAAGGAAGACGCGCTCGCCGTCCCAAGCATCGGGCACACTGAAACTTTGGAGATAGGAGCCGACCGGGTTGATGCCGTAGTTCTTTCCTCCGTCGTTGAAGCCCGGTCTTGCCTTGATGAAGGGCGGCGTGTTGGAGTGCGGATATTCCACGTTGGCGTAGATGGGTCGGTCGTAGCCCTGCATTTCCCAGTTGGAAGGCACGGGAATCGTGTCCCAGGCGGAGGCGTCGAAGCCGGGTTGGAAGAAGTCGAGGGGGCGCTGTGAAGGTTCGCTGACGAAGTGGAATTTCCACGTGCCGTTCAGTGACAGGAAGCGGCTGCTTTTGGGGGTGAGCCAGGGAGTGGCGTAATAGTTTTTGTCTGCGCGCATCTGACTTTCGGAAGCGTAGGGGAGATAGGTGGCTACTCCGTTTTCCTTGTTTTGCTGGAAAATCGTTTCGTCTTCCCAGATGGGCGATTTGATTTTAGGTTTCTCAACCTGCTCGAAGGTGAACCATGCGCTGCGGTCTTTGAGATCCAGATCCACGGCTTTCAGTTCGCCGTTGCGGACGGCATACATTTTGTCTGCCTTCTTTGGATTCGCCGAGCGGATGACGAAGGCATCGTTTTCGACGGGGACGAACTCGAAGCGTGCGTTGTTCCAGACGCCTTCTTGTCCTTGCCATTGCAGCAGCCAGGTGATGGAAGCGTTGTCGCCGCCATCGTCAAAGTTTTGCGGATAGAACGCTCCTTCCACCACGCGCTGATTCAGGTTCGGCATTTTCACGGTCCAATATTGTCCGCGGTTCGTCGCGTCTGCTTTTTCCGTCACGATGCGAGCGTTGTTCTCGCCCGAGTCGCCGTTTCCAATGACCAGTTCCGGCGTGGAGAAGGGGTGGATGCGATAGGTGAGTGCCACGTCGAAGCCGGACTTCGCCGCTTTTTTTATTTCAAAAAGACACGCCTTGTTGCCTGCTGCCTGCGTTTTCGGAATCAGCGTCGCCTTGCCGCCGGAGACTGCGGCGACCATGTCGGGTCGGTTGGTTGGCACGAGCCAGAGCCCGCCCTCCTGTTCCACCATTTTCCAAAGTTGTGCTTCGTCGGAGCCGTTGTTTTCTCCCGCTTCAAGTCCCGTGGCGGAGGCGCGGACGCCGAGGTTGGAGAACGGACAAATCATGCGCCACGAGCCGGAGAGTTCCGACAGGTTGAAGTGCTGCCCCGCTCTGTCTTCGTGGAGGGGTGCGACGATGAGTTTTCCCGCCGCGTCGATTTCGAGGGCGTTGCCTTTCTGGTTGAGTGGGAGGAGATGATAGAGTGCGCCGCGGACGAAGGTCTGTGCTGAGGCTGTTGTCAGAACGCTGAGACAGACGAGAAGCGCGAGCAAATGGGAAAGACGGTTTTTCATGGTGAAGAAGGAGTTGGTTGCGAGAGATGATTCAAGATTTGTGCGGATGTGACGTGTTTGAAATGTCATCTGCACAAACAGATTGGAAGCGCGTGTGAGGAATCAGCGTTGCGCCTCGGTTTGCATATGTTCTTTGAGGTTTTGGAGGAAGTGGTCAATCAAGGTGACGCCCTTGACGGTGGCGCATCCTCGGAAGTAGATGAGAATCGTGTTGGCGAAGATTTCCGCCAGGGAGTAGTGTTTCAGCGTTTCGTTCGCCTGCCAGTTTTTCAGTTGGTTGCAGAACTGGCTGTAGATGATGCGATAGTTCAGTCCGACGAGGAAGTAGCCTTGCTCCACGCCTTTTTGCATGAACTCCAGCGCTTCCGCCTCTTCCGAGCGAGTGTTTCTGTCAATTTCCTGCATGACTTTGGGATATTTCCCGATTTCTTCAAAGAAACTTGGTTCGATGGTTTGCAGGAATCTGAGTCTGATTTCAAACGTTTTCAGGAGAATCTCCAAGACGTTGTTGTTCTCTTCAAAAGTTTCGCTGAGCATGCGTTTCATTTGGTTTCGATGCTTCTGCATGCAGGCAAGAATCAATTCTTCTTTGTCGGCGAAGATTTGGTAGAGCGTACGCTTCGACATGGTCAGCGCGTGTGCGATGTCGTCCATGGTGACGTTTTTCACGCCTTGGCTGTGAAACGCCTTTGTGGCGACGTCGATGATGTGTTCTTTGATTTCGTGGCGATTGATTTCGCTGTGATGATGTGGACTCATGATGTTTTAGAGGAGAAAGTACCGCTTCGCTGCGGTTTCAAGGGGGTGAAGGAGCCCCGAACTCCAAGGGGTTGTTGGGTCTTGTGTAAGTTTGTGTGGCGGTGTGTCATAATGCACATTGGATACACCCTCAAAGGTGCGTCAGAATGGCTATGATGCAAGGCACTGAGGATGAGGGTGCAGGGAGTGTACTGAAGTACATGACCAAGCCCGAATCCGATAGCAACGCAGCAGATTGGCTATTATGACGCACCGCCTTGTTCTTCGCCTCGCAAAGATAGTAATTTTCCCACTCTTTCGTGAAAAACAAGCATCTTTTGTCGTTTTTGCTTCGTTGAAAGGATGGGTTGGCGGAAGAGGACGGGCAGAACGAGGGCAGAGATGCCCACACAGGCGATTACATACCAACGATTTCAAATAACTCTTGTATGAAGGTGTCTCGGACGCTGCGTGATCAGCCAAATTTCAACGAACTATTGCGTATATCAATTGGGAACAAAAATCCTGCAAACCCTACACAAAACCCTACATTCTCTTCGTATCTCGCTGATTCTCCGTGCGTTGCACTGTGTAGGGTTTGAACCAAAAATCCTACACAAACCCTGCACTGAACCCTACATGGGAACTAAGGGTCAAAGAGACTAAGAGTCAAAGAGACAAAGAGTCAAAGAGACAAAGAGACAAAGAGTCAAAGAGACAAAGAGACTAAGAGACTAAGAGACGGAGCCTACCCCAACCCCTCCCTAAAGGGAAGGGCTTTGTTGCGGCGCTGATGCACCGCACATGGGGGCTTTTGGGGAGACAAAGAGACAAAGAGACAAAGAGACAAAGAGACAAAGAGTCAAAGAGACTAAGAGAGGAAGAGTGGGAGAGAGGAAGGCAAAGAAAAACTATGGGAAGGGAAAGAAAAACTAGGGGAAGGGAAAGAAAAACTATGGGAAGGCTAA
>NZ_JADYUH010000061.1 GCF_021531665.1 Prevotellamassilia timonensis
GGGCGTTGGGTGTGGAAAATTTTGGAGGCGGTGTGTCATAATAGCCAATCTGCTTCGTTGCTATCGGATTCGGTTTTTTTCCTGCGCAAGCATCAACGGAGTCAAACCATTAATTGCGTTTCGCGGACAGCAATATTTGAGGTTCATCTCTAAGAAATCAAAAATCAACTCAGCCTCATTTTTAGAACACCCCTTAGTAATATGAAAATAATAAGTTGAATCAGATTTGAATTAGATTTTGGAGGTCAGATTTTCACCCGAAGAAGGAGCATATCCGTAGTTATGTGACTGATGAGGGAGGAAATATGGGCCGAAAAGAATTTCAAAGATGATGCAGGTTATTTTTGAGGATTACTTAAAACGTCTTGCCGTGAGTTTCCAAGCGCATCACCCGCACCATGTCTTTGTCGCCGCCGAGCAGGTGGCTGCAACGGTTGAGGAGTCCGGTGTCACGGAAACCGCACTTCTCCAAAACACGTGCTGAAGCGGGGTTACCGATGAAATGGTCCGCCCAGATTTCCTTGAAATGTTTGACGCAAAGGCAGTGGTGAAGCAGGAGGCGCAACGCTTCGGTGCATATGCCTTGGTTCCAAAAGGGTTTTGCGACCCAATAGCCCACCTCGCAATCGTTCTCGCCGATGGGAATGTTACTGGTGGCGTGGGTGAAATAGCCGATGCAACCTACGATGAGTTTGGTTTCTTTACAAACAATTGCCCAAGTGGTTTCATTGGAAAAGATGCGGCGGATGACCTCACGGCTCTCCTCAACCGAGCGATGAACTTCCCAGCCGGCGCGGGGTCCCACGTCAGGATCGGAAGCAATTTTGAAAAGTTCTTCCGCATCACTCTCCTCCCAACGGCGGAGGAGAAGACGCTCGGAGTGCAAAATTTCATTTTCCATTTTCTGAGACTACACTTCTTCCAAAGCCTTGCCGCCTAAGTCTTGGGAATCCAAGTTTGCTGCTTACAGCATGGAGGCTAATGCGGCGGAATACAAGACAACATAGAGGACCTGGACGGTGACACCGACGACGGCGGCGATGATTGCCCACTTTCGAGCCTGCGAGGAAGCATACTCTGCTTCTTGATAGAGACCGCCGCGGTAGAGCCCATCGACTTTTGCGGCATAGACGATGGAGACAATGCCGAAAGGCATGCAGCAGCAAATCGTGGTGAGGATGGCAACGACGAGATAGTTGTCCGGACGTACCGGCTGATAGTTCTCAGGACGCGGCGGCTGCTGGGTATTAAAAGAGGATTCCATGGAATGTGATTTAAGGAGTGTTCTATAAATTACGGAATAAGAAGATTTCTAAATACTGAAGTCTTTCGCTTGGTTCAGTTGAGGAGACCGATGGCGGAGCCCACGCAGCAACTGACGATGCCGAGCACGAGGGAGATGATGCACCAATTCTTCGCCTCGTCAGCTGCGATGAGCGCCTGTTCGTAGTTTCCGCTGTTGTAGAAGTCATTGACCTGCATGCTCTTGATGATGGCGACGATGCCGAACGGGAGACAACAGCAGACGGTGGAGAGGATTGCCCACACGAGGTGGTTGTCGGGAAGAGGCATCTGATAGGTCTGGGAGTGCAGCGTGGCTTTCGGCGGCTGGTTCTGATGAGGAGGCGGTGGCGGGCAGGTGCCGGAACCGGGCGTTTGAAGAAAGGGCTGCAGTTCCGCAATGGTCTCTGCGGGTGCCCAATCTGTCATTCCTTCCGTCCAAACGAGTGTTTGTGGGGTGACGCCGTTCTCTGCGAGACGTTCCGGCTGAACGGGTCCCTGCTGCTGATTGTTTTTGTCAAGGAAAAAATAGGGTTTCATGGTCAAAAGGTTTTACGCTTGTGTTTGGAGAGCATTGTGCTCGAGGACAAACAAGAAAGGAGGAAGAAGTTTCAGAGGTTTCGAACGACCCACCAGACGCAACTGGAAATGACAAAGGTCAAAAGAGCAGTCTTGCTTTCTAAGACTCGCCGCCAGCGTTCTTGGCGCTCCCCGCTCCAAACGTATTCCGTGAGAAGAATCAGAAGAAGAAAAGGAAAAGAGAAGATGAGGAAGCGATTGTAAGCCCAAGCCTCCAAGACATTCCCATGAAGCAGAGCGTGTGCGGCGCGCTGAAAGCCGCAGCCGGGGCAGTCCCAACCGGTCAGCATCTTCACCGGACACTTCGGCGCGAGGGGTGTTGCGCTCGGGTCAACGAGATACAACAAAACCGCCGCACCCAAGACTGCTACTACCAAAAGCCACTTAATGTTTGCCTTCATGCCGCGAATTTACGAATAAAATGAGAAGACAAAGAGCAGTTTCTGTGTTTGTTAATTTATTAATCACCGAGAAACCCGCTTTGTTTCATGAAAATGCACTACTTTTGCCCTGTTCATGCGACGCCGATGCCGCAAAACCTACCTCTAAACTACAAAGACTCACCGCGGCTGTTTGGCGTTTCTCTTATATATGACTATGAAACAAGGAAAAGTTGATGCCCTGCTCGGCATCGTGTTCGGCGACGAAGGCAAAGGCAAAGTGGTTGACTATTTCACTCCGCGCTACGACGTGGTGGCTCGTTTCGCCGGCGGTCCCAACGCAGGTCACACCATCATTTTTGAAGGAAAGAAGTTCGTGCTTCGCTCCATTCCCTCCGGCATCTTTGACGAAGGCAAAGTGAACATCATCGGAAACGGCTGCGTCATTGCGCCCGACCTCTTCATGGCAGAAGCACAGGAATTGGAGACCGCAGGCTACACACTGACCAATCGACTCCACATCAGCCGACGCGCTCACCTCATCCTCCCGACGCACCGCGTACTCGACAGAGCCTACGAAGCAGCGAAGGGAAAGAACAAAGTGGGAACCACCGGCAAAGGAATTGGTCCGACCTACAGCGACAAAGCTGCACGCGTCGGTTTGCGCGTCGGAGACATACTTGAAAATTTTGAGGAGAAATATCAGACACTCAAAGCACGCCACGAACAAATCCTTCGCGACCTCCACTTCACGGACTACGACATCGCCGATGAAGAGAAAAAATGGCTGGAAGGCATCGAGTACATGAAAAAATTCCCCCTGACCGACACCGAATTCGAAATCAATCGCGCACTCGAACAAGGCAAAAACGTCCTGGCAGAAGGAGCACAAGGCTCGCTCCTTGACATCGACCACGGAACCTATCCCTACGTCTCCTCTTCCTCCACCACCGCAGGAGGCGTCTGCACCGGACTCGGCGTGGCGCCCAACCGCATCGGACGCATCTTCGGCATCTTCAAAGCCTACAGCACACGAGTGGGCGGAGGACCTTTCGTGGTGGAACTCTTTGACGAAACCGGCGACACCATTCGTCACATCGGCAATGAATACGGCGCCGTCACAGGACGCAATCGACGCTGCGGTTGGCTGGACCTCGTGGCACTCAAATATGCCATCATGATTAACGGAGTCACCGACCTCGTCATGATGAAAAGCGACGTGCTGGACGACTTTGAAACCATCAAAGTTTGCACCGCCTACACCAAAGACGGAGTCACCGTCACCGACATGCCCTACGACACCGAGGGATGGCAGCCCGTTTGGGAAGACGTGCCCGGATGGCACACTCCGCTCTCCGAACTGAGAAACGAAAAGGACTTCCCGAAGAAGTTTGCTGACTACATTGCCTACATTGAACGCGCCACCGGCACGCCCATCAGCATCGTCAGCGTCAGTCCGGACCGAGAAGCCACCATCATTCGCTGAAAACAGGCGTTAGCGACAATCCCGACACACGTTCATCATTTGTTGAAGGGGTGTTCTATAAATTAGGTTGAGTGAGACATAAGCACTTTCTTTTGAACACTCCTTATTCCATAATTTACAGAACACCCCTGAATCATATTTTCTCATGAAGCATTTTCTGTGGCTCTTCTGTCTTTCGTGGAGCATTTTCGCCCTACCCCTTGACGCACAAACCGACGGAAAGGCGATGAAGCGTCAGCCGCATGACGCCTTCTCCACGTTGAAGACCGACAGCCTGCTTCGCGACACGGTGAAGACTGACGCTACGTGGCAGACTGTGGAAACCCTGCCCTCCATGTTTCCCCGAATGGATTTTGGAGCCTACGGCATGACGCCCCTTTCGCCATGGGGAACCTCCGCTTGGGGCGGTGACTGGCGATTGCACGAGGGCTTCAACGCGCAGTTCGGAATGAGTCTTACGGTGGGACTTGACAGCCACTCACCCGACGGCGTGGGATTCGGCGAACATGCAGCCTTCGCCTACGTGCATCCTTTGACAGACAAGTTCCGCGTGGCGGGCGGTGTCTATGCCTCCAACTTTGACTGGGGACCCTATCGCACCACTGACGCCGGTTTTGCCGCCATGCTTGCCTGGCAACTCTCTCAGAAAGTAACGCTCTATGCCTACGGCGGAAAATCTTTTATCCCGAAAGGGCGCCAGTTCACCTACACGCGCTTCGGCTCTTTCGGCACTCCCTTCTCTCCCGCCTGGGAGTGGGACAACCCCAAAGATCGCTTCGGAGTTGCAGCGGAGTTCAAAATCGGGAAAAACGCCATGATTGGTGTCAGCGTTGAAAGACGCACCTACTAAGGAATACTCTTACCGGACAACCATAATTTTTGAGGGGTTTTCACGCCCCTCTTTTTTTATGGCTGTCCGGTAAATCTTTTTTTATGGCTTTCCGGCAAAGTCCGGTGATGAGTTATCACCTTTTGCTGTGCAGGAATGCTACACTGAACAAGGTCAAAAGCGTTGTTCGCGGACGGCGATCCGTCGCTTTTTTCTAAGGTTTCGTCGCTCCTGCGCGCCGATTTGTTGTTCCTTCCCGCCGACTTGTTACTTACCGCCCGAGGGACGGTAAGTAACGCGCCCTATGGAAAGAGTGACGGATACAAAGAAAAAAGCATTGCTTTCAGATAAAAATTCACGGCATCAAGTCACTCCTGCGCGCCGCTTCGTCACTGCTCCGCGCCGACTTGTCACTCCTGCAAGCCGATTCGTCACTTACCGCTCGTCGAGTGGTAAGTGACGAAGTGCGCACGCGGGAGTGACGAAGACTTAGGAAAACACGCTTCAAAAGCACTCGGGGCTGCACCGAAAAACCGGTGCAGCCCCGAGTGGTTGAGTTCAGACTTCCGCAAGATGCGGAAAGTGGAGAATTATGCTACTTTCACCACCGTGTCCTTGCGGCGCAGCGTGGCATAAGCAATCGGTGCGGCGAGGAAGATGGAAGAGAGTGTGCCGAAGATGACACCAAGAATCATGGCAAACGCGAAGGAGCGGATGCTGTCTCCACCAAGGAAGAAGATGCAAAGGAGCACCAAGAGTGTGGTGAAAGAAGTCATGATGGTACGGCACAACGTGCTGTTGAGAGAGTCGTTGAAGAGACGACGGGTGTCGCGGGTCGGATGGAGTCCGAGGTTCTCACGCATACGGTCAAAGACAACCACTTTATCGTTGATGGAGTAACCGATAGCCGTCAGCACCGCGCCGATGAAGGTCTGGTCCACTTCGAGAGAGAAGGGAACCCAGCCCCAGCAGATGGAGTACATTCCCAAAATCAGCAGCGTGTCGAAGACGAGTGCCACGGTGGAACCGATGGAGAACGCCACGTTGCGGAAGCGGACGAGAATGTAGATGAAGATGGCAGCGAGGGAAAGGAGCACACTGGTAATGGCGCCTTTTGCCATGTCGGCAGCCACTGTCGGTCCAACCTTCTGGGCAGAAACGATGGAACCTCCGGCGTGGTTGTCACGGTCAATGAAGGTGGAGTAGTCAGCTTTGATGAGCTTGGCATCGTGGAGAGCGTCAAAGATGAAGCGTTCCACTTCCTGGTCGATGTTCTCGCTGTCGTCATCGATGCGATAGTTGGTCGTGAGACGAACTGCCTCATTGTTTGTTGTGGTGATGGCAATTGCGCTGACCAAGGCGTTCGGGTCTTTCGCATTGACTTTCTCTGCCACGGCTTTGCTAACTTGTTCGGGCGTCACGCCTTTTTGTTCAAATTCGATGACATAGTTGCGACCGCCGGTGAAGTCAATACCTTTGGAGAGACCTCGGATGCTCAAAAAGCCCACACTAATCACAGCAGCCACGACGAACATGATGGTAGAGACGCGAGCCTTACCCATGAAGTTCACCGAGGTGTTGCGCAGGAAGTTGCGGCTAAGTTTGGTGGTGAAAGTCAGACCGAGCCACTTGTCACGATTGTGGAAGTGTTCGTATGCTATGCGGGTGAGCCATACTGCGGTAAAGAAGGAGGCGCAGATGCCGATGCCGAGCGTCATGGCGAAGCCACGGATGGGACCTGTTCCGAAGTTGTAGAGGATGACGGCAGTGATGATGGACGTCAAGTTGGAGTCGAGGATGGCGCTGTAGGCGTTACCATAGCCATCCTTGAGAGCCTGTACGATGTTCTTTCCGGCGCGGAGTTCTTCCTTAGTGCGTTCATAGATAAGCACGTTGGCATCCACTGCCATACCGAGCGAAAGCACCATACCGGCAATACCGCTCATGGTCAAGGCAGCCTGGAAACTGATGAGCACGCCAAAGGTGAAGAAGAAGTTGAGCAAGAGCGCGCAGTTGGCAACCATGCCCGGAGTGAAGCCGTAGAAGAGGCACATAAAAATCATGAGGAGCACGAATGCCACGATGCAGGCAGTGAAGCCGGCTTTGATGGAGGCGGCACCGAGGCTCGGACCAACGGTTTCTTCTTGTACGATTTTGGTCGGGGCGGGCATCTTACCGCTCTTCAACACGTTTGCCAAGTCGCGGGTGTCGTCTGTGGTGAAGTGACCGGAGATTTGAGAGTTTCCGCCGGTGATTTCAGACTGAACGACAGGAGCGCTATAGACATATCCGTCCAAAACGATGGCAACGCATTTCTTCAGGTTCTTCTTGGTCAGAGCAGCCCAATCGCGAGAGCCGTTGGTGGTCATGGTCATGCTGACGATGGGTTGATGATTTTGGTCAAAGTCATCTTTTGCGTCGGCAATGACGTCGCCTTCCATGGAGGGACGACCGTTCACTTTGCGGAGTGCATAGAGTTCGAAGATATTAGCCTTCATGCCTTCTGCCGACTTCACGCCCCAAGCGAGTTGGAGGTCTGCGGGCAGTGCGGTTTGGGCAGCTTCGCTTTGCAGAAGAGCATTGACGGCAGCGGTGTCAGCAGCAAGTGCATATCCCACCACGCATCCGTTGGGCGCCATGCCTTGGATTTGCATCAGTTTGCTCAGCAGCGGGTGCTGTGCGGCAGCGTCCTGAGCAGTTTTAGATGCTTCGGCTTTGGTGGAATCCACAGCTGCGCTGTCAGCAACGTCACCCTTTGCAAGGCGAGTGTCAAGTGCCTGAAGAGCAGGATAGATTTCGTTGAGCGTATAGGTTTCCCAGAACTCGAGGTTAGCACTTCCCTGAAGGAGTTTGCGGACACGCTCGGGTTCTTTGATTCCCGGCATTTCCACCATGATCTGACCGGTTTGTCCCTTTCCGCGGAGGATTTGGATGTTCGGTTGAGCGACGCCAAATCGGTCAATACGAGAGCGCACCACCTTGTTGGAGTTTTCAACTGCGGCGTTGACCTCTTCGTTCAGTGCTTTCTGCACTTGCGCGTCGGTGGAGTTGTAAGAGATGTTCTTTTCTTTGAGTTTTGAAGCAAAGACTCCTCCGAGTTTGTCTGCGCCATTCTGTTCGCGATAGGTGCTGACGAAGGCGTCCACGAAGTCGATGTTTTCTTTCTTTGCTTTTGCCACGGCATCGCCATAGGCTTTCACAAACTTGGCGTCGGATGCGCTTTCGCCGGCAAGGTTTTTCACCACGTCAGGAACGCTGACTTCGAGCACCACGTTCATACCGCCCTTGAGGTCAAGGCCGAGACCGATTTGCAGTTCTTCGCATTCCTTGAGGGTTTTCCAGTTGAGGAAGACCTTCTCATTGCGCATGGAGTCAAGAAATGCTGCACCGTCTTTACCCTGCGCCGTCAGCTCCTCTGCTTTCTTCTCATATTTTCTTGTCACAAAAGAGAAGGAGAAGTAGAACAGGCAGATTAAAGTCAGCAACACTGCAATTACTTTAACAAATCCTTTGTTTTGCATTTTGTGTTTTTGAGATGATTATTTGATGAATTGATTATTGGCTTTTGAATGGTTCTTCCCGTGCAGACTCCCTATTATATAATGGAGTCTTTGGGATAATTTAGTGTATCTCCACACTTTTGAACGTGCAAATATAGGGCATTTTTTTAAATATAAGCATATTTCTCTTCCAACTTTACCTTTGCAGCATGTTTCAAGAGTTCAAAACATTGCGTCTTGCGAGCCTCGCCGACCGTTTGGAAGATGGCGCAAGGCAGTTTCTTCTTCATACTCCTCTGCCGTTTTCTTCACGGCGTCGTCATGCCCGGTCAGTGCGGCAAAGGGAGCGAATTGGGCAGCGCGGTCTTCCTCCGACATTCGCGGGTGAGTTCTTGAGACGGGATGCGGCAGGTCTATGATGTCGTCATAGTTGTCCCGCGCGTCAGCGATGATTTTTGTCATGGCTTTAGAGGTGTATATATAATAAGGTATAGAGGCGTATATATAATAAGGTGTAGAGGCGTATATATAATAAGGTATAGGGAAGTCCTCACAACTGCGTGTTTCGCTTCACGCTTTGTGTCCTCCGATTTGTTTGTTTCGTTCTCTGGCGGTGGCTCCTTCTCGGAAGCTGACGCCTTTTAGGATGGCGTTTTTGCCGAAGCGTTTTTTCAGCTCGAGGACGGTTTTCTGCATTTTTCGCTCCTTCTCGAGCGATTTTTTCTTCTGTTGTTCGCGGCGTCGCAACTCTTCGTAGTCTGTGAAGAGATCAAGTTGCACGGGCAGTTTCTTTTTCTCCGCGTGCTCGTCCATCAGGTGAGCCACGGTGAGGTTCACGCGGCGGATGAGGAAGTCAGGATTGACGAGGCGTCGGAAGAGTTTCACCACGGCGTCGGTGATGATTTTGGATGAAGAGGTATGCTCTTCGAGCGTCACCCTTCCACCGGCGTGCTTCGGCGTCTTGCGTCCGTAGCGGTCGGTCGTGACCTCTCCATCGTAGTCCGGATGCCTCACGAGGCTCTGCGTGTCATATCCGACATATAGCACCAAGTGGTTTGTGGTCAGTCCTTTGTCCAGAAGGTCGAGCGCCAGACCGTCCGCCATTTCCATGAGCACGACGAGAGCTTTTTCGGGAGTGTAGGGACAGGTGAGCACCTGACCGCTGCTGAGCGAGTGAGTTCTGGGTCGGTAGGCTTTCACCGCCGCCATTGAACACGGTTCCCAGCCCCAGGCGTGGTCAATGAGGAGTTCGGCGTTCACACCGAAGAGGCGGTAGAGCAGGTTCTCGTTCAGTAGCGAGCAGCGCGCAATCCTTCCCATCGTGTCCAAGCCGTAGGCGGCAAGACGGTTGGCGATGCCGTGCCCGATGCGCCAGAAGTCGGTCAGCGGGCGGTGGTTCCACAGCAGGCGTCGGAAGGTCATTTCATCGAGTTCGGCGATGCGCACGCCATCTTCATCCGCCGGAAGATGTTTGGCGACGATGTCCATGGCGACTTTGGCGAGGTAGAGGTTGGTGCCGATTCCGGCGGTGGCAGTGATACCCGTGGTTTGGAGCACGTCCCTAATGATGGTCATCGCGAGTTCGTGCCCCGTCATCTTGTAGGTTTCCAAATAGTTGGTGACATCCATGAACACCTCGTCGATGCTATAGACGTGAATGTCTTCGGCGGAGACATATTTCAGATAGACGCGATAGATGCGTGTGCTGTAGTCAATGTAGAACGCCATGCGCGGCATGGCACGAATGAAGTCTATCTCCAACTCCGGTCGCTCTCGGAGTTCCGTGTCGTTCCATGACTTCCCCGTGAACCCAATCCCTCCGCGCTCACTTCTCCGCAGGCCGTTCACCTCCTTCATTCGCTGCACGACCTCGAACAGACGTGCTCGCCCGCCGATGCCATACGCCTTCAGCGACGGGGAAACCGCCAAGCAGATGGTCTTCTCCGTGCGACTCTCGTCTGCCACGACAAGGTTCGTGGTGAGCGGGTCCAGACCGCGCTCGACACACTCCACGCTGGCGTAGAAGGACTTGAGGTCTATGGCGATATAGGTACGAGGTTTCTTCATCTTGAGGAGATGTTCTGAGTTTAGAGGTAGAAATCTCTGAGCCGCTGCCCGGAATCAACGTCGGCTCGTCAGTTTCAACCCGAGCCAATGGGCAAAAAGAAGATTGAGGGCGAGGAACGCCGCACCGGTGACGGCGAGCGCAAACATTTTCAAAGGCGACATGACGAGCGAAATGCAGAAAATTCCGTAGGCGGCAAAGGGTGACAACAAAATGGAAGTGACGAGCCCGGGCACGTATCCCCTCACCGCCACAGCCTGTCCCAAATGTAGGAGCAGGTGGAGGGAGAAGGCGAGGAAGAGGGCTGCCCAAAGTTCCAAGGAAAAGGGAACGTCAGCAAGCACGCAGGCGGTGGCGCAGAGCAACACGATGAACTCTTCCAGCGCAGCGAGTGCAAAGGCTTTCGTGTTGAGTCGCTGCAGACGGTCCAGCAGCGGTCGGAGCCGCGGGAAACGTTCCCGCAGCGCGCCACTGTGATTTTCCATCCAACGATGTTGAACAGCCACTTCTTCCGCATCGTGAAGCAGGAAGGCAAGAGGAAGCGGAAGAACGAGAATCAAAACGGACAGGGGACTCATGGGATAGACTTTTTGACGTTGGCGTTGAATCCTACGTTGGCGTTGAATCCTACGTTGGCGTTGAAATTAGTTTTGACAATGGGGAAGAGGCGTTTGGGCGTTCAGCAGCCCGTGCCGTCAAGTTGGCAGGCTGCACCTTCCGCCACATCTTCCGTCGCCACACTTTTTGCCGAACGCGTGTCGACAGCGGCAGCATCTTCGGAGAAAGTGACGTCGCCATCCTCCGTGACGAAACAAGGGATGCCCACGCTCCCTTTCTCTCGAATGCGTTCGAAAGCAGGGTGCGAGTCGCGAAGCCGAAGGAACGCTTTGAGATTGCGAACGTGCTCGCCGATGTCCACGAGCCGATGATTGGGACTGTCTTTCAAACGCGCTTTCACCTGCACACAGTCCGGGCAGGTTGCCATGACATAAACTGTAATCATGATTCTCAGATTGATTGTTTGAAGATTACTTGCTGAAGCAAGGACTTTGAGGCGGTTTCTTGCTGCAGGAGTGTGCTAAAGTTTTATGAAACAAGGAATGTTCATGAGAAACCCATTCTTTCTAGAACACCCCTGCAAAGATATTTCATTTTTCCCATACGCGTGAGTGTGCGACGCCGTTTCCTCCAATGATTTTGGGACGAAAATCACCAAAATCGGGCGGAAACTTCCGAGATTCGCGCGTTTACCGTAATTTTGCCTTATCAAAACCCATCCTCATGCCTCAAAAACTCGAACAATCCCAGTCAATGGAACAGGTGCTGCAGCAATCGACTCTTCAGATTGCTGTGGCAAACCTCGTGGAACTGCCCATCACCATGCTGGCGGAAAGAGTGCGCGATGAAATGATTGACAACGCCGCGCTGGAGGAGGTGGACAAAGATGATTTCCCCGCCCCTGACAACGATGAGCGCAGCGACGCCGACGATGACTTTGACGACGACGACAACAAAGAGACCGACGAGCGCTCGGATGCCGACGAGGACTTCTCCGACACCGACGAGCGCTCCGGCAGCACCGACGGCGACGATTTTGGGGACTATCTCTCCGAAGACGACATTCCCGCCTATCTCCGAGAACGTGCGGAGGCACAAGACAACACGACCGAGATGCAGTGGGCAGACTCCTCTTCTTTCTACGATGATTTGCAGCAGCAAGTTGGAGAATACGACTTGACGGACCACGAGAAGAAGGTCTTGGAATATCTCATCGGCTCGCTCGACGAAGACGGTTTCCTTCGCAAAGACCTGACTTTCATTGAGGACGAGTTGCTCCTCTATCACCAAACGCAGACTTCGCCCGAGGAGTTGAAGAAACTGCTGCACATCCTGCAGAGTTTTGAACCGCGAGGCATCGGCGCGCGTTCGCTCCAAGAATGTCTGCGACTCCAACTGAAAGCCCCGGAGCACCGAACCCCCTACACTGCCGCCGCGCTGACCGTCGTAGATAAATATTTCAAAGACTTCACGAGCCGGAAGTGGGACGTGCTTCGCGACAAACTGAAAGTGGATGAAGACTTCTTTGACCATGTGCTCCACGAACTGACCCATTTGAATCCCGCGCCGGGTCGTGCTTTCGGCGATGCGGCGGGCAGTCAGGCACCCACCGTCATCCCGGACTTCTTTGTCCACGTGACCGACGACGGCACGGTGAAAGTTTCGCTCAACCAAGGCGACGTGCCGGAGCTGAGAGTGAGTCCGTCGTTCACCGAAAGCGTGAAAATGTTTGCGCAAGCCGACAAGAAGAAACTCTCGCGCAGCCAACTTGATGCCTACGTCTATGCGAAAGGAAAAGTTGAAGCCGCCAAGAGTTTCATCAACCTCATCTCCCGCTGCCGCGAGACATTGCTCACCGTGATGCGAGCCATCGTGAAGCTGCAGTCCCCCTTCTTTCTCCACGATGACGACGAGACGCAACTCGTTCCGCTGACGCTGCGCGAAGTGTCGGAACTGACGAACTTGGACATTTCCACCGTGTCGCGAGTGACGAGCAGTAAGTATGTGCAGACGGACTATGGCATCTACCTCCTCAAATTCTTCTTTTCCTCTCAGTTTGTCAGCAGCCAAGGCGAAGAGCTCTCCTCGCGCCAGGTGCGGGCTGCACTGAAGGAGTTGATTGAGAGCGAAGACAAGAAGCACCCACTGCCGGACGAAGTGCTGACGGAGCGACTGAAAGAAAAAGGTTTTCACGTCGCGCGCCGCACGGTGGCAAAATATCGTGACCAGCTCGGCTTACCCACCGCCCGACTTCGCAGAAAGTGAAGAACCTTTGACCTTTTAGACTCCCCTAAAAAAATGACCTCCATTCTGAAAAACCTGCAGAACGAAGCGCGCCAGTTCTCGCTTCACGATCCCGAAGACCCCCCCGCTCCCCAAAGTCCATCTCCCGAAGAAGAGGAAGCGGAGGTCAACACGAACGGAGCCACCACTTGGCTGGTGCTGACCGCGCAGGTCATTTCGCTCGTCTATTCTCCTTTCTATCTTCCCGTCTTTGCCTTCGTCGCCCTCTTCTCGTTCAGCTATCTGAAACTGCTTCCCTTACAGACGAAGGTGTGGCTGACCCTGCTCGTCTTCTTTTTCACAGTGCTCCTGCCAAGGCTGGGAATCTATGTCTATCGCAAACTCAACGGCTGGACGAAGCGCCAGATGGGACGTCGACAAAGACGCTACGTCCCCTACGTGCTTTGCATCGTCAGCTATGCCGCGCTGCTGAGCATGCTCTACAAACTTCACATGCCTCGCTTCACCCTCGGTGTGATTGCCGGTGCGCTGACGATTCAAATTGTTTGCACCGTTCTCAACAGTCGCGTGAAGGTGAGCATGCACGCTGCCGCCTCGGGCGGAGTGATTGGCGCGCTGATGGCTTTCTCTCTCATCTTTTCTTTCAACCCGACGGGCTGGCTCTGCCTGACGACCCTGCTCTGCGGCATGGTCTGCACCGCACGTCTCATCCTTCGGCAACACACACCGCGCGACCTCGGCTGGGGCGTCCTCGTCGGCGTCATCTGCGGTTTCTGCTGCATCGTACTGATTTAAGGAGTGTTCCATAAATCGTGGCATAAGGAGCGTTCAAAGGAAGAGTTTTCTTTTTGGTCGGCTTCTTTGCACACCCTTTTCACATAGCCCGCCCAACCCCTCTCAAAAATTCTCACAACTCAACCATTATGACTCCTATCGTTAGCATCATCATGGGCAGCACCAGCGATTTGCCGGTGATGGAAAAAGCTGCCAAGTTTCTCAACGAAATGCAGGTGCCCTTTGAAATGAACGCACTGTCCGCACACCGCACCCCCCGCGAGGTGGAAGAGTTCGCACGCACTGCTTCCGAAAGAGGACTGAAAGTCATCATCGCCGGCGCCGGCATGGCAGCAGCACTGCCCGGCGTGATTGCCGCCGCCACCATCGTTCCCGTCATCGGCGTGCCCATCAAAGGAATGCTTGACGGACTCGACGCGCTCTTCTCCATCAACCAAATGCCTCCCGGAATCCCCGTCGCCACCGTCGGAGTGAACGGAGCCCTCAACGCTGCCATCCTCGCCGTCGAAATGCTCGCACTCTCTGACAAAAACATCGCAGAGAAAGTCATGGCATACAAAGAGGGACTGAAAGACAAAATCGTCAAAGCCAACGAGGAACTCGCTGCCATCACCTACGACTACAAGTGCTGACGCCGGAACCTTATCCTCGCTTCCCACACTTACACTTTTCCTGATTATATCCTTACTCCTTATTATATATATAATATGGACTTATTCAACTATCGTCCCCGACGCTCACACCGCGTCGTGATTGGCAACCGTCCGCTCGGAGGCGACGAACCGCTGCGGCTGCAAAGCATGACCACCGCGCCAACCACCGACACCGAAGCCTGCGTCGAACAATGTCGCGCCATCTTTGACGCCGGAGCAGACTACGCACGACTCACCACCCAAGGCACACGCGAGGCAGAAAACCTCCGCGAAATTTCTGCGCGACTCCGCAGTCTGGGCTACGACCAACCGCTCGTGGCAGACGTTCACTTCAATCCCGCGGTCGCCGACGTCGCCGCCGGCATCGTGGAGAAGGTGAGAATCAACCCGGGAAACTACGTGGACCCGGCGCGAAAGTTCAAACACGTGGACTACACGGACGAAGAGTATGCAGCCGAACTGAAGCGACTGGAGGAGCGTCTCAAAATCCTGCTCGACATCTGCCGCGCCCACCACACGGCGTTGCGCATCGGCGTGAACCACGGCTCTCTCTCCGACCGCATCATGAGCCGCTTCGGCGACACGCCCGAAGGCATCGTGGAGAGTTGCATGGAGTTTCTCCGCGTCTGCGTCAAGGAGAACTTCCCGAACGTCGTGATTTCCATCAAGGCTTCCAACACCCAGGTCATGGTGCGCTCCGTCCGCCTGCTCTGCAAAGTGATGGAAGAAGAACACATGGACTTCCCGCTCCACCTCGGAGTGACCGAAGCCGGAGAAGGAGAAGACGGGCGAATCAAAAGTGCCGTCGGCATCGGTGCCCTGTTGGCGGACGGCATCGGCGACACCCTGCGCGTCAGCCTCAGCGAACCGCCCGAGAATGAAGTGCCCGTGGCATACGCACTCGCAGACTATGTCACCCGCCGCGCCGGACACCTTGAGATTCCCGGCACCGCCGCGCCGGACTTCGATTTCGTGAATCCCTCGCGACGCCCCACCCACGAGGTGGCAGGCATCGGCGGCAAGAACCTCCCCGTTGTCATCGCCGAACGCATCGACGGCTCAAGCGAGATGGGCAGTCTCCATCCGGACTTCCTCTATGTCGGACGTCGCCTGCCGAAAGTGAGTGAACGCATAGAAGGGATGAAATATCTGACGGACTTTGAATCCTGGCAGCCCGGCTGCGATGCCTTCCCGGTCTTCACCAAGCCGACCTTGCCGTTCATGGCAGGCTGCTCGGCGGAGGCGAAATTCCTCTTCTTGGAATATTTGGAACTTGACGAAGAAGTGGAAGCCTTGCTGCGCCGCGATGCAGGCATTGTGTTGTTGGCACGCTCTTCCCACCAAAACCGCCTCGGCGAACAACGCGCTTTGGTTCATGAACTCTGGCGCAAGGGATTGACTCATCCCGTCGTCATGTTTGAACACTATGACTGCCACGAGAAGGAGCAGTTCCAACTCCAAGCGGCTGCAGACCTCGGCGCCCTGCTCTTTGACGGACTGACCGACGGCGTTTTCCTCTTCAACTATTGCCAAGAAGGCGAACAACTCTCCCACGCGATGCAGGACGAAACCGCCTTTGCCATCCTTCAGGCAGCGCGGTTGCGCACGACGAAGACGGAGTATATCAGTTGCCCCGGCTGCGGACGCACGCTCTACGACCTGCCCGGCACCATTGCCCGCATCAAAGCTGCCACTGCCCACCTCTCCGGTTTGAAGATTGGCATCATGGGCTGCATCGTCAACGGTCCCGGCGAAATGGCGGACGCTGACTACGGCTATGTCGGCGCCGCACGCGGCAAGGTTAGCCTCTATCGCGGAAAAGAATGCGTTGAAAAGAACATTCCCACCGAAGAAGCCGTCGAAAAGCTCTTGCAACTCATCGAAAAGGACCGCGCCTGACTGTGCTCCGAATCAGTCCTGCAGGCTGGCGAAAGGCTGGCGCACGACGAGAGTGAAGACTCACTTTACCCCACACCTCAAATCCCCGGCGGAACGAACCGTCGGGGATTTGAACTATATGCCCCTAACCGAATCCGATAGCCACGCTGCAGAACGGATGGTGCATCACACCGAATTTTTCTAACATAAATAAGGGGGCAAGAAAAAACTATGCAAACTATACACAAACCCTACATTTAACCCTGCATCTCTCTGATTTTCCGCACGTTGCAAAATGTATAGTTTGCAGCGCAAACCCTACACAAACCATACATTGAACCATACATTGAGACGCTTCAAACCCTACACAAAAACTATACATGAAAGCCTACACCGCCACACGAACCCTACACAAAAACTATACATGAAATCCTACACTGCAACCCTACATAGCAACGGCACGCAGTTCTACTTAGGAGCGCACCCAGGAAAAACTAGGAGCGCACCTAGGAAAAACTAGGAGCGCACCTAAGAAAAATTAGGAGCGCACCTAAGAAAAACTAGGAGCGCACCTAGTAGTCTGTAAAGTCTAAAAAGTGACAAAACAAGTTACTTAACCAGCAATCACACTGGACGTTTATCTGC
>NZ_JADYUH010000062.1 GCF_021531665.1 Prevotellamassilia timonensis
ATGTCACTACTTACGGAGATTGACAATGACCTTGGACGATTCTCCAACGAGCGTCAGTTTGCTTCATTCCTAGGCTTGATTCCCACTTGTCATAACAGTGGAGAGAAGACTTCCAGTGGAATGAAGACATTCAGAGGCAACCATCAGATAGGTCCACTGATTGTAGAGGCAAGCTGGGTTGCCATCAGGAACGACAGGGAACTGTCTAATTGCTACATTAACTACTGCCAGAGGATGAAGCCTCAGACAGCCATCATCAAGATAGCCAGAAAACTCGCGTGCAAATTGTTTGCCGTATTGAAGACAAAGAAGAAATATGTACACCAATAAGGTATTACATACTGGACACATAACAACAGACCGCAAAGTCGGACTCACTTCGTATATGATAATGACCACTCTTGGTTTTTGATGAGTAGCTTGCTCCTACATCTATGTACAAAATTGTGGCATTTTTACTTTGGATCTGAAGAAGTAAAATGATGAGCACCAACGTGTGCTACATCTAATAGAAGTTTGATCCGATGGTCTGTTGCTTTATGTGACTTAGCAAGTGTCCAAAAGGGCATTTGCAGGGTGTGTCATGCTCCAAAAGTGACAGAAATATGGCAAAATGACTTAGATCACCAAAAATAATAGTCCATTTACTTGGAATGCAACATAGAAAAACCAAGAAAACCCCTTGAAGAGTATGGCGGCTGCGCCGCTGCTGTGATGCTTCCGTTTTGGTCTTATAAGAGCAAGCTCTTAACGCCCAAACCGACAGCATCCCCCGTGCCTTCTTTCAGAAGGCTTCCATTCTCTTCAAGGCGATAAACAGAAATAAACCGTTCAATGGTAGCACGATGAATTCGCCACCTACTCGGCCTTACTACGGCTCAGTCGCTGCGGCTTTGCACTTGATGAATTCACAGATAAGATGCAGTTCCTGCCGGGAAAAGGTTTATTTTTGTTTATCGCCTTGCGATGGATGCAACCCGACAGGGGGATGATGTGGCAGGCTGAAAATCCGGAGCTTGCTCGGGAATTTCCAGCCGGCACAGCATCAAAGGCTCGTCAGAGCCGTTTGCATCAAGCGCAAGGGGTTTTTCCGGTTTTTGTCTTTCATTCATTCGTTCAATTTCTGAACATTTCGCGCGTTTCGTGTTCCAAAATAAATTAATGGCTTTTTAATGAATCAAATTCATGATCATTAATGTTTCAAAAGGGTACGCTCCTAAATGAAATGATGAAACTTTGCTCCCGTGACACCTCGGTGACGCCTGTGACGCCTGTGACGCCTGTGATACCGTCACCAACCCGTCACGTTCGTTTCGTTCGTTACGCACGATTCATTCGCTTCATCCGTTTGATTCGTGTTCAAAAACTGAATGTATGGTTCAATGTATAGTTTGTGTAGGGTTTGCACCGCAAACCATACATTTCGTAACACGCGGGAAATCAGTGAGATGCAGGGTTAAATGTAGGGTTTGTGTATAGTTTGCATAGTTTTTTCTTGCCCTTGTAATATGGTATATATAATCACTCCATCGAGATGAAAACTGCGAGGAGCTTGTCCTATACAAAATGAAAGCCCAACTTCTTTCTTTAAAGAAGTTGGGCTCACCCTTTTATGGTTTAGCGGACAGTAATAGTTCAAAAACAAAATCAAGAAAAATGCCCATTAAATGAATCATTGACGAATCATTTAATGAGCATGAAAGGAGAAAATTCGCGTTTAAGAACAAACGGTGAGAAAATCGTGTTCAGAACGGAATTAGTGGGTTCACATCACCGTCACCTTCGCGTTTGTCACTGCCTCGTCCGTACGGCACTCGATGACATAGACGCCGGGGGAGAGGGGAACGGAGAGTGTCGGTGTGAACGGCGTCATGCGGTAGAGCGTGCGACCGTCCGTGCCCACCACGTGGACGAAGGTCAGCGGGTGAGAAGAGCAGGAAGTGATGGTCACCTTACCCTTGTCCGCCATCACTATCGGACGAGCGTCCGTGGCATCGTCCATTTCCACGTCCTCCGTGGATGTCTCGGAGGAGAGGATGAAGTAGCGTCCGGCGGCGTTGCCTGCCACCTCCGCGGTGGCGATGCCGTTCTTTGCGTTCAGTGTCAGCGGCGTAATCTCTCCCGTCAGGTTGTCCAAGAGCGAGAGCGTTTCGTTGAACGTGTGCAGTCCTTTGAACGTCAGGAGTGTCGTTTCGTCCGAGCTGCTGTAGATGCCGAGCGGGAGACGGTGCATGGCGCGGCGTTGGTTGATGGTGGCAGCCTGGTGACCAGCCATCGTATAAACAGTGGGAGCGTCCGCTTGTGTGGCGTCGAGCAAGGTTTCCAGGTCTTCAGCTCCGTCAAAGTCGTTTTGACTTTCCGATTTCTTCATCACAATCGCTTCGCTGCGCAAGTTGCCTCGGCTCGCCACGATTTGCAGGGTGGGAGTGAGGGATGCGAAGGGAGAAGCCGGTGCACGGAGGATGGTCTGCGTGGCTCCTGCCGAGGTTTGCATCTCGGGTGTGAAGTTGGCAGTGAAGGTCGTGCCGGGGGTGGTGGCTTTCACGAAGAATCCTTGTCCCGGAGCCAGGATGCCGTCGGTGGTGAACGTTCCTTCGCCGTTGGCAGCCACCCATCCGGTGGCGTTGTCGCCGCGCATCACCGCTGTTTGTCCCGAGGCGGTCAGAATCCAATATTTCTTCTCCAGTCCCGTGTTGGCTGCAAAGAACTTGGTCATGTCGAGCCCGCAGGCGAGGGGGTTGCCCAGGAGGAAGAACCGGTTGTTTGTCACTCGGTTCGTGGCGGTGAGGCTGAACGTGCCGTCGCCGTCGTCGGTGAAGAAGCGTCCTGCCTCTTTGCCGACTCGGTCAATGCCGGTGGCGTTGCTTCCCGTGGGGTTGTCATTGACGAAGTAGTCGTAGGACGTGTCTTCCTTCGGCACACGGAAGAGCAGTTGGGAGTAGGGTGCTCCCGTCTTGTTTGAGCTCTTCGTTTTGATGGAGAAGCCGCCTTCGCCGTAATAGACATTCACGTCATTGTAGGAAGCACTCCACTCGGCTCGGATGGCAACGTCTCTCGGTGTGGCAGCCACCGTGTTGGGGTCACCCGGCGTGTTGAGATAGTAGAGTTTCGCCTCTCCCTTGTCCCATCCGCGTTGATAGACGGCGGGGCTGAAGCGGTCATAGTTCGTGGTGTTGAAGGTCACGTCTTGGAAGTATTCCGTTTCCTGTCTTCCCGTGGCGGTGGGAGCATACCAGTCTCCGGCATAGACCCCTTTGATAGGCACGCCGAGCGTGTACCATCTGTCAGCGTCCAGCGCATATTCCATCCACGCTTTCTTGTAGTTGAGTCGTTCCGTGTGGAGCAGTTCTGCGTTGGGTTGGAGCACCACGTTCTTCACCTGGTAGGTTCGGAAGGAGGAGCAGGCATAGTTGTTGTTGGCGTTCAGTTGCTTTTGAATCTTCAGTTCATATTGAATGTCCTTTGAAGCACTGTTGTTCAGGTCGTCCACGAGTTTCTCGTCTTCCGTCTCGTTGTTGGCAGAAACGGCATAGAGGTCGGGTGCGATGGCTCCCGGTGCGATGATGACGTTTGTGCTGTGGATGGGGACGAAGCCATTGGAGGATTTGTTTGCCTCGTTGGTCAGATAGCTTCCCGTGTTGTGCAGTTCGGTTTTGTCGGCGCGTGCCCAGTTTCGGTCGTTGGTCCAGTCACTGTTTCCGGCAGCTCCTGTCCAGATGAGGTTGGCGGGCACGATTTTGAGGTCCGCCACCAGGGTTCCTTCGCAGGCTTCGATGGCATCGTCAGGCTTCGCTCCCGGGAATTTCTCTTCAAAGTTCAGTTGGATGGTATAGGTGTAGCCCTCTTTCGGCTGGAATTCCTTGAAGAAGTAGAACTGCATGGAAGGATTGGCGTCACCGGTTCCTGCGGTGAGGTTGGTGATGCGTCCCACGCGTTTCATTTCGAGGTTGTTGGTTCCGGTGCCTGTGGCGACGAAGACCTGCATGTCCGGGTCGTTGGTTGCAGTGAGATAGATGGGAGCGTAGGTGTGTCCTCCTCCGTCGTTGAAGAACAGTTCCTTCATGCCCACTGCCGAGCCCGTGTTGACGAGTCGGATGTCTCGGAGCGGCACTTGCATCTGTGTGGCAGGCACGTCGTTGAAGTTGTCTGCTACTTCAGCCACTCTGACCTGCGTGAGTTCCGTCAGTGAGAGTCGGATAGGCACGTTTGTCATGTAGGTCGGATAGGCAGTGTCGGTTTGTCCGTCCTTCATGCCCGGTGCTTTTCCGTCCACCATGACGTGTAGTTCTTGTGGTTCGTAGCAGTAGGTCACATCCGGGTCAAGCGCTTCCGGTTCGATGGGAATGACGGTGATGTTCTGTTTCGTGTTCTCCGCGATGTCTGCAGGCATGGAGACGTTGAGTGTGGATTGGTGGAGCACGAGGGGAGCGACGTGTCCCGGTGTCACGATGTTGCCCAATGCGTCTTGAACGTCGGGTGTCGGTTCGGTCAGTTTTGCCAGTCCTTCGATCATGGCAGTGGTGAGTTCAAAGACTCCCAGTGGGTCCTGTTGCGGTGTCACCTCGCTGAGTGAGACGGCATTGGGATAGAAGTGTCGGAGGTTCTGCAGTGCCAGGCGCAGTCCCACGTCGGAGGGAAGGATGTCCGAGGTGAGTTCGCGCACCACGGGTTCTCCTGCGGCAGTGATATAGACCTTGGCAAAGCCCGCCCAGACATAGTCCAGCCACCAGTCATAGTAGGTGATTTGTTCTTCCGTGTCGCCGGTGTCTGTCTCTGTTCCTTCCATGTCCATGCCGATTTGTACGGACTGTCCGGCACAGATTCCGATGGTGTTGTCATCGATGCTGCTTTCTTTGTCTCCGTTTCCGAGAATCTTGAACGGTTGTGCGGTTTTGAAGACGGAAGCGATGACACAGTCGGTGCCCATCTGGAACTGTTCCCAGGCGTCGTTGTAGGTGATGGGGTCGTCACCGTAACGCACCACGAAGACGAGATAGTATTTCGTGTTGGCTTTCAGTTTCTCGGCGTTGATTCGGTCGGAGATGACGATGTATTTTGTTCCATCGACCACTTCTTTGCGGAGGAGGGAGGTGCTGAGCGTGTCGTTCAGTGCGTCTTTGTATTTGAACTCCGGGATGTCGTCATACATCGTGTTGAGTTCGATGCTGTGGAAGGGGTAGATGGAGGGGTCGGTGCTGTTTTTGTCTCCCACGAGTCCGGCATAGTAGGCGTTTCGGATGTCAGTGGTGGTGACACCCTCGGCGCGACCGGCGGCGGAGGCAGCCAGTGTCTGCTCGTAGATGGTGCTATCGACGAGACAGTACCACAGTTTCGGGTTGATGCCGTTTGGTGTGGGTTTGTTGATTTCCAGACCAAGGGTTTGGAGCAGACCGACGTAGTCACTGGTCATCTTCACGAGGGTCACCTCGTGGCCGCAGACGGGTGTGGTTTTCGCCACCTGGATTTCCGGTTTGCTGGCGAACACTTCGACGTCGTCCAGCAGGATGTCGCCACCGGATGAGTTCGTACAGGCGTTGTCGATGTTGAGCAGATATTCTCGGATGTCCTCCGTGCTGTTGTTCACGAAGGAGAAGAAGACTTGCTGCCAAACCCCGTAGTCGTCAAGATATTCTGCTTCTGAACCATCTTTTTTCCTTGACACTTTGTTAATCGGTCCTGGGCAGTATTTATAGAGATCCACGAGTCGTCCGTCCGATGTGCGTCCCTGCACGGTGAAAATGACGTTGGCAGGATAGCCGTTCTTGTCATTCGGGGAACATATCCACGCGGAGACATAAAGGCGGGATCCGGAGCAGAGTTTGGAGTCATACTTGATGGATGCGATTGCACCTGGTTGTTCGGAGGCATCCACATAGAGGAAACCGCTGTTCGAGGGGGCGTTGTAGGAGGCACCATAGACTTTGTTGTAGCAACGAGCTATGGAGTAATAACTGTAGTCGTATGTGTTAGACTGCTGATGATTGGTCTTGAATCGTTGGGCGATGGTGTAGGAACCCCAACTGTTTTCCACGACGAAGTTGTTGTTGTTGAAAGCCCCGCTGATGGGTTGGAAACAGTAGGAGCAGTTGTCATATTGGATGGGGTAGCGGTAGGTCAGTTCGTAGGACGAGAGCGGTGCTCCGTCTGCCGCCTTTGCTGCGGTATGCTTTCCGAAGGGTGGAGTCTGATAGGAGAGGAAGTCTTCCGTGTCAAAGGTGATGGAAGCCACGGGTTGTCCCAAGATGCTCTTCAAAGATTCCGGGGAGCGGGTGTCTTTGAAATTCCCGGATCCATCCACGCCAATCACTTCGGTGAAGGGACGCGGCTCGGTGTCTTCGTCGAAGTAGAGGACGATTCGGGCGAGCTGATACATGGCTGCAGCGCCGGATGAACCAGCCGTTCCGCCATCGCGGGCATAGACCTTAATCACGCAACTGTCGCCCAATGCCTCTCCTGCATCCGTGGCTGCAGCTGCGCCGGGATATTTAAAGTTGATGAATCGTTTGGTGCGGAGGTCTGCGTTTTGCTGTTCTGCGGTGGTCACCGGCCAGTCGGTGATGCCGAATCCTTGGATGCAGGCGGGGTTTTCGCCACTGCCGACTGCATCGCCCTGCGCATCGACTTGGAATTCGATGTGGTCGTAGGCGGTGATGTTCTGCAGATGTTCGTCGTCTGCAATGCCCTCTTTGTAGAACCAATAGTTTTGCAGTTCGTTCTGCAGGGGCACGGTGCAATGGTGTGTGCTGGTGCTACGTTTCTTCTTCGGGAAGTGGATGGTCAGGTTTTCAAGCCATTTTGTGCTGCCCTTGGTGCATTCCATGAGCTTGTCTGCCATTTCTCGGGCATTGCGAATCTCAAAGATGTTGCGCGACAGCAGGGTGGGCTCGATGAGGTTGTCGTTCTTGGGCAGGACGACCTCGTTACTGGTGGCGGTGGCATCATAGACACTGTTGCCGTTGTCGCCGAAATAGTCCACGAAGTCGGTGTACATGGAGGCGTCCATGCCCACGATGTAGGAGTAGTCGGTTGGACATTGGTCAGGCATTTGGAAGTAGAAAGTCCCCCCGATGAACTCTCCGCTGTTTTGTCCGTTGAGTTTGAGCAGGGAGCCCATCACGGTGCCGTTGGCATAGTCGCGGCGGGACTGCTGGCTGAAGGCAATGCGGGAGGAAGGAATCAGTCCGCCGGTCTTGTAGTCATACCAACGCTCGTAGGCTTTCACACGAGTATCTACATAGCTACCATAATATAATTGCGTGGTGGGAAGCACAATTTGTCGTTTCTCCCCTTGCTTCATGTAGATGGTGATTTTGAACTCGTTGGTCTTCTGTGTCCTCTCTCCGGTGTAGGGGTTCACGCTCCAGCCCTCTTCGGAAGGTTGGATGAAGCCCGGACGGACGTTGCCCGTTTCTCCGCTGACCTCTTTCACCAGCCAGGAGCGTTTGGGAATGATGCGGTATTGGGTGTAGTCCTCGGCTTCCACCACGTCCTCCAACGTCAAGCCCACTTCCGGTCGGGTTGTGGTGAGGACGACATCGTAGGTGCCATCGGCGTTGGCGAGCAGGGTGAGATATTGTCCGATGATGGGGTTGTCGGTATCGTCAAGGAGCGAGTTGCCTCCTCCATCGGTGGTGTTCGGACCGCCCGCAAGTTTGATGCAGCCGGAATGGGTGTCGCTCAGCGGGAGATAGGTGAAAAGGTCTGCCTGGTCAGCATCCTTTGTCACGTCGAAGGTCTGGTTCGTCTGGTTCCAGCAGAGATATTGTCCGTTCTTGCTCTCCAGCTTGAAGCCGTAGGCAGTGCCGTTGTAGCACCAGAGCATGTCGTTGCGCACCTCCTTCACTTCGCCCTTGGCGTCGAACACATCGCCCACGCCATCGGAGAGGTAGAGATTGTCGGGAGTGAACTCTTTGAAGTTGATGAAGAAGAAGGTTTTCTCCGTGTCGTTGGAAAACTTCGGCATCATGTTCTCTCCGAAGAAGAAGGCACCCTTGGCAAGTTCTGCGGTTTCAGTGTTGGCGGGATAGGGAGAGGCAAGGCTCAGGGTGTTTTCATCGCTGCGTTGGAGGAAGCTGCTCGGAGTGTCGGGCATGGTGCCGTCTTCATTGAGGGGGCAGATGCTCCAGAGAATTTGTTCGCTTGTGTTGCTTCGGTTCAGCCAGAGATAGAAGTGGGCAGGTTTGTTGGCAAGCGTGTCTTCGGAGAGAATGAGGTTGCCGCCATCGTCGTAGCAGAGATATTTCCCCGTGCCGTTTTTCAGGATGAAGTCAAATTCGTTGCCAATGTTCTGCCAGAACTGTCCTTGGAGACGGTTGGGAGTCTCGGTGGTCAGCGCGGCGGGGTCGCCGTTCACTGCCAAGACGGGGTCGTCGGTCACTTCCAGCATTTGCAGGTAGCGCCAGGCTCCCGAGCCTTCCTCAATGAAGTCAGGATAGATGTCTGCCTTCTCAAAGAAAAGATTGTTGTTGGCAGTGCCGGAGTCGACATAGCCAAAGCCAATCCAGTTGTTCACGTGGCTGCCATTGGCATTGGCATATTGCAGGGCACGTTTGCTCAAACCGGAGATTTGTGCCTGCCAGGTGGTGAGCAAGGAAGTGAATTCCAACGGGCGCAGGATGGTGGCTTCGTCAATGTTGGCTGTGGTCTCCATCTCCGAGCCGTTTCGTTTCAGATAGTTTCCGAGTGCGCTGACAAAGATGTAGTCGCCGAGGTATTGTCCATCCGTCTGCACGGGCATGATTGCCCAGAGTTTGCTCATCGAGGCAGACGGGTCGGCACCGATGATGTCCTCGCCTGCTCCCGCATCCTGCATGACTTTGCCGGAGTTGGGGAAGCGCAGATAGTAGAGCGTCATGTCTGCCTGTGAGGTGGTGGGAAGCGGGTGTTCCGGACCGGAGGGGAACTCGGCGAAGCGGATGACGGAGTAGCGGCTGTCGGGCAGCACCCATTCCACGGGACCGCCTGCCACACCGGTCTGACCCAGTGCCTGAGTGCCGTCGGTGGAGAGGAGTTGGAAACGCACTTCTCCCGTGGCAGATTCGTAGGTGTTGGGTTGGAGGTTGAAGAGATAGGCTTCGGTAGCATTCTCAGTCATGCTGAAGGCGGTGCCATCGTGGGCAATATACTTTCCGTTTCCGCTCTTCAGTCTGGTCTGAGTGGGCGTGTCGTCCACAAATTCCGGAATCCAGATGAATCCGGCTTGGTCTTGGTCGGGGGTGGTTTTGAACTGAGCGCAGGGACTGTTGCCGTCGGCTCCTTCAAAGAGAGGCTGGGAGGAGAGGGCAGAGAAGAGCACGTAGGAATCATTGATCGTCATCGAAACTTCCTCAAACTCCACCTTGGTACCGACGGAGGTGTTGCCCCATGTTCCGACGTCGCCTCCATCCACAAAGAAATAACTACCATTTGAACCAATGCGGATGGCCCAAGTGCGGGTGAAGTCGTGGCTTCCATCCACTCTGTCGAGGGCTTCGCAGAGACGCACCACGGTGGCGTTCGCCTTTTCGGTCGTGGTCTTCAATCCGCTGTTCTCGCGGAAATATTCTCCGAAGAAGTTTTTGAGATAGAAGTCGCCCAACTCGTTTGCCTCCTCAAAACTCCACATGTAGGAGTACTTCTGATTGTAAACGAGTGAAGGGTTCAGCGGAGAGGCGAGCGTCTGCGACGTTCCGTTGTAGCGGATGTAGCGATTGGGATTATAGACCAACTTCACGTAGTTCCACTTGGTTTCGGTGTTGGTGGTGAGCGCCGGCATTTTTCCTCCTCTGATGTCGTTTTCCATGCGGAGGAGGGTGTAGCGGCTGTTTTCCGGAAGTCCCGTAGTGAGCACGCCGTTCTTCAGTCCGAGCACAGAGTTGTCCGCCTTGGACTTGAGGTGCCAGCGCGTCATGGGGTTGTTCAGGTAGGTGTTGGTGGTGCGCATCATGGAGGCGGCTTCCGCTTCGGAGGCAGTCAGCGTGAAGGAACCGTCCATGTTTTGTTTGAGATATTTGCCATTGCCGTTTCTGACGTGGCAGCCGGAGGATTGATGGATGAGTTCCCAGTAGCAACCGGGGTCAGTGGGGGCGGTCTCTTCCGTGAGCATCACGCCGAGCGTGCCATCACCGAGTTCGGTCAGCACCGTGCGTCCCCACCCCGAGAATTGGATGTAGCATGCTGTGCGCGGGGTGTAGGGTTCCGCGTGAAGATAGGTGCAGTCTGTGGAGGCGGTGGCGAGTGTGGTTTCCCGAACCACGTGGTCTGTGGTGGAAGCCATGCCGAGCGTGTTGTTGGCGGCATCGCTCAGTGCCATGACGATTTGGAAGGCGTTGCGGTTGACTTCGTCCTCCACGAGGCGGAAAACCGTGATTGCTCCGGAGCTGTAGGCTTTGATTTCAAAGTGGTCAGTGGCGTGGGTGAGATATTTTCCGCCGGTGTTCACGATGTAGAAGTCGCCGTTGTTGCCGTAGGGCACGAGTTTCCAGCCCTGCACTTCTGCATCGGCAACCGCTGCCGCACCGATGATGGAGGTTGGAGTGGTGGCGTCGAGGAAACGTTCTTCGTCACTGAGTCCGTTGGTGAGGAAACTGAACTGATACCAGTGTTCCTCGTTTGCGGAGGAGAGTTTCGGATAGGCAGCACCTGAGACGCTCGCTTTGTCGGTCAGAGGTCGAATCAGTGAGAAGCGGGAGTCATAGGGGGCACTGAAGGTCAGCGTTCCCTCGTTTGTCACGCCAAGTGCTTTGTTGGGGTCAGCGCCGAGTCGGAACTGAAGGCGGGCGGGAGCGAGTGCCTGTTTGTTGTAGGTGCTGTGGTCTCCTGTCCAGACGCAGGCTGCTTCATCGGCAACGGTGGTGCTGCCGACGTTGGTGCCGTCCCAAGTGAGATATCGTCCGGCAGTGTTCTGCAGGACCCATCCCGCAGTGTTTTTTGTGAGCGACCAGGTGTAGGCTTCGGCAGCGTCGCTTCCGGTCAGACTGCGTGCCGTGGTCTCGGCATCGGTTGCCACAATCGCCTTGGCTTCTCCCATGCCTGTGGGCTGCAGAATCTTGTCGGAAAGGCTTTGCAGGCTCTCATCGACGGCGACGGCGACGAAGACGGTGTAGTTGTTGTCATCATTGGCATACCAGTGCTGAAGTTCAGAGTTACTGCCTCCCGGCCAGTTCATGTATTGAGTGCCGGAGGCGTAAGTGTTTTTCAGCATCCATTTGGTGTTGAGGGTGGCATTGCTCTTGCCATCAGGATGGAGCACCACGCGAATCTTGGCGGCTTCGCTGCGTTGGGAGGTCAGGACATAGTTCGTGCCGTCCCATTTGAAGTATTGACCGTACTGCGAGATGATGTAGTATTCCCCCAGCCCCGAACCGTCATCCACCAGTTTCCAGGTGCTTTGCGGCGTGGCGGGGGATGTGTTTGCCACGGCGGTGATGTTGGCTCCCGGTGTAGAACTGTTGAAATATTTGTCTCGGAGCGAGATGCGGTAGTAGTGGGATTCTGCGGGGGTGGAGATGAGCGGCACGGCAGCCGTTTCCGGATGTTTGGCAATGCCCTCTGTCAGTTCAGTGTAGGTGGCATAGGCTTTCAGAACCGAGAAGCGGCTGTCTGTTTTTTGCTTGGTGACCGACGTGAGATCATAGCCTAAGGCATGTGTTCTGTCATTGTAAATATAAAATTCCGTGCGAGTCGCACTTCCGTTGTAGGTGTTTGCATCGCTGACCAAACGTAATGGTTCGGTATTGCTTCCGAGAGGTGTGACTTTCACTTGTTCTCCGTCCAGGGTGAGGTAGTTGCCGCGGTCGCTCACCAGAAGAAGTTTCAGGTAGAGAGCCCATTTGCAACCCAAATCCGCCTCGGCGACATCGCCGCCTTCCTTCACGGTGGCTGGGGCAGGGGTGTCATCGGTGGCAGTGCCGTCATCGCAGAGGATGCCGCGCCCCATGTTGGAAAAGTGATAGTAAGAAAAGGTGAGGTTAGTGGCTTCCGAGAGGTCGGCGGGCACGAAGGAGAGGAAGTTACCGCCGTCATTCTGATCATAGCCCTTCAATGGTTTCCCCGTCAGCGAACCGCCCTCCGGGTTCATGTAGGTGTGGTCTGTGGCACTTGCGGTGTAGGTCCCATCACCTGCGGGAGTCAGATTGGCTACACAAAGTTCGTAGGAATCCGGAAAACCGGGATTCGTGCTCACGGGGAGCATGATTTCCGTGGGTGTGTCGGAGAGCTGATACGTTCCAAACTGTCCGCCGGAATATGCCAAGTATAAACCCGACGCTTTGTTGCGGAGTATATAAGAATCAGTTGCGCTTCCTTGCTCCACCTTCCAGAGATTCGCATCCCCCGGCATGATGGGTGTGCCGGAGAGAAACGTGCCCTCTTCGGGAGTCTCACCGTCGTAACCCACGAGGGGATAGTGTCTCAGGTATTCGTAGTTGTCATGATTCCCCTGATTACGGTCAAATTGGATGTAGTACCAATAGGTGTGGGTCTCATCGGAGATTTTGAACGGCAATGGAGAAGCAGCCGCGGGAAGTCCGAGGCAGATGGTGAGGAGCAATATGTAGAAACGCGTAAGCATGGTTGTATTTACGGTTTATTGGGTTTGCAATCAGATGCTTGTTTGCGGGTTTATTTCGCAATCAGATAGATGGTGCGGTTATAGACCTGTGTGACGACGGGGGAGACTCCGGGGTCGGAGGTGATGATTTGCAGGGAGAGTTGGACGGAGGCAGTGCCTGCTGTTCCGTTCAGTGTGCCGAGGATTTCTCCGGTGTTCACGTCAAAGTGTGGCTGTTCGCTGAAGATGCCGGTGTCGCCTCCGACGGTGAGCGTGTAGCTTTGGATGTGAGATTTGTCGGTGAGGGAGAACCAGTTCTCGGGTTTGTCTTTGTCAGCAAAGGCATAGACATGTGGAATGAGCGTGAGTTCACCCGCTCCCTCAAACTCGGCATAGTAGTTTTCATTGTGCTCCGTCAGTTTGAAGCCGGGATAGCCGCCGATGGGGGCGTGCATGAAGGCTTCGAGGTGGAGGACATAGTCTGTGATGGCGATGTTCACCAGTGGCATGGAGTTGCGGGGAATGCTCGTCACTTGCATGTAGGCGAAGCGTGTTTCGGTTTCGTTCTCGGCATCGCCCAAGGCGGAGCTTGCCGTCTTGCCTCGCTCCAGGGTCAGATAGAGCGGGAATCTGGCGGTGGGGTGGTCGGAGATGCTCGCGTTGAAGTAGTTTGTGGGCAGGTTCACCGCATTCTCCGTGGTGGTGGCGGTGGTGGGCACGAGCACCGCATCGTCCACACCGGCTTGGTAGTAGATGAAGCTGCTGGTGCGATGAGCGGCGGGGAAGCTGACCCCCACCAGACCGTTGTCGGTCTTTGTGGGCAGCAGATACATCAGAGAGGGCTTGCCCTCGGCGGTAGAATCGTTGGCAGTGATGTTGCCGAGTTCCAGTTTCTTGACCCATACGGGCTTACCGGTCTTGTTGGTGAAGTAGAGCTTCATCTTGGAGAGCATGCGCACCACCTGGAGGTTGATGGTCTTGTTGTTGTCCACGGCATAGGTCTCCTTGTTGCTCATCGGGATGCCGGTGTAGGCTGCAAAGCCTGGTGCTCCTTCATTGATGACTTGGAATTGGTTGAAGGAGCAGGGATAGGTTTGTGAGGTGAGGTTGGCGGGCAGGGCAGCGCCTCGGTTGAAGGTCACGGTCTGAGACGCGCCGCCAATTTCGTAGTTCAAAGTGGCGACGCTCAGTTCGTTGGCGACGGCGTCTGCGCCGATGTAGTCTGTGGAAGAGAAGTTGACGAAGGAGTAGAAATCGTAGGTTCCGTTTTCTGTGGTGATTTGCATCAACTGCTTGCGCTCGACGGCGGTGTTGTTGTTCGCTTCATCGATGTCGAGTTTGATGATGTGGTCGATGATGGGCGAGGCGACAGCCGTTCCGTCACTTTCTTGTGTTTTCACCATGACGACAAATCCTCTCTTCATCAGTTCTCCCGTGGTGGCATTGGGGTCATCGGCACGTCCGGCAGTCTGCACGTGGTTGGTGCCGACGGAGAGGGTGATGACGGAATGACCGGGAGGGACGACTCCGGAGTCGGAGGCGAGGTCATCGTCGGCACAGGAGGTGAGCAGGGCGGTGAGGGTGAAGAGGAGGAAATATCGGAAGTTCATGCTTTCTGTATTTTTGTAGGGGTGTTCTATAAATTACGGGATAAGGAACGTTCAAACAATCAACTCAACCTAATTTTTAGAACACCCCTGTAATGATTGCTGTCCGGTAAACAACGGAGTCAAACCATTAAGTTCGTTTGTCGGACAGCCATGTTTTGAGATTGGTTTCAAACTGCCGCGGCGCCGGCTCACACCTGAATGTCCGGCACGTTGACGGGCGTCCAGTCCTTCACCTCGACGAGGATGAGACCGAGGGAGTTCACTTGTCGGATGTAGAGGCGATAGTTGCAGTTTCGCACGATGCCATATTTCATCGGAATGTTTTCCGAGTTCGTGTTGGAGGGGTCGGTGTGGCGGATGAAGTAGGAGTAGGTCTTGATGGTGTAGGTGTAGGAGTCGTCCGGTTGCTTTTTGGCATAGAAGCCGCTGAAAATGATGCCCGTGGCATATTCCTGCTTCGGCGAGGAGGTGAGCACGGTGTTTTCTCGTGTGTACCACATCGGACGATACCATATACTATCTAATGTGTCTTCTTTGTAGGCGGCTTTGTAGCTGAGGCCTTCTCCGCTTGCCACTTTCTTCACCGTTTGGAGCACCGTGTTGTCCAGCGGGTCATTTTCCGATTGAGCATAGACGTCAGCGTAGGGGAGGAGATATTTCCCGGTGAAGAGGGTGGAGAAATTCGCGGAGTTTTTCAGTGTGGTGAGCGGGTCGAGCACGAAGTTGTTGCCATAGCCCTCGCTGTTGAAGGTTTCGTTTCCGAGGCAGTTCACGATGCCTGTGTTTTCAAATTGCGAGACGCGTTTGAGCACGTATTCCGCTCCGTTGTAGATGTTCACGGGAGTGGCGGCTGTCATGTAGAAGAAGTCGCCGGTGAACTCACCGCTGGTGGAGTTCATCACGGGGAAGCGATAGGCATTTCCGATGTGGTAGGGCGTCATTCCCACGGTGATGTCCGTGTTCCAATCGTTCCATTCTCCTCCCGGGGAGGGGTTGGTGGAATTGGTGTTTTTGTCGTAGGGTTTGCTGTTGTCGCCGGGTGAGAAGTCGATGCGTGCCGCCATGCGTTGCACGTGGAGGTTGGCTTCGATGAGGTCGCCGTGTTCTGTGTCGTCATCGCTGGTCCAGTGGTCGGTGCCGAGCACCTTGATGGTTTCGTCCTTGGCGGAGGACATGCCGAAGAGGAGGTAGTCCTCGGGTGCAAAAGAAGAATAGATGCAGATGCGTTCGGAAGTGAGGTCGCGCACTTCCTTGAGTGTTTTTCCGATGAGGCGGGTGAGGTCTCCCTGATTGCAAATGGCAATTGCGTGATAAGTTCCTTTGATGATGGGCTTTTCGAGGCGCACGATTTCGGAGGTATAGACCTTGTTGTAGGGGGCGGCACCGTCCGTCACGGTGCTGGAGAAGCGGTGGGTGTAGAAGCCGTATTGAATGACGGTGTTGTCGTTGCCGTTAATGCCGTTCTCGTCTTGATAGAGCAGGAGGGTGAGATCCTCGATTTTATATTCGTTGGGCAGTGCCCCCGCATAGCCGTCTTTTTCGCTCGGTCCGTCTGCTCTTCCCTCTGCGCTACCGTCGCCGACGCGGAGACTGATGCGGAAGGCTGGATTCTCCACATATTCCACGGGCACCCCTCCGTCGGAGTCGGAGCAGGCGGCGAGCAGCGGCAGCAGGAGTATGCCGATGCACAGGCGGAGCAATATGTGGAAACGGTGGAACATTGGGAGTCAAAGAGTCAAAGAGTCAAAGAGTCAAAGAGTCAAAGAGTCAAAGAGTCAAAGAGTCAAAGAGTCAAAG
>NZ_JADYUH010000063.1 GCF_021531665.1 Prevotellamassilia timonensis
TACTTACCCAATTCAAACTGAATCGGGTAAGGGAGCTTTTGTCGCTATTTTATTCTTAAATGAAAGAGCCGTGTGTGAGAGAAATTTTCCCGTTTTGTGGGTTCAGTTATCGACAAAGTGCTGGGTCTGAGGTGTACGTCATACGGCTATCAGTACAGCGAGATTGCTGGTTCGCTGGCAAGTGTCTATTTCTGCGGAGGCAACTGCGTGGAGGACGTAACGAGCCACCTGATGCCCCATCTCTCGCTACACCCCACTCTGCGTACCTGCAGCTCTGACACTATTCTGAGAGCGATTTCAGAACTGGCCACGGGTAATACGACCTATACATCCGACACAGGCAAGAGCTATGAATTCAATACGGCCACGAAGCTGAACAGCCTGCCAGTAAAGGCGCTTCTGAGCACAGGTCAGCCTGTGGCAGGAGCGTCGTACGACCTTGATTTCGACCATCAGTTCATAGAGACGGAGAAGTACGATGCGAAGATGACCTACAAGAAGTTTACCGGCTACAGTCCCGGCGTGGCTGTCATTGGCGACTTCATCGTGGGTGTAGAAAACCGCGACGGCAATGCCAACGTACGTTTCCACCAGCAGGACACGCTGGAGCGTATCTTCTCAAACCTTGAACGATATACATATCAAGCGTGTCAGGATGGACTGCGGCTCCTGCTCACGCGAGATTGTGGAAACCGTTGAGAAACACTCGGAGCATTTCTACATCCGTGCCAACCGCTGCGGCTCACTCTATGACAGCCTGTTGGCACTGCGTGGATGGAAGCGAGAAGAGGTCAACGGCATCGAGTATGAGGTGAACTCCATCCTCACGGAGAAGTGGGAGGGCAAGACCTACCGCCTCGTCATACAACTGGAGCGCCGGATGAACGGCGACCTGGACCTGTGGGAAGGCGAGTACACTTACCGCTGCATCCTGACCAACGATTACACCTCAACAAACCGAGAGATTATGGAGTTCTACAACCTCAGAGGTGGCAAGGAACGCATCTTCGACGAGATGAACAACGGATTCGGGTGGGCAAGGCTGCCGAAGTCGTTCATGGCCGAGTACACAGTGTTCCTGCTGCTGACGGCACTCATACGAAACTTCTACAAGTTCCTCATGGGCAGGCTGGACACGAAAGCCTTCGGACTGAAGAAAACCAGCCGCATCAAAGCCTTCGTCTTCAAGTTCATCAGCGTGCCCGCAAAGTGGATAAGGACGGCAAGGCTCTATCAACTGAACATCTATGCGGTCAAGCAATGGACCGCTAATCTTGTTAAGGTAGCGTGATATCTGTCCTGGAGTACATACACATGCCTTTGTGGGATGGTTATAATAACCACAAGGACAGGGGTTCATGGAAGCCACAAACATGAAATTACAAGGATCGTCCACCGTGCCCGATATACGACTTACGGTGATATGTCTGTCTTCCAACGGTTGGCGCAATACTTCCAGTGCCTGGCGCAGGAACTCGGGCAGTTCAACAGAGAAAAACGACTTGTGCCATAGTTCGCCATCTTTTATATCCGAAATTGCCCTCTTTTGGCAACTTGCAGAGACATCTTCATAGGTTGTAATGCAGAATATCAGGCAAGCAAGTATTATATATAATCTTCGCATTTTCAAAATTCCAATTTTATAGAGTACATAATTTCACTATATAAAACGTGAAAAACTTGATTATATTGTGCTTTACACTTAACTTATATTAAAACAGATTATTTTTTTGCTCTCACCTCTCCTATTTCGTGCTGAAAACAAAATCGCGGGTGACGGCTTGTCGTCCGTCCTCGCTGACGAAGTTCTCGCCGAGCACTTGCACACCGTAGGTCGTGGAAGGCTGCGTGACGAAAACAATGGTGAGAGTTTTCCGGTCACCACTCCAACTGTGCTCTTTGTAGGTTGGAAATTCCCTGTCGTTTTTGCCGAGTGAAATCCCGGCACGAGAAGTCCCCAAAAGCGGTGTGTCAGAATAGCCAATCTGCTTCGTTGCTATCGGATTCGGGCTTGGTCATGTACTGCCAGCACGAGAAGTCCAAAAAGCCTCCGCGGGTAATGACCGCGGAGGCAAATAGGGAGTTTTATCTGAATGCATCCCGTTTTTGACGAGGAAGCGTCAGTATGCGGAAAGGGAAGTCACATCATTTCTTGGCTCTTCCGGCTTTCTTCACTTTCTCTTCGCCTTTCTCTTCCTCTGCACGACGGAGCACAACGGCACTGCGGGCAGGGATATAGAGTTGAAGCCAACCCTTGCCGTCACGTTTGAGCAACGGGTCAAAGTTGGTGAAGTGGCGCACGCTGTCATCGGCGAGACCATTGCCACCGAAACGAACGGCGTCGGTGTTGAGCACCACGTCATATACACCCTCGGGCACCATGAAGCCGTAGCCCTCGAAGGAGCGCGTCGGAGAGAAGTTGAAAACGAAAACAAGCGAACCTCTGGACCAAGCAAGCACCTGATCACCATCGTTGTGCCAAATCTCTTGCACGGGATATTTGGTCACGTTGCCCTCTGTCAAGAGTTTCGTCATTTCTTTGTCAAAGTCTCCAAGGAAGTGATAGCAGAGTTCGGGATTATCGACAAGATTCCACTGACGGCGTGCATATTTGCAACTCCAACCGTTTCCTTCACGCGGGAAGTCAATCCACTCGGGATGACCGAACTCATTACCCATAAAGTTCAAATAGCCGCCATTGATGGTTGCTGCCGTGGCGAGGCGAATCATTTTGTGAAGCGCGATGCCACGATGCACGGTGCCGTTCTCGTCGCCCTTTCGGAAGTGCCAATACATGTCGGCGTCAATGAGACGGAAGATGATGGTTTTGTCACCCACAAGGGCTTGGTCGTGACTCTCGCAATAGGAAATGGTCTTTTCGTCGGGGCGACGGTTGGTGATTTCCCAGAAGATGGAAGAAGGTTTCCAATCCTCGTCGCGGAGTTCCTTGATGGTCTTAATCCAATAGTCAGGTATGTTCATCGCCATGCGATAGTCAAAACCGTAGCCGCCATGGGCAAACGGTGCAGCCAATCCAGGCATGCCGCTGACCTCCTCGGCAATCGTGATGGCACGAGGATTCACCTGGTGGATGAGTTCGTTGGCGAGCGTGAGATAGCAAATCGCATTGTCGTCCTGATGTCCGTTGAAGTAGTCTCCGTAGCAGGTGAAAGCCTCGCCAAGTCCGTGGCTGTAGTAGAGCATGGAGGTCACCCCGTCAAAGCGGAAACCGTCGAAACGGAACTCTTCAAGCCAGTAGCGACAGTTGGAGAGGAGGAAGTGAACGACGGAGTCTTTTCCATAGTCAAAGCAGAGGCTGTCCCAGGCAGAGTGCTCACGGCGTCCTCCGGGATAGAAGAACTGGTTCGGGTCTCCGGCATAGTTTCCGAGTCCTTCGGCTTCGTTCTTCACGGCGTGGCTGTGCACGAGGTCCATGATGACAGCCAGTCCGGCATTGTGAGCGTCATCAATGAGGTGCTTCAGTTCATCGGGTGTGCCGAAGCGGCTGGAGGGAGCAAAGAAGGAACTGACGTGATAGCCAAAACTGCCATAGTAAGGGTGCTCCGCAATTGCCATGATTTGAAGGCAGTTGTAGCCGTCTTCAATCACGCGCGGCAGGACGTTGAGACGGAACTCTTCGTAGGAGCCTACTTTTTCCGCATCCTGTGCCATGCCAATGTGGCATTCATAAATCAAGAGCGGTTCGCGTTTGGGTTTGAAGATTTTGCGGGATTTCCATTCGTAGGGTTCTTCCGGTGCCCAGACCTGTGCGGAGAAGATTTTGGTGTTTTCGTCCTGCACGACTCGTCGAGCGTAGGCAGGGACGCGCTCTCCTTGTCCGCCTTTCCAATGCATGGAGAGTTTGTAGAGGTCAAGGTGGTGGAGTGCTTTGGAGGGCAGTTTCAATTCCCAGTTCTCCGTGCCGGGAATGCGTTTGAAACGATAGGTTTCCTCTTCTTTCCAGTTGGAGAAGTCACCGATGAGATAGATGTCCGTGGCATTCGGCGCCCATTCCCGGAGCACCCACTGACGCGCGGTGCGGTGCAGTCCGAAGTAGAGGTGTCCGCCGGAGAATTCGACGAGGTTACCCGTTCCTTTGGTCAGTCGGTCAATTTTTTCTTGTGCGTGGTTGTGCCGTCCTTCAATGGCGGGGGCAAAAGGCTCCAGCCAGCAGTCATCGCGCAGGATTCGCAGCTTGGGCTGGCGCTCAGCAACGGCTCTTTTGCGGGAAGTAGTGCTTGTGGTCTTTTTCATGGTAAAAGATTATAGAGGTTTAAAGGTTTTCAAAGAATCAGGCGGAATTTATGGCGGAGTTTCTTCGTTGTCCCGGTTTTATTTCACGATGCGTCCGTTGGAGTATTCTCCTTTTTTGGTGACGTTTCCGTTTGCGTCATATTCCACGAACGGTCCGTGCTTCACGCCCTGTTTGTAGGTGCAATCGATTCGTGTCCCGTCGGATTTGATTTCTATCGACTTTCCGTCTCGTTTTCCGGCAGAGAAAGAGCCTTTGAAGCGTCCTCCGTTGGCATAGCGCAGGATGCCTTCGCCATCCATGGCGTTGTTTTTCCATCCGCCGTTATATTCATCTCCGTTTTTCCATTTATAGACACCGTGACCGTGCATCATGTTGTGCTGCCAGTCCCCCGTATAGGTTGCCACGCCTTTCCAGATGAAGGTGCCTTTTCCACTTTGTTCGCCTTGCAGGAAGGAGCCTGTGTAGGTGTCGCCGGAGGCAAAGCGCATGGTTCCTTCTCCGCTGCGCTCTCCCAAGAGATATTGTCCTTCATAGACGTCGCCGTTTTTGAACTTATAGATTCCACGCCCATCCTGCATGTCATTTTTCCAGTCGCCGACATAGTAGTCGCCGGTGGCGTAGAAATAAGTGCCGCGACCGTTTCGTTCATTGTTCGCCCAGGAGCCCTCATATTTTTCACCGTCCCCCCAGTCGAAGATTCCCTTGCCGGATTTTTTGTCATCCACCCAGTCGCCTTTGTAGAAAGCACCGTTCTCGTAGGTGTAAAGACCTTTTCCGTTACGTTTGTCGTTCTTCCAACTGCCTTCGTAGCGCGCTCCGTTGTAGTAGTACATCGTGCCCGAACCTTCTTTTTTGTTGCGATACCACAAACCGACGTAGCGATTGTTGTTCACGGCATAGAAAGTGCCCTTGCCGTTACGTTCGTTTTTTGTCCAGTTGCCTTCATAGCGTGAACCGTCGGCATAGTTGAACGTGCCTTCGCCGTGTCGGAGTCCTTTGACGAACTCACCTTCGTAGGTGTCGCCGTTGGAATAGACCGCCCGTCCTTTGCCGTTGGGTTTACCGCCCACCAGTTCGCCGGTATAGACGGCACCATCACGGAGCGTGCAAGACCCGACCATGATTTTCTGTGCATGAACGGCAGGCACGGAGGAAGAAATCAGAAAGAGAGCAAGAATGTATGTGAGGAAAGAAGAACGATGTTTCATACTAAAAAGATAGCGTTGGCGTTGGCTTAAATATTATATATAATAAGGAGTTGGGAGGTGAGACGGAGGGAGTTGGGAGGTGAAACGAATCACTTGTCGGTGTGGCTTTTCAGCCATTCTTCGGCTCTGGCGAGGTCTTCCGGCGTGTCGATGCCGATGGTTTCTGCGTGGGTGTAGCCGACGCGGATGTCGAGTCCGGCTTGCAACCAACGAAGTTGTTCGAGTGACTCTGCCTGTTCCAAACTGCTGACGGGCATTTGCGTGATGCGCTTCAGCGCCTCGGCTGTGTAGGCGTAGAGTCCGATGTGCTTATAGAAGACATGGTTAGCCGCCCATTGTTCCTGTTCGATGCCTCGGAGGTAAGGGATGACGCTTCGGGAGAAGTAGAGAGCGCGATGGTTATGGCTGACCACCACTTTGGGAGAGTTCGGATTGGCGAGCGTTTCAAAGGGAGTGTCGGCGGGGAAAGGCATGACGAGCGTGGCGATGTCCGTGGCAGCATCCTCTTCAAAAGGACGTCTGATGGCTTCGAGTTGCGATGCCTGAATGAAAGGTTCGTCGCCTTGCACGTTGATGATGACATCTGCCTGACTGCCGCTGAGTTCGTAGGCTTCCCGACAGCGGTCCGTACCGCTTCGGTGGGATGTGGAGGTCATGATGGCTTTTCCGCCGAACTGTTCAACGGCACTGAAAATGCGGTCATCGTCAGTGGCGACATAGACTTCCTCAAGTTGTTCCGCAACACGTTCATAAACCCGCTGAATGATGGGCTTGCCATTTAGCAGTGCCAAAGGTTTGGCGGGAAAACGAGTGGACGCATATCGCGCCGGGATGATGGCTACGTATTTCATAATTATATTAGGCTATTTTTTCTGAGTTATCAAGTGGTCAAAACACAATGTTCTTATCAATGTCAAATCCGGGACTTGAAGTTTGAAGAAAGGGACTTGAAGTTTGAAGCAAGCAAGGAATCACTCGAAATAGGATTCTCCGCTGCTGCTTCGGGTGGCTTCGACGCCGGAGTGTCCGTTCATGAGGTCGCTGTTCTCTTCTTCCGAGCCCTCTTCTGCTCCCTCCTTTCCTTCTGCACTCTTCAAAAACCTTCGTTTCATGGATTCCGGTTTTTCAAAGTCTTCTTCCGGATTATATCCCAAAGACTTGTCTTTATATACCTTCAACATGTAGAGTGCCCAGACAGGAAGTGCCGTGGCAGAGCCTTGACCGGAGGCTGTGGAAGAGAAATGGATGTCTCTTTCTTCTCCACCGACCCACACGACGGTGACGAGCCTGGGAACACACCCGACGAACCAGCCGTCGGAGTTGTCGTTGGTCGTACCGGTCTTGCCGGCAATGGGACCTTTCATTTGGAAGGCATAGCGCAGACGGCGTCCGGTGCCATGGTCGATGACCGCTTTCATCATGTCAATCATGTTGTAGGCAGTCTCCTCGCTATAGACCTCATTTGTTCTCGGGGCGAATTCCGCCAGAATGTTTCCCTCGCTGTCTTCAATTTTCGTCACGAGGATGGGAGCGCGACGGATGCCTTTCTGCACAAAGGCGGTGTAGGCGGAGGCAAGTTCGCCGGCAGTGATGTCGCACGTTCCCAGACACAAGGGCATGGAAGGTTGCAGGTTGTCGTTTGCGACGCCGAGTGCGTGGAGGTCTCGAACGAGTCCCTGTCCCGTGGGGTCAATCTCGCTCATCAGCCCCGCTGTCACCCAGTTGTTGGACTGACTCAGTCCCCACTTGAGCGTCACCATGGAGCCGTAGCGTGCCCGGCTTCCGTTTCGGGGACACCACCCGCCGTAGTTTCGCTGCACGTTGAGGATGGTGGTCTCGGGCGTCATGCCGCCTTGGAGTCCCATGGCATAGACGAAAGGTTTCATCGTTGAACCGATTTGACGTCGTCCCACCATTGCCATGTCATACTGGAAGTAGGTGTAGTTCAATCCGCCGACATACGCCTTGACATGTCCCGTGGCAGGGTCGATGGAGACGAGGGAAGAGCGGAGGAATTTCTTGTAGTAGCGAATGGAATCAAGCGGAGTCATGACCGTGTCCACGCTGCCGTGAATCGAATAGACCGTCATGTCGATCGGCGTGTTGAAACTGCGTTTGATTTCTTCTTCCGAAGCCCCTTCGGCACTGAGGAGTCTGTAGCGGTCGCTTTGCCGCATGGCTTTGTCAAGACGCCGTTTGACGACTTCGGATTTAATGGAAACGTGATAGGGGAAGTTGGGGTTACTTCGTTTTTCAGCCTCAAAGAGCGGTTGGAGATTGCGTCCCACCTGTCGCAGCACCGCCTCCTCAGCGTAACGCTGCATTCGGGAGTCGAGTGTGGTGTAAACCTTCAGACCGTCGGTGTAGATGTCATAGTCTGAGCCGTCTTTCTTGTGGTTTTTCTTGCACCAGCCGTAGAGCGGGTCGGTTTCCCACATCAGCGAGTCTTCATAGTATTGTTGCCGCTGCCATTCATGATAGTTTTTGGGGTCGGGTTTGGACGCCATCAAGATGCGACGCAGATATTCTCTCATATAAGTCCCCTGCCCTTCTTTGTGGTCAATTCGGTGAAAGTGCAGTTCGAGGGGTTGTGCGGCAATGGTCTCATAGTCTTCTTGTGAGAGTGTGCCTGCTTTCACCATTTGTGCCAGCACGACGTTGCGTCGTTCGCGGCAACGCTCGGGTTCACGGATGGGATTATAGTAGGACGGATTCTTGCACATTCCGACCAGCGTGGCACACTCTGCGAGGGTCAGTTTGGCGGGTGACTTGCTGAAATAGACGTTCGCTGCCGTTTTGATGCCGACAGCGTTGTGCAGGAAGTCAAAGTAGTTCAGATAGAGAGTGAGGATTTCGTTTTTCGTGTAGTTTTTTTCAAGTTCGACGGCAATGACCCATTCGATGGGCTTTTGTAACAGGCGTTGCATGGTAGATTCAGCTCCTTCGGAGTAGAGCTGCTTTGCCAACTGCTGTGTGATGGTGCTACCGCCGCCGGCTTCTTTGTGTCCCAGAATTCCTCGTTTGACAATGGCGCGTCCCAAGGCTCGCACGTCAATGCCGGAATGCTCATAGAAGCGAACGTCTTCCGTGGCAACGAGTGCGTCAAAGATATAAGGGGAAATGCTGTCATAATCGACAAAGACGCGGTTTTCGTTGCGTGACCAGGTGCCCATGAGGCGTCCGTCGGCGCTGATGATTTGGGAAGCATAGCGACTGATGGGATTCTGGAGTTCGGCAATCGGCGGCATATAGCCAATCCAACCGCGGTTGATGCAGAACGTTCCAAGGATACCAAGCAACAAAAGGGAGAGGAGAACACTCCAAGTTATGACGAAAAACTTTTTTCTCATGAAAAGGTCTAAACTATTCTTCAACAGGGACTAAACCCTCAGACGTGAAAGCAAAGATGTCACGCTGCTGAAGCAAAGAATGCGAAAAGAAATGAAGAGAAACGGAGCGAAAAGAGCCCGTTCTCGGAGCAAACTTACAATTAAATTCTGAATTTCAGTCCGTCAAACGTCAAATATACGTTTTCCGGCAGTTTGGACTGCACTTCTCGGTGGAAGCCGATTTCGTGGGAGAAGTGAGTGAGCCAGGCTTTTTCAACATCCAATTTCTTCACGAAGTCAAGTGCCTGTGACAGACTTTGGTGGGTTGGATGCGGCTTCTCGCGGAGAGCATTGACCACGATGAAACGCACGCCCTGCAGGAGGCGGAGTCCCTCTTCGGGCACCTCGGTCATGTCGGTGACGTAGGCGAAGTCACCGAAACGGTAGCCGAGAATGGGGAGTTTGCCGTGCATGACGGGGATGGGCATGACTTCCCAATAGTTCTCCACCACAAAAGGCACGCCGGGTTGCACGACTTCCAGGCGGATGCGGGGCACGCCGGGATAGAGGTGCTCCCGGAAGAGATAGGGCAGACGCTCACGAATGTGTTTTGCACATTTCTCATCGGCAAAGAGGGGCAAGCCGTCGTCGGTGCGGGTGAAGGGGCGCAGGTCGTCGATGCCACCGGTGTGGTCATAGTGCTCGTGGGTGAAAATGACACCGTCAAGCGGCAAAAAGTCCACACTCAACATTTGTTGTCGAAAGTCAGGACCGCAGTCAATCAAGAGACGACGTCCCTCGTCGGTTTCCAACAAAGCACTGGCACGCAGTCTTCGGTCGCGAGGGTCATCGGAATGACAGACGGGACAGGGACAACCAACTTGCGGAACGCCCACGCTGGTGCCGGAACCCAAGATGGTGACTTTCAATCCGCTTTGCATTTTAACTTTATATTTGATTGAATGTAAGACTAAATGATTTTTCCGCCTTCGACAAAGTTCACCTCGGGTTTGATGACGATGCCAAAGTGCGCCTTGACGTCTTCACAAATGAGTTGGCTGAGATGCTGAATTTCTTTGCCGGTGGCTCCGCCGCGATTGACGAGGACGAGGGCTTGTTTTTCCCAGACTCCGGCGTGTCCGACGGTGCGTCCCTTCCAGCCACAGGTTTCGATGAGCCATCCTGCCGGCACCTTGACGCCGTTCTCGACGGCATAGCCCGGAGCATCGGGATGAGACTGTTTGATTTCGGCATATTTTTCCTCGCTGACCACGGGATTCATGAAGAAGGAACCGGCACTGCCGACGATGCCCGGCTCGGGGAGTTTTTCGCGACGAACATCAATGATGATGCGCCGCAGGTCGGCTGCGGTGAGAGGCTGGTCTTTCGGCAGTCGCTCTTCGACGGCGCGCCGTGTGGCTTTGTAGTTCAAATCGGGACGAAAGACGGTGGAGAGACGATAGGTGACATGGGTGACGATGAACTTGCCGCGATTCTCGGGTTGTTTGAAGATGCTGTGGCGGTAACTGTAGTCACAATCTTCAGCGGAAAAGACTTTCACCGTTCCCGTGGCGACTTCAACCGTCTCGACTTCTTCGATGAGGTCAGCCACTTCTGTGCCGTAGGCGCCGATGTTCTGCACGGCACTCGCTCCGACTTCGCCGGGAATGAGAGAGAGGTTTTCTGCGCCAAAGCAGGCGTGGTTCACCGCCCATTCCACGAAATCATCCCAAACAACCCCTGCGCCGGCTTTGACCCAAACGTTTTCGCCCTCGCGTCGCAGCATTTCAATGCCGCGAATGCCGGAGTGAAGCACGGTGCCGTCATAGTCTCCAAGAAAAAGGAGATTACTGCCGCTGCCGATGTGCAACCACGGCGTGGCGGACAAACGAGGGAGCACTTGCCGGATCAGTGTCTCCGTGTCGGCATATTCAACGAACGACTTGCAACGGACGTCCAAGCCGAAGGTGTTGTGAGGAAGGAGGGAGTGACTCATATCTTACGACTCTTTTTTTGGGGTGTGGGGAGTATATGAAGGAGTGATTCGTGAAACATCTATCAAAAAATCTTGTCCGAAGAATTATTCTGAAAAGTCGGCATCAGTTTTCCAGACCTTCAAGCATCCACGAATTCCGGTACGGAGCAAACGAGAGGATGCATCCCATTCCGCCGGATGCGCTGCAAACAGTGAAGATGCGCTTGCCGTGAGACACCCCCTTGGACGTAGAGCCATATACTATATTAGTAATGGTGTGTTTCGGTAGGTCGGGACGGAAGTCCTGCCACTGCTGTCGGTCGAGCACACCTTCGATTTGGCTAAAGGAGTTGTCATCGTAGGTCTTGAAACGGAACGGGTCTTTGACGTGGCTTAGTTGGAATTCGGTGCTTGTGGAGAATTTCCTGTAGAACTCATAGAAGTCTCTGTCCTCGTGATTTTGCAAGTCACCTTCCCGGATGCCGGTCAGCATCCAAGTGCCGTGAATGCGCCGGAAGAAATATTGTTTCGTTTTTTTCTTCGAAAGATAAATCCACTCAAAAGTGGCTTCAGAGACGCCAGTGTCCTTTTCAGCCTTCATCTCCTTTTCAGAATGATAGATGACGGTGTAGGTTTCCTGTTTGGAGAAGAGCGGGTCAAACTTCCACTCCCGAGCCGAGAGGACACGGGATTGTTCGTGAGAATGGAAAGGAAGCGGGAAAGAGATTCGGGAAAGTTGGAAACGCTTGCTCTTCATGAAAGAATAGATGAAGTCGTCAAAAAGTTCGTCGGCAACTTTCGGAGGCAGAGCGGAAGTGGTGTCCGCAGGGACAACAGTGTCGGCAGAAGTCACCGAGTCCTGCCGGACAGTTTCTTTCTTCGGCTCATCCGTGGTGCGCTTGCAAGACATCGGAATCGTCAGCAAGACAGCAAGAAAAAGAATAAAGTTTTTCATCAAAATCAACGATTTTGTACTTCTTGGAGGGCAAAGTTACGTAAAATTACTCATTATTCGCCGTGCGATACGTCCAACTTTCTGTGATTTGCACTAACTTTGCGCCTTGAAGAAAAACTGAAAGTCTGTGCGACACGCCACAAGTGCACGACACAAACGAAAAAACATACTCAAAGTGATTACAGAAAAAATTCAAAGTCTTCTTGAAGAAACAGCCGCTCTCACCGCCACCACCGCCAAAGAGGTGGAAGATCTTCGCATCCACTATCTGGGAAGAAAGGGCGTGATGAACGACCTCATGGCTGAGTTCCGCGAACTGCCGCAAGAAACAAAAAGGGAAGTCGGACAGAAACTCAACCAACTGAAACAATCCATCCAGGCGCAACTGGACACGCTGCGCAAAAACCTGCCCGCTGAAGACGGAAAGAAAGATGCGCTCGACCTGACACGCACTCCCTACCCCACTCCGCTCGGCTCACGCCACCCGCTCACCCTCGTGCGAAACGAAATCATTGAGATATTCTCTCGACTGGGCTTCGTCCTTGCCGACGGACCGGAAATCGAAGACGACTGGCACGTCTTCTCTTCCATGAACTTCCCCGCCGACCACCCCGCACGCGACATGCAGGACACCTTCTTCATCGCACGCCAGCCGGACATCGTCCTCCGCACACACACCAGTTCCGTGCAAAGCCGTGTGATGGAGACCACACAACCCCCGATTCGAGTGATTTGCCCGGGACGCGTCTATCGAAACGAAGCCATTTCCGCTCGTGCACACTGCTTCTTCCATCAGGTGGAAGGTCTCTACATTGACAAACACGTGAGTTTCGCTGACCTCAAGCAGGTACTTCTCACTTTCGCTCGCGAACTCTTCGGCGAAGGCACACAAATCCGTCTCCGTCCCTCCTACTTCCCCTTCACCGAACCCAGTGCAGAAATGGACATCTCCTGCCACATCTGCGGCGGAAAGGGTTGCGCCTTCTGCAAACAGACCGGTTGGGTGGAAATCCTTGGTTGCGGCATGGTGGACCCCGCCGTACTTGAAGCCAACGGCATTGACAGCAAGGAATATAAAGGCTACGCTTTCGGCATGGGCGTGGAACGAATCACGAACCTCAAATATCGCGTGAAAGACCTCCGACTCTTCTCCGAAAACGACGTGCGCTTCCTCGACCAATTCGTCGGCGAAGGATTTTGAAAAAATACGAGCAAAGCCTCTTAAAACACATCCCGATGCAGTTTCCACTGTGTCGGGATTTCTTTTTTCGTCAAAAAATGACGTACGCAGACGGCGACTCTTCACTTTTTTCTCGGGAATCATCACTCCTTCCCGCCGATTCGTCACCTACCGTTCGGCAAGTGGTAAGTAGCATGCCGTCGCCCACCTCATTTGAGGATTACTTAGCACCTTTTCGTCTGTTGCATTCTCGGCAGAGCATTTGGCAGTTGTCCTCTGTGGTACGCCCGCCGTCGCGCCACGGCGTGATGTGGTCGCCCTCCATGAGCGTGAAATCAAACTCTTTTTGACAGAGCGGGCAAACGTGTTTTTGTCGTTCCCACACGGCGAGTTTGATGTCGTCGGGGAAGGTGCGAAGGTCAAGGAAATGCTCGTCTCGGGTAAGGACGTAGGGGATGATGCCCACCTTCTTCTGCACCTCACTGTCGCGCATCAGTCGGGAGATTTCTTCTTCGAGCGCAGCAATGTCGAGCGTCTGAGAGGAGAACTCGTCGTAGAGGCGCGCCCAGTCTAAGCCTTTCATGATGGTGCGGAACTTTCGCGGGTTGAAGTTAGTGATTGCCCAGTTCAAGACGCTTTGGAAATACGTCCACAAGTTGTTTGCGTTCGGGTCGTGCTGATGCGCCGCCATGTATCCCACGGGCGTTTGCGGTTTTCCCTGCCGCGTCTCGTGTTGCGCGACCCATTCGAGAGCCTTCTTCAAAAAGTCCTGCCGGATGGGCGTACCGTTGACGAGGTCTTTGCCGAGGCGGTAGGCGCCGCAGTTGTTCTTGGAAAAGTGACGTTTGGCATCGCTGACGAAAGGTCCGGCATAGATGGCGTTGTGGATTTCCTGGTCGTTGAGCGGCTTCCCCGCGATGTTGATGGTTTTGAACCACTCCAATTTTTCTGAAGCCGGTCCTTCACAGACATAGACCGTGAGGCGATAGTCCAAAATCTGCTGCTGCACGTCGGGGGTGAGGTTGAAGAAGTTTTTGAAATTGACGCTGAACTTTCCGGCGACGTATTCGCAGAGCGAAAGCGTGCGCTGCTGTCCGTCCATCACCTCGTAGGGGCACTCTGCGTCCTCGCTTCGTTTCACCCAGTACATCACGTTCAGCGGATAGCCGTGCATGACGGTGTGAATGACCGCCTGCTGTTCCTTGTCGTTGTAGATGAACTCGCGCTGATAGGGCGGACGGATGTCAAGTCTGCCTCCGTAGCCTCTCACGCCCTGTTCTTCGTTGTCCACGTAGCCGTCCACGATTTCGCGCACCGTGACGTCTATTTGCTTAATTGTCATCATAGTTGTTGGGGATGTTTGTTGCGGATAAAGATTCGAGAAAATAATCTTTGCCCATTTAAAATTGCACAACCTCCTCGATCTTCTTTATGTGCAATGTATTTCAGTTCTTTTAGAATTTCCGATGGAGCAGACGTTCTTGTGTTTCCACATGCTTGCCAAATTATATCAAATTGTTCGGGATTATATTTGTCAAGAAAGGTGATTGGTACTCCCATCACGCCAGGGTAGTCACATGGTATATCAATAGTCTTACCAACTTCAATTGCATCATAGTTTTCAAAATGAGGATATTCTTCAGGAGAATATCGACAAACTAAATCCAAAGACTCGTGCCTTTTATTAATTTCTAGATTTGTAAACCATGTTATACCCGATACACGAATCATTCCTTTTCGATGGTCACCAGCCGTAGCAGTATCTTCGTATGGAGAAACAAAATGTGCCACTGCACCTTTAAACCCATATCCTAACCAGACCTTATTATATTTTATTAAAGGGAAGAATTCTTTATTCGTAATGGCCATTTGCTTTCCGATAATCAAGAACTTCTTTTCATATTCCATCAACTGCGCCACATATTCCCGAAAGAGAGAGAAAGGCGGGTTGGTCACGACAATGTCCGCCTCGCGCAGCAGTTCAATGCACTCCTCCGAACGAAAGTCGCCCGTTTGCAACTGCGTCAGCACGTTCTTGTCGTTTTTGATGAGGATTTCCACGTCGGTCATATCCACTGCGCCGTCGCCATTCATGTCCTTCACCTCCGTGATGACCAGTTTGTGGGCAATGCGTTTCGGTTCTTCCTCCTCTTCCTTCCACTCGGGGAACAGCGCGAGTTCGCTGCCTTGGATGGACGAGCCGTTGTAGCACGTGCAAATCAATTTTTTCAGTCCGAGTTGATTGAAACGCGAGGCGAAGTATTTGAAAAAATTGCTTTCGTAGGGGTCGTCGCAGTTGCAAAGCACGGTTTTGCCGCGGAAGTGTGACCAATAGTGTTGCAACTCGCGTTCGATGTCCTCCAACTGCGTGTAGAACTCATCCTTCTTTGCCACCTTAGCGGCGTTAAGATTTTTGTTTGCCATAAAAAAGACTGATAGAGTGAGGCATGTCGGCTATCAGTCCGCAAACGCGCAAAAAAAGAAGCGTGGTGCTCTTCTTATCGCGTTTAGCACGGGGCGGCCTCGGAATGGAACCCCGGTCCCTCGTAAGAATGCACCACGCCTTGAGCGTGAGCATTGCTAATTGAGGGTGGAGCGCACCATATACGGAGCAACCCTTCACATATTATTCTCGTGCTTTTTATTCCAATAGAGTTTCCGAGGCTCTTGGCTAAACGCGAAATAATAGCGAATGCAAAAAATGTATGTTCAAATGTCGTGAAAGCGCGAACACTTTCAGCGGCGAAAGTAGGCATTTCGTTTCGTACCGCAAAACACATGGAGCGGAAAATGAAACTTCACAAGAAATTGACGCACCGTCATCGTGCTGCAATCAATCCCCACGAACGTGGGAACAGAATGGTTTTTCTCAGCCAAACTTCCACCGGACAGCCATCGTTGTTTGTAGACACACCTTGACACTGCACTATACGTAAATAAAAGGGGAAACAAAAAAACTCTGCAAACTATACACAAACCCTACATTTTG
>NZ_JADYUH010000064.1 GCF_021531665.1 Prevotellamassilia timonensis
TATTACAAAAAATCTCACGGATAACCCGTGAGATTTTTTTGTCCGCATAGGACGGCTGATTTCGGATGGTTACCACGAAGCGGTGTTCTTTGGTGTAAAACTGTTTTGAAACACGATTCTCTTGCCAGGAGCGCACCCTTTTTGAAACATTAATGTTCATGAATTTGATTCATAAAAAGCCATTAATTTGTTTTGGAATACGAAACGCGCGAATGCTCAGAAATTAATGAGGCAATTAATGGGCATTAATGGAGAAAAATTCTTGTTTTGGGAACACGAAATGTTCACGAATTGTTCACGAATTGTTCAGAAATTAATGAGGCAATTAATGAGACAATTAATGGGCATTAATGGAGAAAGAATTTATGTTTTTGAACACGAAACGCGCGAAATGTTTTGGAGGTGAAGAGGAGGTGAAGAGGGCGGAAACAGAAAATTTTTCTCGGTAGAGTTGCATGCCGTCTGCTTCATCATCAAGACAGAGTGCGCCTTCGGCGCTGCGGCTCGCGCCGCCATCTTCGCGGGCGTACAGCCTTCTAGGATAAGATACTATTGCTGCACAGGTGGCAACAGCGAAGAAACGAAGATTCGCAGCAGCGAAGAAACAAAGTTGCAAGTCGCAGAACAAAAAATCCCGCGCCGTTTCGGACGCGGGATTTTTTCATAAGTTATTGACGAAGAGATCTTTTTCAGAACTCGGAAGTGACGTCAGTGGTTTGCTTGGCAGCCTGTGCCTTTTCGTATTCTTCGCGGTCAGCCACAACGATACGGTTGAACTCGCGGAGACCGGTACCGGCAGGAATGAGGTGACCGCAGATGACGTTCTCTTTCATGCCCTCCAAGTAGTCAGTCTTACCGCTGATGGCGGCTTCGTTGAGCACCTTGGTGGTTTCCTGGAAGGAAGCAGCGGACATGAAGGATTTGGTCTGGAGTGCGGCACGCGTGATTCCCTGAAGAATCTGGGTGGAGGTGGCAGCCTGTGCGTCACGCACTTTGACGAGCTTGAGGTCACGGCGCTTGAGTTGTGAGTTCTCGTCGCGGAGTTTACGGGCAGTCACAATCATACCCTTCTTCATGGTCTCACTGTCGCCGGCGTCAATGACGACTTTCTTGCCCCAGATGCGGTCGTTCTCTTCAGCGAAATCGAGTTTATCGACAATCTGCTGCTCAAGGAAGCGAGTGTCGCCGGGTTCGTTGATTTGAACCTTTCGCATCATCTGACGGACAATGACTTCAAAGTGCTTGTCGTTGATTTTCACACCCTGGAGACGATAGACGTCTTGCACTTCGTTGACGATGTATTCCTGCACGGCGGTGGGACCTTGGATGGCAAGGATGTCACCGGGAGTGATGGAACCGTCGGAGAGAGGAGTGCCGGCGCGGACGTAGTCATTCTCCTGCACGAGAATCTGCTTGGAGAGGGGCACGAGATATTTTTTGATTTCACCGAGTTTGGAAGTGACGATGATTTCGCGATGACCACGCTTGATGTTGCCCATGGTGATTTCGCCATCGATTTCGCTGACCACAGCGGGGTTGCTCGGGTTGCGAGCTTCGAAGAGCTCGGTGACACGCGGCAGACCACCGGTGATGTCGCCTGCCTTGCCGACGGCACGCGGAATCTTGATGAGGATTTCACCCGCCTTGACTTGCTGTCCGTCTTCAACCACGATGTGACCGTTGATGGGGAAGTTGTAGGAGCGGATTTCTTCGCCGTTTTCATCCAGGATGTGGCAGGTGGGCACGTGCACCTTGTCCTTAGATTCGATGACGATGCGCTCGCGGAGACCGGTGGCTTCGTCTTCTTCCACACGATAGGTGATGCCTTCCACAACGCTTTCGAAACGGATGGTACCTGCGTTCTCGGTGACGATGACAGCGTTGAAGGGGTCCCACTTGGCAATCATGTCGCCCTTCTTCACGCGGTCGCCATCGGAAACATAGAGTTGTGAACCGTAGGGGACGTTCTGAGAGGAGAGAACGATGCCGGTGTGCTCGTCCACGAAACGTACTTCAGCAAGACGACCCACCACGATTTTCACAGCCTGACCCTCATCATTGGTGCTTTCCACCGTGCGGAGTTCTTCAAACTCGAGACGGCAGTCGCTCTTGGCGAGGATGGTGGCGTTGGCAGCGGCGTTGGAGGCGATACCACCGGCGTGGAACGTACGGAGCGTCAGCTGCGTACCCGGTTCACCGATGGACTGTGCGGCGATGACGCCGACAGCTTCGCCTTTCTGCACCATGCGGCTGGTGGCAAGGTTGCGACCATAGCACTTCTGGCAAACGCCATGACGGCTCTCGCAGGTGAGGACAGAACGGATTTCGACGCTCTCGATGGGAGAGGCTTCAATCTCAGCGGCGATGGGTTCGGTGATTTCTTCACCGGAAGCGACGATGAGTTTGCCGGTGGAGGGGTTGATGATGTCATGCACAGACACACGACCGAGGATTCTTTCGCTCAGAGAGGAGATGACCTCGTCGCCGTCCTTGAGGGCACTGCAGACAAGACCGCGAAGCGTGCCGCAGTCTTCTTCGGTGATGATGACGTCGTGGGAGACATCGACGAGACGGCGGGTGAGGTAACCGGCGTCGGCGGTCTTCAAGGCGGTGTCGGCAAGACCCTTACGGGCACCGTGGGTGGAGATGAAGTATTCCAGCACGGACATGCCTTCCTTGAAGTTGGAGAGAATCGGGTTCTCAATGATTTGTGCGCCTTCGGCACCGGCTTTCTGAGGCTTCGCCATCAAACCACGCATACCTGCCAACTGGGCAATCTGGTCGGCAGAACCACGGGCACCGGAGTCAAGCATCATGAAGACAGCGTTGAAACCTTGGTCGGCTTCGGTCATCTGTTTCATGAGGGTCTTCTTGAGGTCGGTGTTCACGTGAGTCCAGGTGTCGATGACTTGGTTGTAGCGTTCGTTGTCGGTGATGAAGCCCATGTTATAGTTCATGGTAATCTGGTCGATTTCTTCATTACCTTTCTTGACGATGTCCACCTTCTCTTCCGGGATGATGATGTCATCAAGGTTGAAGGAGAGTCCGCCTTCGTATGCCATGCGATAGCCGAGGTTCTTGATACCGTCGAGGAAGTCGCAAGCACGTGCCATGCCGACGGTCTTGATGACCTTGGTGATGATGTCGCGGAGAGACTTCTTGGAGATGATAGTGTTGACGAAGCCACACTCCACGGGGATTATCTCATTGACAATGACACGTCCGACGGAGGTTTCAACCAGGTGCTTGCAGGGGAAGCCGCGGTCATCGATGTCATCCACCATCACTTTGACGGGGGCATGGACATCCACGCGCTTTTCATTGTAGGCAATGAGTGCCTCTTCTGCACCGTAGAAGGTGAGACCCGCACCCTTGGCGCCCGGACGGAGTTTGGTGATGTAGTAAAGACCAAGCACCATGTCCTGAGAGGGCACGGTGATGGGCGCACCGTTGGCGGGGTTGAGGATGTTGTGGCTCTGAAGCATGAGCATCTGTGCTTCCAGGATGGCTTCGTTGCTCAAGGGGAGGTGAACTGCCATTTGGTCACCGTCGAAGTCGGCGTTGAAGGCGGTACATGCCAGCGGGTGGAGCTGAATGGCTTTGCCTTCAATCATTTTGGGCTGGAACGCCTGAATACCGAGACGGTGAAGGGTCGGTGCACGGTTGAGGAGGACGGGGTGTCCCTTCATGACGTGCTCGAGGATGTCCCAAATGATGGACTCACGACGATCCACAATCTTCTTGGCACTCTTGACGGTCTTCACAATGCCGCGCTCAATGAGCTTGCGGATGATGAAGGGCTTATAGAGCTCGGCTGCCATGAGTTTGGGCAGACCGCACTCGCCCATCTTCAACTCGGGACCAACCACGATGACGGAACGAGCGGAGTAGTCCACACGCTTACCGAGGAGGTTTTGACGGAAACGACCCTGCTTTCCTTTGAGGGAGTCGGACAGAGATTTGAGCGGACGGTTGCTGTCGCTCTTGACGGCAGAACTCTTGCGGGAGTTGTCGAAGAGACTATCGACAGATTCCTGAAGCATGCGCTTCTCGTTTCGGAGAATGACTTCGGGAGCCTTGATTTCCAAAAGTCTCTTCAGACGATTGTTACGAATGAGGACACGACGATAGAGGTCGTTGAGGTCGGATGTGGCAAAACGGCCACCATCCAGCGGCACGAGCGGACGCAAGTCGGGCGGAGTGACGGGAATAATCTTCATAATCATCCACTCGGGTTTGTTGCGGTCGCGGCTGACGCGGAAGGATTCCACCACCTGCAGACGCTTGAGCGCATCGTTCTTGCGCTGCACAGAGGAGTCTGAGTTGGCACGGTCGCGCAGCTCGTAGGACAAGCTGTCGAGATCGATGCGGGTCAAGAGGTCATAGATTGCCTCTGCACCCATCTTGGCAATGAACTTGTTGGGATCAGTGTCTTCCAAGAAGTTGTTGTCCTTGGGAGCCTTTGCCATATAGTCCAAATACTCGTCCTCAGTGAGAAGGTCTTTCTCGGCGAGCTCGTCGGCAAAAGGACCGGGCTGGATGACCACATAGCGTTCATAGTAGATGATGGAGTCAAGCTTCTTGGTGGGGATTCCGAGCAGATAACCCATTTTGTTGGGCAGAGAACGGAAATACCAGATGTGAGCCACGGGCACGACAAGCTGGATGTGACCGGCGCGCTCGCGGCGCACTTTCTTTTCGGTCACCTCGACACCACAACGGTCGCAGACGATGCCTTTGTAGCGGATGCGCTTGTACTTACCACAGTGGCACTCGAAGTCCTTGGTTGGACCAAAGATGCGCTCGCAGAAGAGGCCGTCACGCTCAGGCTTGTAGGTGCGATAGTTGATGGTCTCGGGCTTCAACACCTCACCGTAGGAGTTGGCTTGAATCTCTTCGGGAGATGCCAATCCGATAGTTATCTTGGTAAAGTTGTTCTTTACTTTATTTTCTCTTTTAAATGCCATATTCTTAAGAAAATGATTGAGATGAAGAAGATAAGATGTTAGTCAAGAGTGATGCTGAGACCCAAACCGCGCAATTCGTGGAGCAACACGTTCAGAGACTCGGGAATGCCAGGAGTGGGCATGGGGTCGCCTTTGACAATTGCCTCGTAGGCTTTGGCACGACCGGTGACATCATCTGACTTGATGGTGAGGATTTCCTGAAGCACATGGGATGCGCCGAAGGCTTCAATCGCCCAAACCTCCATCTCACCAAAACGCTGACCACCAAACTGGGCCTTACCGCCAAGAGGCTGCTGAGTGATGAGAGAGTACGGACCGATGGAACGAGCGTGCATCTTGTCTTCCACCATGTGACCAAGTTTAAGCATGTAGGTCACACCGACCGTTGCTTTCTGGTCAAACGGCTCACCGGTGCCACCATCATAAAGCTGGGTGGAGCAGAAGCGGGGAAGACCGGCTTTGTCTGTCCATTCGCAGAGGTCGTCCAACTTGGCACCGTCAAAGATGGGGGTGGCAAACTTCACACCCAGATTCTTGCCGGCAGCACCGAGAACAGCCTCGAAAATCTGACCGAGGTTCATACGGGAAGGCACACCCAGCGGGTTGAGCACAATGTCAACCGGAGTTCCGTCAGCGAGGAACGGCATGTCTTCCTGACGCACAATCTTGGAAACGATACCCTTGTTTCCGTGACGACCTGCCATCTTATCGCCCACACCAATCTTGCGCTTCTTGGCGATGTAAACCTTCGCCTGCTTGATGATGCCGGAGGGGAGATCGTCACCGATGGTGATGGCGAACTTCTTGCGCTTCAGTTGAGCGTCATATTGATTATACTTCTTCAAATAGTTGATGACCAACTGACGGATGAGGGTGTTGGCATGTTCATCGGAAGTCCAGTTGCGGAGTTCGATGGAAGTATATTCCAAAGTGTGAAGAAGTGACTTGGTGAACTTGGCTCCCTTTGCCACGACCTCGGAACCGACATTGTCCTTGATGCCGAGAGACTTCTTGTCACTGATGAGACTGTAGAGCTTGTCCACCATGACGTTCTTGAGTTCCGTGACATCCTTCTCAAACTGCTCGTCAAGTTTCTGAAGCAGCACTTTGTCGGCAGCCTTGGAGGTGCGGCTTTTCTGCTCACGCTTGAAGAGACGCTTGTTGATGACAACACCGGAGAGAGAGGGATTTGCCTTCAATGAGGCATCCTTCACATCGCCTGCCTTGTCACCAAAGATGGCGCGGAGCAACTTCTCTTCGGGAGTGGGGTCGCTTTCACCCTTCGGAGTAATCTTACCGATGAGGATGTCGCCGGGAACCACACGTGCACCGATGCGGATAACACCATTCTCGTCAAGGTCTTTGGTGGCGTCTTCACTGACATTGGGAATGTCGTTGGTGAACTCTTCCATGCCTCGCTTGGTCTCACGAACCTCCAGACTGTATTCATCCACATGCACAGAGGTGAGAATGTCTTCGCGAACCATGCGCTCGTTGAGCACGATGGCGTCCTCGTAGTTGTAACCCTTCCAAGGCATGTAAGCCACGAGAAGGTTACGTCCCAAAGCCAACTCTCCGTTCTCAGTGGCATAGCCTTCGGTGAGGATGTCGCCCTTGTGAACTCGCTGACCTTTCTCGCAAATGGGTCGGAGGTCAATGGTCATGTTCTGGTTGGTGCGGCGGAACTTGGGAATGGTATATTCCTTCACGTTGGAATCAAAGCTGACAAACTCTTCGTCCTCACTGCGTTCGTAGGCAATGCGAATGGTGGTGGCATCCACAAATTCAATGACGCCGTCACCTTCTGCCACAATCATGGTGCGGGAATCTTCGCAGACTTGCTTCTCGATGCCTGTGCCGACAATCGGAGCCTCACTGCGAATCAAAGGAACTGCCTGACGCATCATGTTGGAGCCCATCAACGCACGGTGGGCATCGTCATGCTCCAAGAAAGGAATGAGAGAAGCAGCGATGGAGGCAATCTGCTGAGGAGCCACGTCCATGAGCTCAACCTCAGAAGGCGGAACGACAGGATAGTCTGCATCCTGACGACACTTCACCTTGTCACGAATGAAGGAGCCGTCATCGTTCAAGGGAGCATTTCCCTGACCAATAATCTTGCCTTCTTCTTCTTCAGCAGAAAGGAACACCACGTGGTCATTGTCAAGGTCCACCATGGAGTTTTCAACCTTACGATAAGGGGTCTCAATGAAACCGAGTTCGTCAATCTTCGCATAAACGCAAAGAGAAGAAATCAAACCGATGTTCGGACCTTCCGGAGACTCAATCGGACAGAGACGACCATAGTGGGTGTAATGTACGTCACGAACCTCGAAACCGGCACGTTCACGAGACAGACCGCCGGGGCCAAGAGCAGACAGACGGCGCTTGTGGGTCACCTCAGCCAGAGGGTTCGTCTGGTCCATGAACTGAGAAAGTGCATTGGTACCGAAGAAAGAATTGATGACGCTGGAAATGGTCTTGGCATTAATCAAATCAGTCGGAGTGAACACTTCGTTGTCACGCACATTCATGCGTTCGCGGATGGTGCGACTCATACGTGCCAAGCCGACGGCAAACTGATTGGACAGCTGCTCTCCCACGGTGCGAACACGACGGTTGCTCAGGTGGTCAATGTCATCGACAGTAGCCTTGGAGTTAATGAGCTCAACAAGATACTTGATAATCTCAATAATGTCTTCGCGAGTGAGGACACGCACATCCATCTCGGTGGAAAGATTGAGTTTCTTGTTGATTCTGTAGCGCCCCACTTCACCGAGGTCATAACGCTTCTCGGAGAAGAAAAGGTTGTTGATGACCTCACGTGCAGAAGCATCGTCGGCAGGGTCTGCGTTGCGCAACTGACGATAGATGTAGAGCACAGCTTCTTTCTCAGAGTTGGAGGGGTCCTTCTGAAGCGTATTGAAAATGATGGAGAAGTCTGAAGAGGACACTTCTTCATGGTGAATCAAGATGCTCTGTGCACCAGACTCAATGATGGCTTCGATGTTCTCAGCATCGAGCACGGTCTCACGGTCAAGAATCACCTCATTTCTCTCAATGGAAACGACTTCACCGGTGTCTTCATCCACGAAATCCTCCACCCAACTTTTCAAGACACGGGCAGCCAAACGGCGACCGATAGCCTTCTTCAAGTTGGTCTTGTTCACCTTCAACTCTTCTGCCAGATTGAAAATCTGAAGAATGTCTTTGTCTGTTTCAAAACCAATGGCACGCAACAAAGTGGTGACAGGAAGCTTCTTCTTTCTGTCAATGTAGGCATACATCACATTGTTGATGTCGGTGGCAAACTCAATCCAGGAGCCCTTGAAAGGAATGATACGTGCTGAATAGAGCTGCGTGCCGTTGGCATGGATGCTTGAACCAAAGAACACACCGGGAGAACGATGCAACTGTGACACAACCACACGCTCTGCACCGTTGATGATAAAAGTACCATTCTCTGACATGTAAGGAATGGAGCCCAAGAAGACATCTTGAACCACAGTGTCAAATTCCTCATGGTCGGGATCCGTACAGTAGAGCTTCAACTTAGCTTTGAGGGGCACACTGTAGGTCAAACCACGATCAAGACATTCTTGAATGGTGTAACGAGGTTCATCGATGTAATAATCGATAAACTCAAGAACAAAATTATTGCGGGTATCAGCAATAGGGAAATTTTCCGCAAAAACTTTGTAAAGTCCGTCATTCTTGCGCAATTCGCTGGGAGTGTCAAGCTGCAAGAAATCTCTGAAAGACTTTAACTGAACGTCCAAGAAATCGGGATAGGGCATCGGATTCTTTACGGACGCAAAGTTTACTCTTTGGTTAATAATTCTGGAAGACATTCGTAAACAGTTAAGTTTATGATAAAAAAACGGCGGTCAGCGAAGATTGAAACATTTACAGGAAAAACAGGATTGGAGGAAAACAGCCACCGGAACACCTGCGAATCTATCTCAACTTTTATGCGAGGCTAACGACCTAATGAGGTATAGAAGATTTTGAATGGGGAAGGTGAAAAACATCCTACACCTCAAACACAAAACCTGCTAAAATATAGACACAAAAAGGTTATGAACCCTCTACCAGAAGATTCATAACCATTTCCCAGAATGGGATAATTTTTATTAAGCGAGTTCTACTTCAGCGCCTGCTTCTTCGAGAGCCTTCTTCAAAGATTCAGCCTCTTCTTTAGCAACGCCTTCCTTAATCTTAGAGGGAGCACCATCTACGAGGTCCTTAGCTTCCTTCAGACCGAGGCCGCACTGTTCTTTCACAGCCTTTACAACCTGAAGCTTAGCGCTACCTGCGCTCTTAAGAACTACATCGAAAGAGGTCTTCTCTTCAGCAGCAGCGGCACCGCCAGCTGCAGGACCGGCAGCAACAGCGACAGCTGCAGCAGCGGGTTCGATTCCGTATTCATCCTTAAGGATAGTTGCCAACTCGTTAACTTCTTTCACTGTCAAATTTACCAATTCTTCAGCGATAGCTTTGATATCTGCCATTTTGTAAAAGTATTTGTTTTGTTTTTATTCGATTAATTTATTAGGTCGGATGATCTCCGAATGTTACTCGGGGCGTTCGCCCAAAGTCTTAAGCACACCGTGAATGGTCTGTCCTGCACCCTGAAGAGCAGAAATAACATTCTTGGCAGGGGATTGCAGCAAAGCAACAACATCGGCGATAACCTCGTTCTTGCTCTTGATTGCGCAAAGGGCATCGAGCTGATCAGCTCCAACATAGATTCCTTCCTCAGCGTAAGCGGCTTTTAGAGCGGGAACTCCTTCCTTACCCATCTCTTTGATGAGTTTTGCGGGAGCGTTAGCGGTGTTACAGAAGAACACAGCCGTGTTGCCCTTCAAAGCGCCATACAACGGAGAAAAGTCAACTTCAGATGCGCTGAGCGCTTGCTTGAGAAGAGTGTTTTTCACAACGACCATCTTGATTTCGCTACCGAAACACTTGCGACGCAGAGCTGAAGTAGCTTCTGCATTCATGCCGGTCACATCCACCAAATAGAAGTGTGCATACTCGCTCAGTTTTGCACTGAGTTGTTCGATAACAATAGCTTTATCTTCCTTCTTCATGATAATGTTCAATTAATTTCATCTACAGACTTAGGATCAATCTTGATACCCTTACTCATGGTAGAGGAAAGATAAATACTCTTGATATAAGTACCCTTTGCTGCAGCGGGTTTCAGTTTGATAATGGTGGAGATAAACTCTTTTGCATTACCAAGAATCTGCTCAGGAGTGAAGGAGACCTTACCGATAGAGGTATGCACGATACCAGATTTATCTACCTTAAAGTCAATCTTACCCTGCTTAACCTCGCGGATAGCTTTGGCTACATCCATAGTAACGGTACCACTCTTGGGGTTAGGCATCAAGCCACGAGGACCTAACACGCGACCCAGCGCACCGATTTTACCCATGATGGCAGGCATCGTGATGATTACATCCACATCAGTCCAACCACCTTTAATCTTCTCGATATATTCATCGAGACCAACATAGTCAGCACCGGCTTCTTTAGCAGCGGCTTCTACATCAGGCGTACAAAGGCACAGTACACGAACAACCTTTCCTGTACCATGAGGCAAAGACACCACGCCACGAACCATCTGGTTCGCCTTACGAGGGTCAACGCCCAAACGTACGTCCACATCAACAGAGGCATCAAACTTGGTGGTGGTGATTTCCTTCACCAAGCTGGAAGCTTCTTTGAGTGTGTAAGCCTTCCCTGCTTCAATCTTGTCAGCTACCGACTTTTGATTTTTTGTCAGTTTACTCATGTTTCAAATTGAAGAATAAATTATTAACCAGGGAAGTCACCTTTTACTGTGATACCCATGCTGCGGGCGGTACCTGCAACCAAACGCATTGCACTCTCAACTGTGAAGCAGTTCAAGTCGGGCATCTTGTCTTCTGCAATAGCCTTCACCTGATCCCAAGTGATTTCAGCAATCTTGGTACGGTTCGGTTGAGCAGAGCCACTTTTCTTTTTAGCTGCTTCCAGCAATTGAATTGCTACAGGAGGAGTCTTTACTACAAACGAGAAAGATTTATCGTTATAGTAAGTAATGACAACCGGTAAAACCTTACCAGCCTTGTCCTGAGTTCTGGCGTTGAACTGCTTGCAGAAATCCATGATGTTAATACCCTTGGAACCCAAAGCAGGACCTACGGGAGGAGAAGGATTTGCAGCGCCGCCCTTAATCTGTAATTTGATTAATCCAGCAACTTCTTTTGCCATTTTGAATAATTGATTAAAAAGTTAAGGAAGTCGGTTCGTAACACACCTATTCCTTTGCAATCTGCATAAAACCTAAGTCCAAACCGGTAACACGACCGAAGACTTTTACATTCACAGTGACTTTTTTCTTGTCATTGTCAACCTTATCAACAGTTCCGGAGAATCCGCTAAAAGGTCCATCAACAACTTTCACACTGTCACCCGGCAAGTAAGGAATTTGAACCTCAACGGGTTCAATCTCTAATGAGTCATTCTTGCCTAAGATACGATTCACTTCCGATTCGCGCAAGGGAGTAGGATTGTCCATTCCGCCGAGAAAACCTAACACGTTAGGCGTATTTCTCAACTCGTAAACCGTTTCGCCAACCAATCGCGCCTCAACAAGGACATAGCCCGGAAGGTAACTACGTTCTTTAATGACACGCTTTGTGCCACGCATCTGAACGACCTTCTCGGTAGGAATAAGCACCTGCGAAACATGACCGCCTAAGCGGCCATTCTTAATTTCGGCATCGATGTACTCCTTTACCTTGCCCTCTTTACCACCAACAGCACGCAAAACGTACCATTGCATTTCAGCCTGTGCCATTGACTTTAGATTTGAGGATAAATTAGCTGCATTAACGACTCAAAAACCGTATCCATCAAGAATACCACGAGAGCAATGATAATGGAAGCTGTCAACACCACAATCGCGCTATGACTCAGTTCCTTTCTCGTCGGCCAAGTGGTCTTATGAGATAATTCTTCGTATGAATCTTTGCAGTATGCAATTACTTTCTTGAACATATATGTATTGTTTTGCACGGGAAGAGAGACTCGAACTCCCGACACCTGGTTTTGGAGACCAGTGCTCTACCAACTGAGCTATTCCCGTAAAAATAGGCCTCCCCCGCATAAGATGAGAGAGGTCCTATTTATTATTTGAGGCTTGAAATTAGTCGAGGATTTCAGTAATCTGACCGGAACCAACGGTACGACCACCTTCACGGATAGCGAAGCGAAGACCTACGTTGATAGCGACAGCATAAATCAACTCAACAGTGATTTCAACGTTATCACCGGGCATTACCATCTCAGTACCTTCGGGGAGGTGAATTTCACCGGTGCAGTCCATAGTACGGAGATAGAACTGAGGACGATATTTGTTGCCGAAGGGAGTGTGACGACCACCTTCTTCTTTCTTCAATACGTAGATAGAAGCTTTGAACTTCTTGTGCGGAGTGATAACACCCGGGTGAGTGATCACCATACCACGTTTGATTTCTTTCTTGTCGATACCACGGAGGAGGAGACCTACGTTGTCACCTGCTTCACCTTCGTCAAGCAACTTGCGGAACATTTCCACACCGGTAACAACAGACTTCTTGTCTTCGCCAAGACCAAGGATCTGAACTTCGTCACCAACCTTAACGACACCAGTTTCTACACGACCGGTAGCAACGGTACCACGACCAGTGATGGAGAATACGTCCTCAACAGGCATCAAGAAGGGCTTATCCTTATCGCGCTGGGGCTCCTGAATCCAGTTGTCAACAGCATCCATCAATTCGATAACGGAATCTTCCCACTTAGCAACACCGTTGAGTGCGCCGAGAGCAGAACCACGAATGATAGGAGTATCCTCTTCGAATTCATACTGTTCGAGAAGTTCGCGCATTTCCATTTCAACGAGCTCGAGCATTTCCTCGTCCTCAACCATGTCGCACTTGTTCAAGAAAACTACCAAGCGAGGTACGTTCACCTGACGAGCGAGAAGGATGTGTTCACGAGTCTGGGGCATCGGACCGTCAGTAGCAGCTACAACGATGATAGCACCGTCCATCTGAGCAGCACCGGTAACCATGTTCTTCACATAGTCGGCGTGACCCGGGCAGTCAACGTGTGCGTAGTGACGCTTGCTGGTTTCATACTCAATGTGAGCAGTGTTGATGGTAATACCACGTTCCTTTTCTTCGGGTGCGTTGTCAATCTGATCGAAAGACTTAACTTCTTCACCGGTGCCGAGACGCTCGTGAAGAACCTTAGAAATAGCGGCAGTCAAAGTAGTCTTACCGTGGTCAACGTGACCAATAGTACCGATGTTTACATGCGGTTTGGTACGTTCAAATTTCTCTTTAGCCATAGCTGTTATTTAAAATTTTGTTTGATGAAATTCTTAAAGACAATAAAAAAGAGCTGTTAGTGAGACTTGAACTCACGACCTCTTCCTTACCAAGGAAGTGCTCTACCGCTGAGCTATAACAGCAAGAAAAAAAAGTGAGCGGAAGACGGGGCTCAAACCCGCGACCCCCAGCTTGGAAGGCTAGTGCTCTATCAACTGAGCTACTTCCGCAAATTTTGTGGGCAAAGATGGATTCGAACCACCGAAGGCGTACGCCAGCAGATTTACAGTCTGCCCCATTTGGCCACTCTGGTATTTGCCCTTAGTTATCTTCTCAACCATATTTTAGCTGAGACCTTCGCTAAACGGATGCAAAGGTAGGTATATTTTTTATAGCACCAAACATTTCTACAGAAAAATCACACGAAAACAATGTTTTTTCGTCTAAAACTTAATCTGCTTCCATGATAATTGGAGAAGAATTGCTCTGCACAGTGATTACTTCGCCCGTATTCTCACCGGGGGCAGTCTCTTCATCATCCTCTATCAACTTAAAAGATTTCGCGGGTTTCAACCCCGGAAGACCAAAGTAAATGTGTTTAACACCATATATATATAGATGCCGATGCCAAAGATCAGGATTATCTTGTAAATTCAGCGCTGTGCGTATCTCAGAATTATTCGGCAGCTGTATCGGCACACACAAAGAAGCGTCTGTCACATCCGCAGACTTAGCAATTAAAAGATTTGAAACAACAGGACTTTCTAAAGTGAATTCCGCTTGGCTGATAGAAGTGCCATTTACAAAACCGACAATATAGCCTTCCACCCAAACACTCTCACCATCTGCCACACCGGATAGTTCCTCAACTGAAATGGCGTCAGTCTCTGCCCCATCCGTCCCAGGCGGAATCACCTCACCGGGTTCACTCGTGTCACTCGGTAATTCTATCTTACCACAAGACATGCAAGTCAGCAGCAAAAAAAGAATGGGTGTAAGAGCTATATGAATTATACGCATGGAAAAGTATCTAAATATATATGATTCGGAATTCAAATTGTGCGACGAAGATAGCAGAATCTCAACGGACATGGAAACAAAACCACCTTTTTTTGCAAAAAGAGAGCTGCGAAATCTGCGAAATCCGCGAAATCTGCGAGCGATAAAATAACTCGCTAAATCTGCGAGCCATTAAAAATCTGCGAAATCTGCGAAATCTGCGAGCTTTTCAAAACTTGCGAAAAATCTCGGCGAAAATCCGCGAGCGAAAAGAACAAGATGGAAACAACCTCCGACGAAACTGGTTCATCGGAGGTTGTCCTATAAGCTGGCGGCGACCTACTCTC
>NZ_JADYUH010000065.1 GCF_021531665.1 Prevotellamassilia timonensis
TATCGTTGTTACCCGAGAAAACGCAAAGGTAACTACAAGGGCTGAATACCAAGCGAGGTACTCAGCCCTAATTATAATCGTCTCAAAAAGTTTTACCGGACAGCAATAAAAAAAGATGTAAAATCTGTGCAGATATTTTGCGTACCGCGCCTTGGTACTCGGCTACCAAGCTGTGGTACTCGGCTACCGTGCTTTGGTATTCGCAGTACCACGCCTTTGGTTGACTTTTCTTCTTCCCAAGAAGGCGCCGAGAGGGGAGACACTTTTCAAGGGTTAAAACGTTGAGAATGTGTACTGTCGTATGTTTAATAGAGAGCCGCGTCGTTTTGAGAAAAATCCCAAAACGACGCGGCTTATATCTTTTCCTAAGAAAACGTTTGTTTTCAGTGATTTAGGTATCAGAAAGTGTCTCCCCAAGTTTGCGGCGCTGCGGCGAGTTTTCACGCCCGAAAACACTCAAAAAACGCTTTTTCTCACGTATTTTCCTCTCCTCACGCCTTCTCTTCTTCGCGGGCGATGCCGTCCATCGGTCCGTCGAAGCGAGTGTTTTGTGGAGCGGATACTTGGCGTGCGTAGCGGCTCACGCTGAGAATCATGCCGATGTAGCAGCAGTTGATAATCGTCGACGTACCGCCGCGGCTGATGAGCGGGAGCGGCTGTCCCGTCACGGGGAAGAGTCCGACAGCCACCATCATGTTCAGAACGGCTTGCGAGACGAGCAGCAGCGTGAGCCCCATGGCAAGGAAGGGCGGGAAGTTTCGCTCACATCGACTCGATATTCGACCCGCTCGGAAGAGCAGGAAGACATATAGAATGACCACTATGGCTGCCCCCCACAGCCCCATCTCTTCAATGATGATGGCGAAGATGAAGTCGGAGAACGCCTGGCTCAGAAAGTCGCGTTCCACGGAATTGCCAGGCATTTTGCCGATGCCGTTGCTGGAGGCGATGGCAATGTTGGCATGCGCAATTTGTGCTTTCTTGTCAATGTCAAACAGGTTCGGGTCGTCTTCGCCGTCGGTGTGCGTGTTGATGCGGCTCATCCACGTGGGGAAGCGGTGGAGTCCCGGAAGTTCTGCCACGACTTTCTTGGGCAGCACAAGTGCAATCGCCACCACGCTGGCACCTGCCAAAAGGCAGACGCCGATGAGTTTGCCAATCTGCACCAGAGAAACGCGCCCAATGAACATCATCAAAATGACCACACCGAAAAGCAGCATCGCCGTGGAGAAGTTCTCAGGCATGATGAGCAGGCAGATGGGAGCGGAGACATATAATATATATTTAAAGGCACGCGGGTCGGCGCCGTCTTCCCGCTGCATTCGCGACAGAATGAGTGCCACGGCGGTCACGACTGCCAGTTTGCCAAATTCCGAGGGTTGGAAACCTGCCATCCAGCGGCGAGAGCCATTCACTTCTGCTCCCAAGAACATGGTGACAATCAGTAGCAAGATGGAGGTCGGGACGAGGATAATTGGAATGGCTTTGAACATGCGACACGGAACCTTGTGCAACACGATGACTGCCACGGTGCCGAGGGCGAGGTTGAAGGCGTGACGTCCGATGGGCAGCCAGATGTTGCCGCTTCGATAGGCGAGCGTGCTCGCAGCGCTGAACACCTCCACCAGGGAGATGCAGCAGAGGAAAAAGAAGACGACCCAGATGACACGGTCACCCATGAATAAGGAACCTAATTTCTTCATGTTTTGTTGTAGAGGCGTGTTCTAAAGAGAGTTTTAGAGTGGGATTCAGGATGTGGAAAGAGCGTGGAATCACTCGCACCACTTTTTTGCGCAGGCTTTGAACTGTTCGCCGCGGTCCTCCATGTTGTGGAAGAGGTCGAAACTGGCGCAGCAGGGACTGAGCAGGACGGTGTCACCCTCTTTGGCGAGGCGCACACACTCACTGACGCAATCCGCCATGGAGTGGGTGTCGGCAACGGGAAGACCGAGGGCGTCGAAACTGTCGTGGAGTTTAGCGTTGTCGGCGCCAAGATAGACCAAAGCGCGGCATTTCTCGCGGATGAGGGGGAAGAGCGGAGAATAGTCGTTGCCCTTGTCCTTGCCTCCGACAATCAAGACGACGGGAGTGGTCATGCTCTCCAAAGCGCAGAAACACGCATCGACGTTTGTCGCCTTGCTGTCGTTGACGAAGCGGATGCCGTGACCGCAACCTGCGTTCTCGAGTCGGTGTTCCACGCCGGGGAAGTCCGACAGACCTGCACGCACCACTTCGGGGTCAATGCCTGCAGCCAGAGTGGCGAGCGCGGCAGCCATGGAGTTGCGCAGGTTGTGTTTGCCGGGAAGGGAGAGTTCCGCCACGGGCATCTCAAACGCTACGGGAGTGGTGACCACGAGTTTCCCGTCCTTCACGCAGGCGGTGCATCCCGTGCTCTCCTCATCGGAGAAGCCGCAGAGTGCGGCGGGGTGGGAGTGGCGAGCCAGTTCCGTGGGCACATATTCATCTCCCATCCAATAGACGAAGGTGTCCTCGGCTTGCTGGTTCTGCAAGATGCGCATTTTGGAGTCCACGTAGTTCTGCATCTTGAAGTCATAGCGGTCCAAATGGTCGGGCGTGATGTTCAAGAGCACGGCGATGTGGGCGCGGAAGTCATACATGTTGTCCAGTTGGAAGGAGGAAAGTTCGATGACGTAGTTTTGGTGAGGTGCTTCTGCCACTTGCAGTGCGAGGCTGTGGCCGATGTTTCCGGCGAGTCCGACGTCCATCCCCGCTTTCCGGCAGATGTGATAGATGAGCGAAGTGGTGGTGGTTTTGCCGTTGCTTCCCGTGATGCAAATCATGCGGGCATCGGTGAAGCGTGCGGCATATTCAATCTCGCTGATGATGGGAATGTTTTTTTCGCGCAGTTTCACAATCATCGGTGCGGTGGGTGGAATTCCGGGGCTTTTGACGACTTCGTCGGCATCAAGGATTTTGGATTCGGTGTGACCGCCCTCTTCCCATGCGATGGCGTGGTCGTCGAGGAGCGACTTGTAGCGCGGTTGAATTTGTCCCATGTCGGAGACGAACACGTCGCAGCCTTGGCGACGTGCGAGGATGGCGGCACCCACGCCGCTCTCGGCGGCTCCCAGGACAACTAACTTTTTCATGCGATTTTATCCTATTATTATTGGCGTGTGGCTTGTCTCGGGTGTTCTGAGAAGCACACGTGATGTTTTCTACCTAATTTTCAGAGTGATGATGGTCAGCGCTGCCAGAATGATGGTGACAATCCAGAAGCGGTTGGTGATTTTGCTCTCGTGCCAAGCACCCTTGGGCCATTTGAAGACATATTTGCAGTCCGGCTCGAGTTGGGAAGGGAGCACGCGGAAATTGTCGTGAATCGGCGTGCGCTTGAAGATGCGCTGCTTGATGCCTTTTCGTTTTCCCGATTTGTAGAACTCCACTTGGAGAATCACGCTGATGCTTTCCAGCAGGAAGATGCCACAGAGGATGGGGATGAGCAGTTCCTTGTGGATGATGATGGCGAGCACCGCGATGATGCCGCCGATGGCAAGCGACCCCGTGTCGCCCATGAAAATCTGAGCGGGGTAGGCGTTATACCACAAGAAACCAATCAGTGCGCCGACCATGGCGCAGCAGAAAATCACCAGTTCCTGCGAGCCGGGGACATACATGATGTTTAGATATGCCGCCATCTCGATGTGGCTTGAGACGTAGGCAAGGATGCCCAGGGCGATGCAGATGATGGCGGAGTTTCCCGCCGCCATGCCGTCCATGCCGTCGTTCAGGTTCGCTCCGTTTGAGACGGCGGTGATGACGAAGATGGTGACGAGCACGAAGAGAATCCACCCCGCCTGCGTCTTATATTTTCCGCAGAAAGAAACCAAGTCCGCATAGTCCATGTTGTTGTTCTTGACAAACGGGATGGTCGTTTTGGTGCTCTTCACCGCCTCGCTCTTGTGAACAATTTCGGTGACGTTGCCGCGGCGCTGCGTCTCAATGTTCTCTCGGATGGTGGCGTCGGGACTGAGGTAGAGCGTGAGTCCGACGAAGAGCCCGATGATGACTTGCCCGAGGATTTTGTATTTTCCCGCAAGTCCGTCCTTGTTTTTCTTGAAGATTTTGATGTAGTCGTCCAGGAAGCCGAGTCCTCCGAGCCAGACGGTGGTGACGAGCATGAGAATCATGTAGATGTTTCTCAGTCTTCCCAGCAAGAGGCAGGGAACGAGGATGGCAACGAGGATGATGATGCCGCCCATGGACGGCACGTTGATTTTCTGCACGCCGAAGGGGTCGATTTTGGCATCACGCTGTGTCTCGCTGATGCGGTGACGTTTCATCCATTTGATGAAATATTCGCCAAACCAGGCGGAGATGACCAGGGCGAGAATTAAGGCGAGGAGAGCGCGGAACGAGATGTAGGACCACATCGCCGAGCCGGGAACGCCAAATTGCTCGAGGAAACGGAAAAGATAGTAGAGCATGAGGAAAAGCGGGCTGCACCCGCGAATAAGGTTTCAGTTGTGATGTTGTTCTCAAAATCTGTGGCTCAGGCAATGCCGAAGGCTTTGCGCACCTCCTCGTGGTCATCGAAGTGGTGTTTCACGCCTTGCACGTCCTGATAGGGTTCGTGACCTTTTCCGGCGATGAGAATGACGTCGCCGGGTTGCGCCATCATGACGGCAGCGCGGATGGCTTGGCTGCGGTCTGTGATGCAGATGGTTTTGGCAAGTCCTTCCTCGTCAAGCCCTGCCACCATGTCAGCGATGATGGCGTCGGGGTCTTCGAAGCGCGGGTTGTCGCTGGTGATGATGACGCGGTCGCTGCGTTTGGCTGCTTCCTGTGCCATGAGCGGACGTTTGCCCTTGTCGCGGTTGCCGCCTGCGCCGCAGACGGTGATGACCTGCCCCTTGCCGTGGACCACCTCGTTGATGGCGGTCAGCACATTCTCCAGAGCGTCGGGCGTGTGGGCATAGTCAATGACAGCACTGAACCCCTTGGGAGAGCGGATGGCTTCGAAGCGCCCGTTGACGGGATGCAGGTCGGAGAGCACGCGCAGCACCTCATCCTGTGGTTTGCCGAGACAGAGGGCTGCGCCATAGACTGCCAGCAGGTTGCTGACGTTGAAGCGTCCGACGAAGCGCACGCTCACCTCCACGCCGTCAATGTCTAGCAGCATGCCTTCAATGCTTTCTTCGAGAATCTTCCCTTTGTAGTCCGCTGCGGTGCGGGTGGAGTAGGTGTGAACCTCCGCGGCAGTGTTCTGCATCATGAAGAGTCCGTTGCGGTCATCGGCGTTGGTGATGGCGAACGCCTGTTTGTCCAGTCCGTCGAAGAATGCCTTTTTCGCATCGCGATAGTTTTCAAAGGTCTTGTGATAGTCCAAGTGGTCGCGCGTCAGGTTTGTGAAGATGCCTCCCGCGAAGTGCAGTCCTCCGATGCGTTTCTGTGCGATGGCGTGGGAGGAGCATTCCATGAAGGCATAGTCGCAGCCCTTCTCCACCATCTGTGCCAAGAGCGCGTTGAGGGTGATGGGGTCGGGTGTGGTGTGGTCTGCTTCGATGGGCTCTCCGTCAATGTAGTTGCAAACGGTGGAGCATAGTCCGCATTTGTGCCCCATGGCGCGGAACATCTCGTAGAGCACGGTGGCGATGGTCGTCTTTCCGTTTGTGCCTGTGACGCCCACCAGGCGAAGTTTGGAAGTCGGGTCTCCGAAGAAGGTGGTGGCAACCGGTCCGACTGCCGCTTCCGTGTCATCGGTTTGGACGTAGGTCACGCCCTCAGCGCGTTCCTCGGGGATGGCTTCGCTCATGAGGATGGCGGTTGCGCCGAGTTCCACGGCTTTGTTGATATAGGCGTGTCCGTCGGTCTGTGTTCCCTTCACTGCCACGAAGAGGTGACCGGGTTTCACTTTGCGGGAGTCAATCTGCACGCCTGTGATGTCGCAATCCGCGTTGCCTTGCATGGCACGCACGTTGATTTTTGAGAGAATGTCTGAAAGTTTCATAGTCTTCTGTGTTGTGTTCAAGAATCCAAGCGGTCAAAAAGAAATGTGGACCAGAGATTGAACGGATTGAACGAAGAAGTTTGAGCGATTTGAGAGCAGGTCAGTTTCTTTAGGGGTGTTCTATAAATTACGGGATAAGGAACGTTCAAAAGAAAGTGCTTACGTTTTCTACCTAATTTTTAGAACACCCCTTTAGGCTTGCTTTTTCTTGGGTTCGGTGGCTTGTCCGTTGCGGGAAGCATCTGTTTTCTTTTTCTCCGGAGTGGACTGTTTTGCCGGAGCGGACTGTTTTGCCGGAGTTTTCTTGTCGGCGGGAGCGTTGGCGGGAGCAGGAGAATCATTGTCTGCTGCCGGGGCGGCTGTTTCCGGATTTTCTCCGTTGGCTGTTTCTGCAGGTTCTTCCTTTTTCTCTTCAGCCGGTTGCTCCGCCTTCGGTCTTTCGTCCGGGTTGCCCAGCGTCAGTTCCACCGCCATTCCTTTGGCAATGGGTTTTCCCGCTTCGATGCTTTGTTTGCTGACGCATCCGACGCCTCTGACATTCACGTGCAGACCCATCTTTTCCAGACGGAAAAGGGCGTCTCGCAGACCGTAGCCCTTCAAGTCGGGCATGTTTTTGTTTTCGGTCGTCACAGTCTCCTGCATCTGCAAACCCTTGTCGTTGGTGAGACACTTCCCCCAGTGGATGTTGCCTTCCCTGTCGTCGAAGTTGCCTTCGTGGGCGATGCCTAACTCCGTCAAGACGTTGGAGGCGGCGTGGAGATTTCCCGCACTGACCATGGGCTTGAGACAGTGGAGCGTGTCGCGCGCCTCGTCGTAGTTGTCAGAACTGCGCTGTGCCATGATGCCTTCCGCCACGCGCTTGAAGACCGGGGCACACATGCCGCCGCCCGAGGCGGGGGCACCTTTCTGAATGCAGACGATGCAGGAGTAGAGTGGTTTCTCGGAAGGGAAGTAGCCTGCGAAGGAGACGAGATATTGTGAGGCGAAGCCGTTTTTGGTCCAAACCTGGGCTGTGCCCGTCTTGCCGGAGGTGTGGAAGTATTTGCTGCCGGCTTTTTTGCCCAAGCCTTGACTTACCACGGATTCCAGACAGTCTTGGATGTTTTTGATGGCTTCCGGCTTTGCCATTCTTTCTCGGAGAACGACCACGGGGAATTCCTTCACCACCTCCCCGTCCTTGAGAATGGCTTTGACAAGTCGCGGGCGGAGCAGTTTGCCGTTGTTGGCGATTCCGTTGTAGAAGTTCACGGTTGTGATGGGCGGAATCTGTGTTTCGTAGCCGATGCTCATCCAGGGCAGTGCTGTCTTTGACCAGTTGCTTCCGTCAGGTAGCGGCATGCGGATGCGTGGTTTGGCATAGCCCGGAATGGGAATCTTGAGGTCCTCCGCCACACCTATTCTATATATACCCTCCACAAAACGCTTCGGATTGTCGTGATAGTATCGGTCAATCAGGGTGCTGACGCCGACGTTCAAGGATTTCTGCAGAATCTGCGGCACGGTGACCACGCCGGAGCCGCCGCTGCGCCAGTTGGCATCGCGCATTTTTCGACCATACATCTCCTTGATGCCGCAGCCGACGTCCACCACGTCCGTCATTTTGATGTGTCCGTCGTCCATGGCGACGAGGAAGGACATGGGTTTGAAGACCGACCCCGGCTCGTAGAGGTTCTTCACCGCGTCGGCATTGATTTCCTGATAGGTGCCGTCGCTCATGCGTGTCAGACTCGTCATGGCTTTGATGTCGCCTGTGGCGACTTCCATGAGGATGCAGACGCCGGAGTTGGCACCGATTTCCACGAGTTTCTCGTTGAGTGCGTTTTCGCAGAGGTCCTGCATGCCCACGTCAATGGTGGTGAGGATGTCGCAGCCGTCTTCCGCCGGTTGGTCAACGATTTGGAGGAATCGGTTCAGCACTTTTTGTCGGTGGGAGACACCCGGTTTTCCGCGCAGGATGGAGTCGAAACTCAGTTCCAGTCCTGTTCGAGCCGAGTCTTTGCCTTTGTAGAGGTCTCCGATGGTTCGGATGGCGAGTCTGCCGTAAGGGTTCTTTCGGGTGGGGAACTCCTCCACGTGGAAGCCTCCCGTTCCCGGACTCTGGCGGAAGACGGGGAGTTGCTTCACCATGCGATATTGGATGTAGGTGATGCGTTTGTCGTAGAGTTTCCAGTGGTGGCTTTTTGCTTCTCGTCCGGCGCGCATGAGTTTTCGGAATTCCACGGGGTCGATGTCCGGGAAGATTTTGTGCATGCCGTTGCAGATGCTGTCCATCTTGACTTCAAGCACCGAGTCACGTTTGTGCTGTTCCTTGGTGCGGCGCACGGAGTCCTTCTCCCAGGACATGAAGTCCATAAACATTTTATATTCCGGCAAACTCGCAGCCAACACCTCTCCGTTGGCAGCGAGAATGCTGCCGCGCGCAGGCTCCACCGTCTGATTCTTCTTCACGAAACGCTGACTCACCGCCATCCAATAGTCCTTCTTTACGGTCATGATGTAGGTCGCACGAGCCAGCACGGCGACTCCCACCATCACCATGAGTGTGGCGATGAAGGAATAGCGCTGCATCACTTTTTTTGCGGGGAAGTTCATTTATTCTTCAACTTTAAGATTATAGGAAGGAGTGTTGGCTGTTTTCAGAGTGGTATCGACGAGCACCTCTTGGATGTAACTTCTTCGCATTTTTTCTTTCAGCTGGCTGCTGCGAGTGAGGGCTTTGTATTTTCTGTCAATCAGCGTGTCGGTGAGGTTTCTTGTTTCGATGAACTCCTGCTGGCAGCGGTAGCGGTTTCCGACATAGAGCACCAGCATGACGACAATCATGACCAGGAAGAAGAAATTCCGGCGAAACCATTTGCCGGCGAGAATGTCTCCGCCGAGCAGGGTGCCGAGTGTCACAGACTTGTGGTCTTCGGTGACTGAGTCGTCTTCTTCCGAGGTCAGTTCCTTGAGTGCTTGCAGTGAGTCCTTTTTGGGGGCGGAGTTCTGCAACTCCTCTTCTTCAGTCGCTTTGCTTCGGAGTTGTTCGTCTTCTGAGTGATTCTCTTTCATCTTTTCTGAGAGATAGTTCTAAAAGGAGTTTGTTTTTTGTGTGTTCTCTTTTGTTTTCTCCGCGATGCGCAGTTTGGCGGAGCGGCTGCGCGGGTTCTCCTCTTGTTCTTTGTCGGAGGGCACGATGACTTTGTTGTTCACCGCTCGCCACGGGGTCAGTTTCCGCCCGAAGAAGTCTTGCTCCACTTTTCCGTCAATCTTTCCGGCTTTGATGAAGTTCTTCACCATGCGATCCTCCAGAGAATGATAGGTCAGCACCACCAGTCTTCCGCCGGGGCGGAGATATCGGAGCGCACTTTCCAGCATGATTTTCAGGGCTTCCATTTCGTGGTTCACCTCAATGCGCAGAGACTGGAAGAGACGAGCGAGTTCTTTTTTTCCTCGTTCGCGGTCAATGAGGCGTTCCACCGCTTGCAGGAGGTCTTCGATGGTGTCGATGGACTTGTTCTTTCTTGCCTTCGCCACCGCTGCAGCCAAGGCTCGGCTGTTGCGGAACTCGCCGTAGAGATAGAAGACATCGGCGAGCCGGTTTTCATCGTAGTTGTTCACGATGTCGGCAGCCGTCATGCCGCCTCGTCCGTTCATTCTCATGTCCAACGGGGCGTCGAAGCGGAACGAGAAGCCGCGGCTCTCGTCGTCAAAGTGGTGGGAGGAAACGCCGAGGTCGGCAATCAGTCCGTCAAGGTTCTCCACGCCGTAGTATTGCATCCAGTTGCTCAGATAGCGGAAGTTGCTTCTGACGAAGGTGAAGCGCTCGTCGCCTTCGGGAATGTTCTGTTCGGCGTCCGCGTCTTGGTCAAAACTGTAGAGGTGTCCCTCTTCGCCGAGGCGGCGCAGGATTTCGCGGCTGTGACCGCCGCCGCCGAAGGTCACATCAACATAGGTGCCGTCGGGGCGGATGGCGAGACCATCGATGCTTTCTTGGAGAAGGACTGGGATGTGATACATGGTTTCAGGCATTGAGGGGACGAAAAAACGAGATGATTCCCCTTGAGGGTTTGACTATTCTTCGTTTGCGGCGTGATTTCCCAGCAGTGTTTCCACCGCTTCTGCATAGGTCGAATCGTCGAAGATGCTGCGGTCTGCCACTTCAGGACTCCAGATTTCAATGTGGTTGGCGACGCCGATGAAACGCACCTCTTTGCTGATTCCGCAGATTTCTTGCAGACGCTTCGGAAGGAGCAGACGTCCTGTGCCGTCAAGAGAAACCTCTTCAACTTCGCCGAAGAATCGGCGCATCACCATGGCATCGCGCGGATTCCAGGCGTTCAGACGGTTCCTCACTTCCTCAGCCTCTTTGCGCCAGACACTCAGCGGCATGAGCACGAGACAGGGCTGATAGACATCGCGGCGCAACACCAAATCTCCGCCCCCTTCTTCGTGAAGTTGGCGGCGGAAGTCGGACGGGAGAAACACTCGCCCTTTGACGTCCAATTTGGCGTGAATCGTACCGGTGAAATTCATTGTGCTTGAAAAGAGTTTTCAAAAGTACGGACATTTCCCCACATTTCCCCACATTTCTCAAAACTTTTTCAAAAATAAATTTTCGCTCTTCTTTGGTAAATTGATATTATATCTTGTATATCAGAAGATTAAATGAGATTAGAAATTTCTTCAAATGAGTGGGGAGAAAATCATGAAAACGTTCTTTGGGGCTTAATTTGTGTTCTGTCTTGCCGGGATGAGTGAACTCAGTTTCTTCGTCTCAAATGTTTTTGCTATCTTCGCGACAGAACGGAGGCGTTTGAATCCGTTTTTTTATCGACACATTTTTTGACAGAACTTTCTTTCAACCTTTTAAGCGGAGATTTCCACTTTCAGTTGAGCATCATTCACTTTTCAATTGAATCTTGCCCATGACCATCACGTTCGTTGTTTTGATTCTTGCAGCCGCTTGCTTTGTGAGCGGTCGCATTCGTGCCGATTTGGTGGCGATTTGTGCCGCCCTTTCCCTCGTTCTCACCGGCGTGCTCACGCCGGAGGAAGCATTGAGCGGTTTCTCCAACCCCATTGTCATCATGATGGGCGCACTCTTCATTGTTGGCGGCGGCATCTTCAGCACCGGTCTCGCTCGCCGCATTGGAATCGGCATTCTTCGCTTGGCGGGTGAAAATGAGACGCGTTTGTTCGTGTTGCTCATGTTGGCGACGGCGTTTGTCGGTGCCTTCGTCAGCAACACCGGCACCGTCGCGCTGATGCTTCCCATCGTCGTCAGCATGTCTCGCTCCATGGGTGGAAATCCCTCCCGTTTGTTGATGCCGCTGGCGTTCGCCGGAAGCATGGGCGGGATGCTCACGCTGATTGGCACTCCCCCGAACCTCATCATTCGGGACACGCTGGAGGCAGCGGGCTTTGAAACGCTTCGCTTTTTCTCCTTCACGCCCGTAGGGTTGATTTGCATCACCGTCGGCACGCTGGCTCTGCTTCCGCTTTCCCGTCGTTTTCTCCGCTTTGAGCGGATGCAGCAAATCAGTCCGAAGGGAAAGTCGCTCAAGGAGTTGACGGAAGAATATGGGGTGGGGCGCGGACTGACTGCACTCAGAATCAGCCCCAACACTTCCCTCTGCGGAGCCACGCCGGCACAGGCTGACATCTATGCTCGCTACGGTGTGACCATTCTCGAGATTCGTCGCACGTCCGGCGGCAAGGGCGCGTTGCGCCGCATCAGCCAGTATGCCCTCCCTGACTGCGTCATGGAAGCGGGCGATGTGCTCTATGTCACCGGCTCAAAGGAGCAAATCCATCTTTTCGCCACAGAAGAATGTCTCGCCGTCCTTTCTTCCGACAAGACTGCCCGCAAACTTGGGTTTTGGGAGGTGGGCATGGCGGAGGTACTGCTCCTGCCCAATTCTTCCTGGGTCGGCAGAACCATTGCCGAGTTGGAGTTCCGAACCCGCTTCGGTCTGAATGTGTTGGGCATTCGCCGCAGTGATGCCTATTTGTTAGAAAACTTGAAAGGTCGTCGCCTACGTGCTTCCGACATTGTGTTGGTGCAGGGACCTTGGAACAATGTTTCGCAGTTGGAACAAAGGGGCGGCACGGATTGGGTTGTGCTCGGACGTCCCGGCGAGCAGGCGGCTCGTGTCACCCTTGACCACAAGGCTCCTTTGGCGGCACTCATCATGGTGGCAATGGTGATTTGCATGGCGTTTGACTTCATTCCCGTAGCCCCCGTCACTGCGGTCACGCTGGCTGCTGTGGCAATGATTTTCACGGGCTGCCTGCGCAGCATGGAGGAGGCATACAAAACCATCAACTGGGAAAGTCTCATTCTTTTCGGTGCCATGCTCCCGATGTCCGTTGCGTTGGAAAAGACGGGTGCTTCTCACCTCATATCCTCTTCCTTGGTGCGCGCTGTGGGCGACTGGGGACCCTATGCTCTTTTGGCGGCGGTCTATGCTTCCACCTCCTTGCTCACCTTTTTCATTTCCAACACGGTGACGGCGTTGCTCATGGCACCCATCGCGCTCTCGGCTGCGGTGGAGCAGGGCGTTAGCCCCGTCCCTTTCCTCATGGCTGTCACCGTGGCTGCCAGCATGTGTTTTGCCTCGCCTTTCTCAACTCCTCCCAACGCGTTGGTCATGAGTGCGGGAAGCTACAAACCGATGGACTACGTCAAAGTTGGTCTCCCGCTTCAATTCATCATCGCTTTGGTCATGCTGGTCGCCCTCCCGCTGATTTACGGTTGGTGAGGAACTTCCATCCGGGTGTCATAAATGTATGTTCATTTCAACCCTGCACTATTCGTAAATAAAAGGGGAAAGAAAAAACTATACAACTCTACACAAAACCCTACATTTTGCGCGTAACATTGCTGAAATTTAGCGCGTTAAACTGTGTAGGGTTTGTGTTTCAAACCCTACACAAACCCTACACAAAACTATACACAGAACCCTACACGAACCCTGCATAAAACCCTACACAGAACTCTCACAAAACCCTACATTTTGTTTTTGAACATGAAACACGCGAATGGAGCAAGTGTGTTGTTTGTTGTGGCGGTGTGTCATAATGCACATTTTGGCTTCACCCTCGAAGGTGCGTCAGAATGGCTAAGATGCAAGGCGCTGAGGATGAGGGCGCAGGGAGTGTACTGAAGTACATGACCAAGCCCGAATCCGATAGCAACGAAGCAGATTGGCTATTATGACACACCGCCTCCAAAATTTTCCACACCCAACGCCCTTTTTCGGTTTTAACACTTCTTGCTTTTGGCGATGAAAAGTATTATATTTGTACAGAGATATGGGAGGAGCCTCGGCTTCCCCCTTTTTTCGTCACTTTCCCTTTAAAAACGGGGATTTAGGAGCGCATCCAGGAAAAATTTGCCTTCCTCTAATTTAAATTTCCCTTCTTCTAATTTTAATTTCCCTTCTTCTAAGTAAAACTAAGCGCCGAGTAGGCAAAATTGGGAGGAGGAAAGTGTTCTCGGAAGTTAAAAATGTTAATGTCGAATCGCTGAAAAAACGCTCAAAATTGTTGGTTTTTTTCGGCGGAAGCCTACCCCAGCCCCTCCCTAAAGGGAAGGGCTTTTCAAAAGCCTACCCCAGCCCCTCCCTAAAGGGAAGGGCTTTTCAAAAGCCTACCTCAACCCCTCGCTAAAGGGAAGGGCTTTTCAAACTTCAACATGAGGTTCCGTGCTGGGTTCTGTGTAGGTTTTTGAACGTCTCAGTGTAGGGTTTGAAACGCTCGCTGTGTAGGGTTTGAAACGCTCGCTGTGTAGGGTTTGAAACGCTCGCTGTGTAGGGTTCGATGTAGGGTTTAATGTATAGTTTGTGTATAGTTTGGATTACAAACCCTACATTCCGCAACGCACTGAAAGACATCGGCATTACGAGCAAAATGTAGGGTTTTGTGTAGAGTTGTATAGTTTTTTTGTTCCCCCTTTATTTATGTATAGTGTAGCGTTGAAACGGAGTTACATCAAACCCTACATAAAAGAAAAGTTCGTAGTACGCAGTGCCGCAAATTCAACCTCTGCAACAAGGCGAATGTATCTATATTATAGAAGTTGAACCGGAGTCACAAGGCAGGATTAGCACTCCCAGTCCTTTGCTCTAATCAAACAAAAAGAACTCCGCATCGGGAGTTCTTCGTGGTGCCACCAGAAATCGAACCGGGGACACAAGGCAAGATTAGCACTCCCAGTCCTTTGCTCTAATCAAACAAAAACGACCCAGGAGATTACCTGAGTCGTTTAATGTGGTGCCACCAGGAATCGAACCGGGGACACAAGGATTTTCAGTCCTTTGCTCTACCAACTGAGCTATGGCACCTTGGAGATTTGCGGTGCAAAAGTAATTTGAAATTTTGAAATGGGCAAATGTTTTTTAAAAAAAGACCCCACACAAACACGGCTCTTTCATTTAAGAATAAAATAGCGACAAAAGCTCCCTTACCCGATTCAGTTTGAATTGGGTAAGT
>NZ_JADYUH010000066.1 GCF_021531665.1 Prevotellamassilia timonensis
TTTTCCTAGGTGCGCTCCTAGTTTTTCCTAGGTGCGCTCCTAGTTTTTCCTGGGTGCGCTCCTAGTTTTTCCTAGGTGCGCTCCTAGTTTTTCTTAGGTGCGCTCCTAGTTTTTCCTGGGTGCGCTCCTAGTTTTTCTTAGGTGCGCTCCTAAGTAAACTGCGCGTCGTTGCAGTGCAGGGGTTTGAATGCCGTTTTGTGCAGGGTTTTGAACGCTTCCATGTAGCGTTCTGTGTAGGGTTTACTCCCACCTTTCTTGCAGGGTTTTGAACGCTTCAATGTAGGGTTTGTGTATAGTTTGTGTATAGTTTGAAACACAAACTATACACAACGCAACACGCGGATAATCAGCGAAATGAATAGGAAAATGTGGGGCTTGTGTATAGTTTGTATAGTTTTTTATTTCCCCTTTTATTTACGTATATAGTAATGTAGGCGAACTGTGCACGCAACCCTACATTTCGCAACCCTACGTTTCTTTTGTCAGACTCAACACACCCACATAACCTGCTATGCTCTTTCCTCCGGTGACGTAAGTTCATCTCTGCTAATTTGCAAAACAGGCAGCCTAATATCTCGTACCCTAACCCCGGTCATTCAACCCTTGCCGGAGAGCAATGCCCCATGGTTTTTCGCATGTCCTTCATATCTACAAAAAAACTCCCCTTCGCGATGTGCGGAGGAGAGTTTTCGGTTCAAATCAGTGTGTCAATGTGACCTCACTGTTTGTTTGTGTTGGTGACGGGCTTTCCTTTGAGTTCTCCGGTGAGGGCTTCGAGGAACTTCGTCACTTTGGCTTTGTCCGCTTCCGGCATTTCGCGACCAACCTGGTAGCGGCTCATCATGGCGACAGCCTCGGAGAGCGTTTTGACGGAGCCATCGTGATAGTAGGGCCAGGTGAGTGCGACGTTGCGGAGCGTCGGAGTTTTGAAGCGATAGCGGTCGCGTTCCACCTTCGTCTGTGCCCATCGTCCGTTGTCGGCATCGGTGAGTCCGGACTTGGAGTTGATTTCTCTGTCTTTGAAGTAGTCAGCACGTGCTCCCATGAGTTCATAACTTTGTCCGCCCATGGCAACGCCGGCGTGGCAGGTGGCGCAGTTGTAGTCTTTGAAGAGCGCATATCCTTCCACTTGTTCTGCCGTCATGGCGTCCTTTTCTCCTTTGAGGTAGCGGTCGAAGGGCGAGTTGGGAGTGATGAGTGTTTTCTCATATTCTGCGATGGCGTCGGTGATGGTGGCTTCGCTGAGTCCTTCGGGATAGACGGCTTTGAACTTAGCCACGAAGGCTTTGTCCTGTGCGAGTCGTGCGCAAATCTCTTCAAAGGATGCAGAGCCCATTTCCACGGGATTGAGGGGAGGACCACCGGCTTGAGCGGCGAGAGTGGCGGCGCGACCGTCCCAGAACTGAGCGAAGTGGAAGCAGGCGTTGAAGGAGGTCGGAGCGTTCACGCCGCCCTTTTGTCCGCGGATGCCTTCACTGTATTGTTTGTTATCGACTCCTGCAGTTCCCACGCCGTGGCAGGTGGCACAGGAGATGGTTCCGTCGCCGGAGAGGCGAGTGTCGTGGTAGAGCAGTTCGCCGAGTGCCACTTTCTTTGAGTCGGTTGGAACGGCATCGGGGATGGGTCGCACGGGTTCGTTTTTGAACTCATCGGCAGCGAGCGGGTTGGGATAGAACTTTTCGCGGTGTTGTTTCACCCATGCCAACACCATGTCGGTTTTGGTGGAGGTGAGGGAAGAGCCCCAGTGAGCGAGATAGTATTGCATGAGCGGCATCGTTCCGTCCATGACAGCTTTCTCGACTTTGTTGAGGTCCACCTCGTTAACCGCTTTTCCTTCCTTCATTGCCTGAATCATCGGCGCGATGTCAAAGGCTTTGTAGCCGTCTTCCACGTCTTTTTTGATGAGGGTTTTGGCGATGGGATAGTCCGCATAGAACGGGAGGTCCGGGTTGGCGGTGTGGCAGAAGATGCAACCGCCGTCCTCCATGATTTGAGCCATTTGCTTGTCAGCAGGCAAATTGGCGTCGGGAGCCTGATTCACGGCGCGGTAGGTCACTGCCAAGGCGGCGACCACAACGACTCCCGCGATGATGATTTTGCTGGAAAGTTTCATGGTGAATGAAAATATTGATTGTTAGAGATTAAGTATCTTAAAAAAGTATTGGTTTTTAGGTTTCAGTTTTAGTTATTAGGCGTTCCTTTTATCCTGTAAAGTATCAGTGATTTAGGTTTTAACCTTTAGACGTTCCTTTTATCCAGCATAGCGGTGCATGCTGTCTTGCACGGCGGGAAGTAGGTCGGCACCATACCAGCACATTTGCAGCAGAGCAAAGCCTAAGACGAGCCAAAGGTAAGCATTGTCCGCGTGCGAAAGAATGTTTTTTTGCTGATTTTTTTCGTTTTTTTTATGTTTGGTGGCTGTCAGTCGCCAGTGGACATAGACCAAGTAGGCAGCCCAGGTGGCGGCTCCCCACGTTTCCTTCGGGTCCCAACTCCAGTAGGTTCCCCATGCCTGTTTCGCCCAGACACAGCCCGAAAGCAACCCGAACGTGAGGAAGATGAAAGCCGTTCGCACGAGTCGGTCCGCGGAGGGGAGATAGGCATCGGAACGTTGCCAAAGTCCCAAGACTGCCAAGAGAAAGGCACAGCCGAAGAGACTGTAGGAGAAGATGTAGGACGTGACGTGCGGGACGAACCAGAAACTGCGCAGGGCGGGCATGAGCGACTGGTCGTGAAGGTCCGGTTTCAGCAGGTTCACAATCATGAAGACGGTGGCGATGACCAAGGAGATGGAAGGCATCCAACGATAGCCTTCGCGACGATAGACCCACATTCCGGCGATGAGCATGAAGAGCGAATACCACAAGCGCGTCTCGCCCAACGTGCGGAGTGGCGGACGTCCCAGACTCAGCCATAATCCTGCCACAAAAACGCAGAAGACAATCACTGCCACGCCGCTGCAAACCAGCGAGGACTTACTGACCCGGGGGCTGCGCCAAGCAAGAACGGCACCGAGCAGGGCGGGCAACAGGGTGAGGATGACGAAGATGGGAAAATGATTCCAAGTCATGGTTTTTCAGCGGTTTAGTTTGTTTTCTTTGTGCGTCCGAAGAGAAGCAGGGTGCCGAGCATCAGCATGACGATGCCGGCAAGGAGCAGGTGCCTCCAAGGCTGACGAACGATTTGCACCACGACGTAGGTGGGCGAAGGATTGTTCTGGTCGTAACTCACGAGATAGAGGTTCTCGTTCCAGCGTGGCGTGAGCGGACTGTTGACTGCCACACGTTGAGCGGGAGCGCAGTCAATGGAAATGTCTGCTTCATATTGCACGACACTCTTGTCCGCGGGGCTTCGTTTGATTCGGAAGCCGGTGGTTTGAAGCGAGTAGGCGAGGGGAATGGTTCTTCCCTCTCGGTCGTAGGCGGTGGTGATGCCGTTGCGGGAGGAGGGTTGAGAGGAAGAGAGCGGGAGGAGCGTCCGCAGGTCTTTGTAGTCAGCACTCCCGGCGAAACCGGCGAGCAGTGCCAGCCAAAGTCCGCCGTGAACCAAGAGGAACACCGTGTTCTTTCGCCAGCCGTTTTTTCTGACGCGATGCACCATGAGAAGCGTCAGTTGCAAAAGAATGCAGACCAGGAGAAAGACGAAGGGCAGGGTGACGGCGAAGTCCGAAAACGGTTTGGAGGTGGGGTCAGACGGGTCGGAGGGAATGTGGGCGTAGGGCAGCAGCGCTCCCGCCACGCAGCAGAAGGCAAGCGTGCCGAGCAGATGGCAGGAGAAACGAAGCGAGCGGAGCGAGCGCAGTGAGACGCTGTCGCCCCATTCCCGTTCTGCCACGATGCAAAGCGCGACCATGCACCCCGCCAACACCGCGTTGAGCGGAAAGGAAAATGCCGACGGGCGAACCGACAGGAGCAGTTGCAGAGGCAGGCAGAGAAAAAAGAGTAAATAGAAGAGTCGAATCATGAGCGAGTGAGGTATAATTATCGGGGGATTCTGAACCTTTTTCACTGAAGTGTTCCTCCGTCCATCCCCCTTTAGGGGTGTTCTAAAAGTTAGGTTGAGTTGATTTTTGATTTCTTAGAGATGAACTTTTGTCAGTCGAGGAAGGAGCATAGCGGGCTATGTGACTGACGAAACTTACAAAAGGGCGCGCTAAGAAACGAAAACGTAGGCACTTTCTTTTGAACGTTCCTTATCCCATAATTTATAGAACACTCCTTTAAAGTTTCCGGTTGCGATATTGTCGCTTCCGCTGGAAGTAGAAACCGGCGTAGATGTTCAGATAGTTGATGGAATTGGTGACGGTCAGTCGCTGCTTTTTGTAGAGATAAAGGTGACTGATGAGCGAGGCTCCGGCAAAGATGCGTGAGTTGTTCCAGACGAGTCCCATGCGGAAGAGTCCGTCAAAACTGAAGTTCTTCATGTTGAGAAAGACGTCCTCGATGCCTGCGCGCTTCTCGCCCTTGACCTGCCGCCAACCGACGGAAGGCATGAGTGAAACACCCAGCGTCCACTTCGGCAGGAACACCCAGTTGTAGGCATAGCCACCGCTTATATAATAATAGGTATAGTTAAAGCCGCTAAACTTCAGTTCGTCGATGAGCAACGGCGTGCCGTCCGGAGCATGTTGCAGATAGTCCGGCAGGCGGGTGTAGTCAAAATCCACGACTTGTTTGCTGAATCCCAGCCCGAGCATTCCGGAGCCTTGGCTGCGCCGCTGCACCGTACTTTGGTTATAGGCAGCAGGATAGGAGAAGCGGCGGTGGTTGAAGACGTAGTAGGCATCGAAGGAAGTGGTTTTGGCGTTGATACCATCAAAGGGAGTGTCTTTGACTTTGTCCGGGGGGATGTCGCCGAAGCCCGTGACGCGCCGGAGACGATAGTTTCCATTGTTTCGCACGTGAACGAAGTCACAGCCCAACTGCGAACTGTAGAGACTCAGGCTGAACTCCGTGCTGCTGCCCGCCTTTGCGGGGTGGCTGATGTCGAAGGTGTAGCCCACGAAAATCCAGCGCCAGCCGAAATAAGGTCCAACCTTCACGTTTGCCTCCGGTCTGGCGGAGATGGACTGGTGTTGACCGTTGGCGGAGCGTCCGGAGAGTTTGTAGAGTTGGAAGATGTTCGTGTTCTGCATCATCGCCGTGAAGTTATAGTAGTTCGGCGTGATATAGGCTGTGTCGTATTCGTTAAAACTTCTAATGAAACGTGCCAACCAACTCTGTTTCAGTTTTTTCGTGATGGGGATTTTCTGCGTTTTCTTGGCGGCAGAGTCTGGCGAGAGGAGGAGACGAAGACTGTCGGCGGCGAGGCTGTCGGTCTTTTCGGTCTGCGCATGAGAGGACGTGCTGCCGAGGAACACCGCGAAAAGTGCTCCGAGGAAGAAACGAAAAATGTGCAGATGATTCATGAAAAATAAACCGTAAATGTGTGCGCAGAGTCGCTATTCAATGTCCCGCCTCTTTGAATATTTGCTCTCTGTTGGCGCTCGGTGATTGTCTTGCAATTATTTTATTTAGAAAAGAAGAAACAAGGAATGAGCGTGAACGAACACCGCTCGGGGTAGGCGGTTTTGGGGTTCTTTTTGTCCTAAATCTTGCCGAGGATTCGGTCCACCACCCAGTTCACGGGAGTAGCGCTGACGCAGTCGGCATGACAGATGGCTTTGTCCTGCAGGTGTTCCACCACTTGGCGGATGAGAGGAAGTTGCACGAAGTCCGGATTCGGCACGGTGAACTCCTGCACGCCGTTCTCGTTGTGGAGCACGATGGGGCGATAGGTGAAGACCGAGAAACTCAGCGAGCCCTTCTCCCCGACGATTTCAATGCTGTCCTCTTTGGCAGATTCGTGAGCCACGAAACACCAAGAGCCTGAGCCGGGCAGCCCGTCGGCAAAGCGGAAGCAGGCACTGAGCGTGTCCTCTGCCGCATAGAGTCCGCCTCGGTTCGCGGTGAACCCCTCTGCCTCCAAAATCGGTCCGAACATCTGTTGAAGCAAGTCGATTTGATGCGGCGCCAGGTCGTAGAAGTAGCCTCCGCCGGCGATGTCCGCCTGGACGCGCCACGGAAGGTTTGTGCGGTTGTAGTCCAAGTCGCGTGGCGGCACGGCAAATCGGATTTGCACGTTCACCACCTTTCCGACCGCTCCCTCTTTGACCAGGCTGAAGACTTTTTGAAAATAAGGAAGTTCACGGCGATAGTATGCCACGAAGCACGGTTGCCGCGTCTGTTCCGCGATGCGATTGATGCGGCAGCAGTCCTCATAGTTAGACGCCATGGGCTTTTCGATATAAACCGCCTTTCCCGCCTTCATCGCCATGATGGCGAAAGTGGCGTGGGTGGAGGGTGGGGTGGCGATATAGACCGCATTGACCTCCTTGTCCGCGAGTAGGGCGGTGGGGTCAGTGTACCAGCGTTTGATGCCGTGGCGTTGGGCGTAGGATTCCGCTTTCTCGGCGCGTCGGCTCATGACGGCAACCACGTCGGAACCTTCAATCATTCCAAACGCGGGACCGCTCTTCTTCTCGGTCACTTCGCCGCAACCAATAAATCCCCAGTGAATTTCTTTCATAGTACAAGCAATTTTAGACTAAGAAAATCTCAGAACAGACAAAGTTTTGCTCATTGTTCATGCAAATTTATGGTGAATCGGCGGATGGAACAAAAAATTTTGTAAATTTGCTCCGAGAACAGAGCAACCTTGCACAATCCCTCTGTTTTCCCCTCTTGCAACTATGGAAACTTTGAAACACGAATGCGGTGTGGCAATGGTGAGGCTTCTCAAGCCGCTTTCCTATTATGAAAAGAAATACGGCACGTGGATGTACGGCTTGAACAAACTCTATTTGCTGATGGAGAAGCAGCACAACCGCGGTCAGGAAGGCGCCGGCTTGGCTTGTGTGAAGATGCAGGCTGCGCCCGGCGAGGAGTTCATTTTCCGTGAAAGGGGGCTTGGCGGCACTGCCATTCAGAAAATCTTTGCCGACGTGCAGGAGAAATTTCGAGACTTTTCGGAAGAACAACTTCATGACGCAGACTTCGCGGCACGCTTCGTGCCGTTTGCAGGAGAAATTTATATGGGCCACCTCCGGTATTCTACTACCGGCAAGAGTGGCCTTTCTTATGTTCATCCCTTCCTGAGAAGAAACAACTGGCGCGCCAAAAACCTTTGTCTCTGTGCGAACTTCAACATGACGAACGTGCAGGAGATTTTCAATGAGATTGCTGTCAAGGGACAGCATCCCCGCATGGTGTCGGACACCTATATCCTTCTCGAACAACTCGGACACCGACTGGACCGCGAGAGTGAGCGCTGTTTTGTTGAGGCGCAAAAACTTGGGCTGACGGACTGCGATGTCACACGCTACATTGAAGACCAAATCAACCTCGCCAACGTCTTGAAACTTTCCGCGCCCGTTTGGGACGGAGGATATGTCGTCTGCGGCATCACAGGCTCCGGCGAGACGTTCACGCTGCGCGACCCGTGGGGCATTCGCCCGGCATTCTGGTATAAAGACGACGAGGTCATGGTCATTGCCTCCGAACGCCCCGTCATCCAAACCACCTTTGACGTGGAAGCACACGCCGTCCACGAACTCCTTCCCGGACAGGGACTCTTCATGAACAAACGCGGCGGGATGCGCATGGAACAGATTCTTCAGCCCAAGAAATTCGCCGCCTGCTCCTTTGAGAGAGTCTATTTCAGCCGAGGCTCCGACGTGGACATCTATCGCGAGCGAAAAGAACTCGGACGCAAACTCGTTCATCCCGTGCTTCGTGCCGTCAACAGCGAAATTGACAACACGGTGCTCGCCTACATTCCCAACACCGCAGAGTCTTCCTACTACGGTCTTCTGCAAGGTTTTGACGAATATCTGAACCGACAAAAAATTGAAGAAATTTCCAAACTCGGTCCGGACTTCAGCCGGGAAGACCTTGCCCGCATCCTCTCACGCCATATCCGAGGTGAGAAGGTGGCGTGGAAAGACATCAAAATGCGCACCTTCATCGCCGAGGGGAATTCTCGTAACGATTTGGCGGCACACGTCTATGACATCACCTACGGCAGCATCCGTCCCGGCGTGGACAACCTCGTCGTGATTGACGACAGCATTGTTCGCGGCACCACTTTGCGAGAGAGCATCATCCGCATCCTTGACCGCCTGCACCCCAAACGCATCGTGGTTGTCAGCTCCTCGCCGCAGGTCAGATACCCCGACTACTACGGCATCGACATGGCGAACATGGACGAGTTCATTGCTTTCCGTGCTGCCATCGCGCTCCACAAAGACCGTGGAACGGAGAGCCTCCTCGCTGACATCTATCGTCGCTGCAAGGCGCAAGTCGGGAGACCCAAAGAAGAAATCGTGAACTATGTGAGAGAGGTCTATGAACCTTTCACTTCAGAAGAAATCTCCGCGAAGATGGCAGAAATGCTTCGCCCCGAGGGCGTCACGACTGAGATTCACATCGTCTTTCAGAGCCTCGAAGGACTCCACGAAGCCTGCCCGAATTCCCCGGGGGACTGGTACTTCTCCGGTCACTATCCCACGCCCGGCGGCAACATGAGAGTGAATCAAGCCTTTGTCGATTATTTTGAAAAAGTCAACCGCTCCAACTGACAAAGTTCAGAAGCGGATTATAAGTTCAGAAGCGGACAAAACTCCGTCAGACCATATACCCCCAAAAACAGAAACCACAACGGCTCCAAGAGCTGCAAACAAAAAGAAATGCGAAACGTAACATTAATCCTTGACAACGGCGTCCGGTTCTCCGGCAAGTCGTTTGGTTATGAAGCCCCTGTGGCAGGAGAAGTGGTGTTCAACACCGCCATGACCGGCTATCCGGAAAGTCTCACCGACCCATCCTACGCCGGGCAGCTGATGACTTTGACCTATCCCTTGGTCGGAAACTACGGGGTGCCTCCCTTCAGCATGACCTCCGAAGGTTTGGCTGACTTCATGGAGAGTGACAAAATCTATGCCTCCGCCATCATCGTCAGTGACTACAGTGAGCAGTACTGCCACTGGAATGCAGTGGAAAGTCTCGCCGATTGGCTCAAGCGTGAAAAAGTCCCCGGCATCACCGGCATCGACACCCGCGAACTGACCAAGGTGCTGCGTGAGCACGGAGTGATGATGGGCAAGATTGTCTTTGACGATGAGCCCGACCGCATTCCGACGGCAGAGTATGAAGGCGTGAACTATGTCGCCCGCGTTTCCTGCAAAGAAGTGATTCGCTATGGCAGTGGCGAAGGACGCAAGCGCGTGGTGCTTGTCGATTGCGGCGTGAAGCACAACATCATTCGCTGTCTGCTCAAACGTGGCGTGGAGGTCATTCGTGTTCCTTGGAACTATGACTTCAACTCCCTTGAGTTCGACGGTCTCTTCCTCGCCAACGGCCCCGGCGACCCCGACACCTGCTCCGAGGCGGTTGCTCACATCCGAAAGTTCTTGGAAAACGAAAACGTGCGTCCCTGCATGGGAATCTGCATGGGTAACCAGTTGCTTTCCAAAGCTGCCGGAGCAAGCATCTACAAATTGAAATATGGTCACCGCAGCCACAATCAACCCGTGCGCATGGTCGGCACGAACCGTTGCTTTGTCACCTCCCAGAACCATGGCTATGCCGTCGATTCCGACACGCTGCCTGCTGAATGGAAACCTTTCTTCGTGAACATGAACGACGGTTCAAACGAAGGCATCCGACACGAGTCCAAACCCTGGTTCTCCGCTCAGTTCCACCCGGAAGCCTGCAGCGGACCCGTGGACACGGAGTTCCTCTTTGACGATTTCGTCAAACTTCTCCACGACTGAAACGCCGCGGAAACATCTCACTCGGATGTCACCCGGTAGGTTTCCACCATACCTTATATAATATATATAGAACACCCTCTTTAAATCTTCGGGCAAAACGCCCCTTTCATCATGTCAACAATAAAGAAAGTTCTGCTGCTTGGTTCCGGCGCTTTGAAAATTGGCGAGGCAGGAGAGTTTGACTATTCCGGTTCCCAAGCCCTCAAGGCTCTCAAGGAAGAAGGCATTGAAACCGTCCTCATCAATCCCAACATCGCCACCGTGCAGACCTCCGAAGGAGTGGCTGACCGCATCTACTTCCTTCCCGTCACCCCCTATTTCGTCGAGCGTGTCATTGAAAAGGAAAAACCGCAGGGCATCATGCTTGCCTTCGGCGGACAGACCGCGCTGAACTGCGGCGTGGAACTCTTCCGAAACGGAGTGTTCGAAAAACACGGACTTCAAGTGCTCGGCACACCCGTTCAAGCCATCATGGACACCGAAGACCGCGAACTCTTCGTTGAAAAACTCAACGAAATCGGTGTCAAAACCATCAGCAGCGAGGCTTGCGAAACCATCGAGGAGGCACGCAATGCTGCCGCACGTCTCGGCTATCCCGTCATCCTCCGTGCTGCCTATGCGCTCGGCGGTCTCGGCTCCGGATTCTGCGACGACGAAGAACAACTGAATCGTCTGGCAGAAAAAGCCTTCTCCTTCTCGCCGCAGGTTTTGGTCGAGAAAAGTCTGAAAGGCTGGAAAGAGGTGGAATATGAGGTGGTGCGCGACCGCTTCGACAACTGCATCACCGTCTGCAACATGGAGAACTTTGACCCGCTCGGCATCCACACCGGCGAGAGCATCGTCATCGCTCCCTCGCAGACTTTGACGAATGCAGAGTACCACAAACTCCGCGAACTCTCCATCCGCATCGTGCGTCATGTTGGCATCGTCGGCGAGTGCAACGTGCAATATGCCTTCGACCCCGAAAGCGAAGACTATCGTGTCATCGAAGTTAATGCCCGTCTCTCTCGCTCCTCCGCTCTCGCCTCCAAAGCCACGGGATATCCACTTGCCTTTGTGGCAGCCAAACTCGGACTCGGCTACGGACTCTTTGATCTCAAGAACTCCGTGACGAAAACCACCACCGCCTTCTTTGAACCCGCCTTGGACTATGTCGTTTGTAAAATCCCGCGCTGGGACCTCGGCAAGTTCCGCGGAGTAGATCGCGAACTCGGTTCCTCCATGAAGTCCGTGGGTGAAGTCATGGCGATTGGACGCACCTTTGAAGAAGTGATTCAGAAGGGCTTGCGCATGATTGGACAAGGCATGCACGGCTTCGTAGATAACAAGGAACTGAAGATTGACAACGTGGAGGAGGCTCTCAAAGAGCCGACGGACAAACGCATCTTTGTCATTGAAAAAGCATTGGCTGCGGGCTATAGCATCGAGCGCATCCACGAGCTGACAAAGATTGACCTCTGGTTCCTCCAGAAGTTACAAAAGATTCATCAGACGGACTGTGAACTTCACCAGTGTGCGTCTCTTGAAGCACTTGACGACGAACTGCTGCGTCGCGCCAAGGTGCAAGGCTTCACCGATTTCCAAATCGCCCGCGCCATCGGCATGGAAAAAGAAATGGACATCGAAAAAGCCTCTGCAGCCGTGAGAGAACATCGCAAGAAGAAGGGCGTTCTTCCTGTCGTCAAACAAATTGATACGCTGGCAGCAGAATATCCTGCGCTCACCAACTATCTCTATATGACTTACAGTGGCGTCGCCCACGACATTCAGTTTGAGAACGACAAACGCTCTGTCGTCGTCCTCGGCAGCGGTGCCTATCGCATCGGCTCTTCCGTGGAATTTGACTGGTGCGGCGTGCAGGCTCTCAACACAATTCGCAAGGAAGGCTACCGTTCCGTCATGATTAACTATAATCCCGAAACGGTTTCTACGGACTATGACATTTGCGACCGCCTCTATTTTGACGAACTCACCTTTGAGCGCGTCATGGACATCCTTGACCTCGAGACGCCCCACGGCGTGATTGTCTCCACCGGCGGTCAGATTCCCAATAACCTCGCCCTTCGTCTCGATGCCGCCAAGATAAACTTGCTCGGTACTCCCGCACGCTACATTGACAATGCCGAAGACCGCGAGAAGTTCTCTGCCATGCTCGGTCGCATCGGTGTGGACCAGCCTGAGTGGAGCGCGCTGACTAGCATGGACGACATTCAACAGTTCATTGACCGTGTTGGCTTCCCCGTGTTGGTGCGTCCTTCCTACGTGCTCTCCGGTGCTGCCATGAACGTCTGCTCCAACCAAGACGAGTTGGAACGTTTCCTCCGACTCGCCGCCAATGTCAGCAAGAAACATCCCGTCGTGGTCAGCCGTTTCATGCAACATGCCAAGGAAGTTGAAATGGACGCCGTGGCTCGCGATGGTGAAATCATCGCCTACGCCATCAGTGAACACATTGAGTTCGCAGGCGTTCACTCCGGTGATGCCACCATTCAGTTCCCGCCTCAGAAACTCTATGTCGAAACGGCGCGCCGCATCAAGAAAATCTCAAAGCAAATCGCTCGCGAACTTCACATCTCCGGACCCTTCAACATTCAGTTCTTGGCACGTGAGAATGACATCAAGGTGATTGAGTGCAACCTCCGTGCATCACGTTCCTTCCCCTTCGTCAGCAAGGTGCTGAAGATTAACCTCATCGAACTTGCCACCCGCATCATGCTCGGACTTCCCGTCGAGAAACCTGCGAAGAGTCTTTTCGATTTGGACTATGTTGGCATCAAGGCTTCGCAGTTCTCCTTCAACCGTCTGCAAAAGGCTGACCCCGTGCTTGGTGTGGACATGTCCTCCACCGGCGAAGTCGGCTGTCTCGGCGAAGACTCCCGCGCAGCCTTGCTCAAAGCCATGTTGTCTGTCGGTCATCGCATTCCCAAGAAGAACATCCTGCTCTCCACCGGAGACGGCAAACAGAAGGCAGAGATGCTCGCCGCTGCGACCTTGCTCCGTGACAATGGTTTCAACCTCTTCGCCACACCCGGTACCTCGCGCTATCTCACAGACAACGGCATCCCCAACACCTTGGTTCACTGGCCGAGCGAGGCTCCCCAGACTCCGCAGGCATTAGACATGCTTCACAACAAGGAGATAGACATGGTGGTGAACGTTCCCAAGAACTTGTCGTCTGGTGAATTGACTAACGGTTACAAGATTCGCCGTGCAGCCATTGACCTTAACGTTCCTCTCATCACCAATGCTCGTCTTGCTTCAGCCTTCATCTATGCCTTCTGCACGTTGAAACCCGAAGACCTTGACATCAAGTGCTGGCAGGAATATTGATTCCCGTTTGCGCAAACTGATTTTTCACACATCTTTTCTTACCTCAGAACTCTACCGCTTTGTGTAGGTTCTGAGGTAATGTTTTTCTTGAAATCCTTTTCTCTTTGTGTGGATTCACTCAGAAAGGTTGTCTGATAAAACAGTTGAAAAAATAGGATTGAATACGAGTGAGGTATCCAACCCTAAATTTTGATACTCAAAAGCTTTACCGGACAGTAATAATCTAAAAAATAGGACGGAAGTTCTTCTTTTGAACGTTCCCCCAAGTCCATGAAACTAAGACACTGATAATAGTATCAATCATGCAAACTTTATGTCATATTTCTACTTGAAATATTTATCTATGAAGTTTACCTGTTCTTCATTGAGAAAAGAATATTGAACATGTCGACTGATGCCTATTGATTCCAATTCGTCATATCCGAGTTGTTTCCCCTCATACATATCTGCAATAGGAGTGAACTCAAGGCAATTATCATCAGGAACAAATGGAGCCAACCAACATTCTTTGTCTGGTCTTGATGCATTTGTATGGGTAACTTCGAGTTTGTATCTAATTTGAAAATGCCCTTTACCTATCATAAAAAGATACACGATGTCACCAACATTAAGTTTTTTGTTTGATTTGCGCCAATAGAGTTTACCGTATAAAGCCACACTCTTTGTATGATCAAGGAATTTTTCATCTCCTTTAAGTAATGCGTGCTTAATTGTATTCATATCAGACTTTTGAATCTTAATGTTTTGTTTTTTGAAAAACTTAGCCATGACTATTTGCCAAGATATGCTCTACCATGATCATACTAAACCGTTTCTTTATCCTGTTCCCTAAGCTTAGTTGGCACTGCTGATGGCTTTGTTTACGTCCTCGGTGCTTGACGATGTAATGTTTGCAATTTCTTCCACAGACATACCTTTACGATACATGGTACGGAACACTTCTGCCATTCCTTCCGCTCTTCCCTCCTCTCTTCCTTTAGCCATTCCTTCTGCCATTCCTTCTGCCATTCCTTCCGCTCTTCCTTTAGCCATACCCTCCGCCATTCCTTCCGCACGACCTTTCTTCTCTGCGGTTTCCGTCACGGCAAAAAGGTCCCAGAAGTCCTTTTGGCTTTCAAGATAGCTTTTCAGCTCCTCACGATTAAATTGTGCAATTTCAGCTTGTTCAAAGAGGCGTTGGAAGACTGCTTCCTGCAAGACGGCGGGGCGTTCCATCAGCGTGGCGAGATTCTTGATGGCATAGAGCC
>NZ_JADYUH010000067.1 GCF_021531665.1 Prevotellamassilia timonensis
TTGACGTATCTTTCTTGAGAGACGGGCTGGTTCATATTCTTTTCTGCTTTGTTGATGCCGCAAAATTACGAAATTTCGGCTAAACATCCGCTTCTGCTGCGTGAGCCTCCAAAAATCACGCCAATGCGCGGGGAGTTGCCTCGGCATTGGCGTGAGAAAAAGCGAGTAAAAAAGAAATAACGTTTATCGGATGAAGAGAAGTTCGCGATATTTCGGGAGTGTCCACATTTCGTCCTCAACGATGAGTTCGAGTTTGTCGATGTGATAGCGGATGGCGTCGAAATAGGGGGCAATCTCGTCGTGGTAGGCGATGGCGAGTTCGCGAACGTTTTCAATCTTGTTCACCACCTTTCTCTTTTCGACCATGGCTTCGACGTTCTCAGCAATGAAGGAGGTGTGTTTGTTTATCTTCTCGATGAGGTCAATGTTGTAGGCAGTGAGTTCTTTCACCTTGGCGGGGTCGGAGAAGGCAAGTTGAATCTTGTGCACGTTGTCGACGAGTTCGCTCTGATATTTTGTGGCGACGGGAATGATGTGGTTCATGCAGATGTCGCCCAAGACGCGTGCTTCGATTTGAATCTTCTTCTGATAGGTTTCCCATTTGATTTCGTTGCGTGCTTCCAGTTCGTGACGGTTCATGACGTCCATCTTGGTGAACATTTCAATGGTGGCATCGTCCAGATAGCGGTCGAAGATGAGCGGGCAGGAAGTTTCGCAGTCAAGACCACGGCGGGCAGCTTCTTCTTTCCATTCGTCGCTGTAGCCGTTTCCGTCGAAGTGGATGGGTTTGCAGGTCTTGATGTCTTCGCGCACGACGTCGAGGATGGCGCTGATTTGAGACTGACCTTTCTCGATGCGTGCATCCACACGTTCTTTGAAGGAAACAAGAGCTTCAGCCACGGCGGTGTTGAGGGCAATCATCGCGCTGGCACAGTTGGCAATGGAACCGACGGCGCGGAACTCGAAGCGGTTTCCGGTGAATGCGAAGGGAGAGGTGCGGTTGCGGTCGGTGTTGTCCACCATGAGTTCAGGAATCTGCGGGATGCCGAGTTTCACACCGTGTTTTCCTTCGAGAGTGAAGAGTTCGTCGGAGGTGGAGTTTTCGACCTTCTCCAAGAGTTCGCTGATTTGTTTCCCGAGGAAACTGGAGATGATGGCGGGTGGTGCTTCGTTGGCGCCGAGACGGTGAGCGTTGGTGGCGCTCATGATGGAAGCTTTGAGGAGTCCGTTGTGGCGATAGACGCCCATCAGTGTTTCCACGACGAAGACGATGAAGCGGAGGTTGTCTTCGGGTGTTTTGCCGGGACCGTGGAGCAGTGCGCCGGTGTTGGTTGTGAGACTCCAGTTGTTGTGTTTTCCTGAGCCGTTGATTCCTGCGAAGGGTTTTTCGTGGAGGAGGCAGCGGAAGCCGTGCTTACGTGCAATCTTGCGCATGAGCGACATGATGAGCATGTTGTGATCGACGGCGAGGTTGCACTCTTCAAAGATGGGAGCGAGCTCAAACTGGTTAGGCGCCACTTCGTTGTGGCGTGTTTTGCAGGGGATGCCGAGTTCGAGAGCCTGGATTTCGAGGTCGCGCATGAATTCTGCGACGCGTTCGGGGATGGCGCCAAAGTAGTGGTCCTCCATCTGCTGGTTCTTGGCGGAATCGTGTCCCATGAGGGTACGTCCGGTCAGCAAGAGGTCGGGGCGTGCGGCATAGAGTCCCTCATCGATGAGGAAGTATTCCTGTTCCCAGCCGAGGTTGGCGGTGACGCGGGTGACGTTGGGGTCAAAGTATTTGCAGACGGCAGTGGCAGCCTTATCGACAGCAGCGAGTGCTTTTTTGAGCGGCGCCTTATAGTCGAGTGCTTCTCCGGTGTAACTGACGAAGATGGTGGGAATCATCAGTGTGTCGCCGATGAGGAAGACGGGAGAGGCAGGGTCCCAGGCGGAGTAGCCGCGTGCCTCGAAGGTGGAGCGGATGCCGCCGTTGGGGAAGGAGGAGGCATCGGGTTCCTGCTGCACGAGTTCTTTTCCGGAGAATTCTTCAATCATGCCGCCTTTGAAGTCGTGTTCCACGAAGGCGTCGTGTTTTTCGGCTGTTCCTTCGGTCAGCGGCTGGAACCAGTGTGTGCAGTGGGTGGCTCCCATTTCCATTGCCCACTTCTTCATTCCTTGTGCCACGTCGTTGGCGACGCTCAGGGAAAGCACTCCGCCTTTCTCGATGACCTCGCGCAGTTGCTGATAGGTCTTGAGGGGGAGATACTTGAACATTTTCTCCTGGTTGAACACATACTTGCCAAAGTACTCTGAAGGACGTTCGGCGGGTGTTGCGACCTCTAACGGGCGTTTCTTGAACGCCTCTTCTACTACTTTAAAACGCAGGTTGCTCATACGTAATGATTAAAAGGTTTATAGTTTAGTTAATTGTGTGGATTTCTTCTTTCGCGTGAAAGCTTTGCTTTTGAGATATGTTTATTGGTTGAACTTTTCAGGGGTGTTCTATCAATGATGGAATAAGGGTCAATCAAAAGAATGTGCTTACGTTTAGGTTGCTTTTTGCTTCTTAGCCCGCTCAGCGTTTCTGTCGTGTGGTTCATTTGCTCAGTTTGGAGAGTCTCTCCATGGCTGCGATGGTGTTTTCGCGTGTGCCGAAGGCGGTGAGTCGGATGTAGCCTTCTCCGGCGGGTCCGAATCCGACTCCGGGTGTGCTGACCACGTGGATTTCGTGGAGCAGGCGTTCAAAGAACTCCCAACTTCCGACGCCCTCCGGTGTTTTGAACCAGATGTAGGGTGCATCCACGCCGCCATAGACTTTCAGTCCGGCTGCTTCCAGGGCGTTGCGCATGATGCGGGCGTTCTCCATGTAGTAGTCAATGGTCTCTCGCACCTGCTGTTTGCCTTCGGGGGTGTAGATGGCTGCTGCTGCTCGCTGCACGACATAGGCTGTTCCGTTGAACTTTGTGCACTGGCGTCGGTTCCAAAGTCCGTTGAGTGGCACCTCGGTGCCGTCGGCGGCTTTGACAGTGAGCGTTTTAGGCACCACGGTGTAGCCGCAGCGGAGTCCCGTGAATCCGGCGGTTTTAGAGAAGGAGTGGAATTCGACGGCGCACTTTTCGGCACCGGGAATCTCGTAGATGGAGTGGGGGATGCCCTCTCGAGTGATGTATGCCTCGTAGGCTGCATCATAGAGGATGAGGCTGCCGTGTGCGAGGGCGTAAGCCACCCATTTCTCCAACTCTTCACGCGAGAGCGTGGTGCCGGTGGGGTTATTCGGGTAGCAAAGGTAAATCATATCTGCGGAATTTTCGGGCAAAGCGGGCACAAAGTCGTTTTCTGCGTTGCAGGGACAGTAGGTGACGCGGCTCCAAGCCCCGTTTTTGAACTCTCCGGCGCGTCCGCCCATGACGTTGGAGTCGATATAGACGGGATAGATGGGGTCGGTGACGCAGAGCGTGTTGTCCGTTCCGAGGATGTCGCCGAAGTTTCCGGTGTCGCTTTTTGCGCCATCGTTGATGAAAATTTCGTCGGCGTCGATTTGGATGCCTCGTGGTGCGAAATCGTTTTCGACAATGGCTCGGCGCAGGAACTCATAGCCGTGCTCCGGACCGTAGCCGCGGAACGTCTCGGCGCTGCCCATTTCGTCCACGGCGCGGTGCAGTGCTTCAATGACGGCGGGTGCCAAGGGACGAGTGACGTCACCGATGCCCATGCGGATGACGGGGGCTTCGGGGTGTGTCTGCTGATAGGTTGCGACTTTTTGGGCGATGTCCGCAAAAAGATAGTTCTTCTGGAGTTTCAGAAAGTTTTCGTTGAGAGTTATCATGATTTGAGACTTTTATGGCTTTTTGATGCGGGCGAGGCTGCGCATATATAATAAGGTGTGGTGTCTTCGCTTGCGCGTATATATATAATATGGTGTGGTCTTCGCTCGCGCGTATATATATAATAAGGTGTGGTCTTCGCTCGCGCGTATATATAATAAGGTGTGGTGTGAAGTTTGTGAAAAAGAAAAGTTCCGCCGCGAGGGCAGAACTATCATTGGTTTTTCACTCTTCAAATTCGATGACGCCGTCAAACACGCGGGTGGCAGGACCTGTCATCATCACGCGGTCGTCACTCTCGCGCCAGTTGATGTGCAGGGTACCGCCGTCCATGACGATGTCACTGCTTCGGTCGGTGCGATGGGTCAATGCCGCTGCCACCGCTGTGGCACAAGCGCCCGTGCCGCACGCCATGGTGATGCCGGATCCGCGCTCCCAGACACGCATTCGGATGCTGCCGTCGGGACGGACGGTGGCAAACTCAATGTTGCAGCGCTCGGGGAATATGGGTGCAAACTCCAGCGTCGGTCCCACCTCGGCGACGGGATAGGTCTCCACGTCGGGCACGAAGACCACGAAGTGCGGATTTCCCATTGAAACGAAGGTGCCGACGTGGCGCTCGCCGTTTGTCGCCTCGACCTCGCCCTCTTTCAGCGCTCCGTCGGGAGTGGCACATTGGGAGGGAACGGCAAGGCGCGGGAGGTCCATGTCAACCGTCACGCTCTCCACGCGGTTGTGCGTGTCGAGTTTCAGCTGAAGCACCTTGATGCCGGAGAGTGTGGAGAGTCGGATGGTGGTTTGGTCGGTGAGGCCGTATTCATAAAGATATTTTCCGATGCAGCGTGAGGCGTTGCCGCACATTCGCGCTTCGGAACCGTCGTTGTTGAAGATTCTCATGGAGAAGTCTGCTCCGTCGGCTCCTGCGCCAATGAGCACGAGCCCGTCTCCGCCGATGCCTTTGTGTCGGTCGCTCCAAAGGGCAGACAAGCGCTCGGGATCGGCAACGGGATATTTCAACGTATTGACGTAGATATAATCGTTGCCGGCCCCGTGCATTTTGGTAAACTCCAGTTTTCGGGTCATGGAAAGAGGGTATATAGTTAGTTTTTGTGTGTGGCTTGTGAAGGACGCACCGGCGTCCGCAGGGTTTGTGTCGATGGCTGTTTCGTTGTCTCTTCAGACCTTTTGGCAGCCCACTTTCTGCTTTGCGACGGCAAAGGTAAAACAAATCTCTGAAATATTGAATAGAAAACAAGCAAAAATCTTTTATATACGCGAAAAACTTTCTTTTCGTTACAAAATACGCTTTTGCTTAGCCAAAACGTCATGTTTTTAGTCGCATTCCGATGCTTCGGCAGGGTTCAGACAATCGTCGTGCATTCTCCTACCAACTTTTATGGTCATCGCCGGGTGGCGGCGTGGGTGTCGTTGGCAACTGAAAACGGACAGAAAGGGGTTACACTTCTTGAAGCTAAAGCACTGAGAACGAGACTAATCTCTAAATGCGTGCGAACGCGTCGTTTTTTGGGGGGCACAAAACGACGCGTTTCACTGTTATAATCGGGAGATGCTTGGTTTACAGCGACTTAGTCTTTCAAAGTGTCTCAAAAGTGTAACCCCTCTCTCGGAGGGATTAACAATCTGCCGATTTGACTCTTTGTCTCAGAACGGTCAGAGAAGTACATGACCAAACCCGGAACCGATTGCCACGCAGCAGATTGACCATTGTTACGCACCGTGGCAACGATTTTTGCTGAGAAATTATCACTTTCTCCTTAGGCTTCGTCACTTTTTCCTTAGGCTTCCTTGGCTCTGCACGCTAAAGAATAGAGAGTGGAGAGGAATAGGGGCTGACGTAAGGCTTTTCTCCCGCTAAATCCCGCTCAAAATGTAAGCCGACTGTGCAAAACGAGGAGAAAAGTAAAGAAATGTATAATTATTGCACAATTTGTTTTGCTTGTGTGCATGAAAGCCGTACTTTTGCCGAAGTTTTTACCAATAAAAAAGAAATATGAGAAAAATCATCCTTGTGGCTGCTGCCGCGGTCAGCGCGATGACGTCCGCTTTCGCCGGAGGTTATCTGACCAACACCAACCAAAGTGTTTCTTTCCTTCGTAACCCGGCGCGCGACGCCTACTTCAACGTGGATGCCGCCTATTTCAACCCTGCCGGTATCGGTCTCATGAGCAAAGGTTGGCACATGGGTTTTGACCTTCAGAGTGCCTATCAGACTCGTACCGCCACTTCCTATTTTACTCCCTTCGCCACAGGAACGGTGAACGGCGTGCAGAACGCAGAGAACGGTCTCAAGCGTTTTGAGGGTAACGCAAAGGCTCCCGTCATTCCTTCCATCGACCTCGCCCGCATCGCAGACAAGTGGTTCTTCTCCTTCCACTTCGGCATCACCGGTGGCGGTGGCAAGTGTCAGTTTGACGACGGCCTCGGTTCCTTCGAGAGCCAGGTGGCTTTGCTCCCCGACCTCATCAACGCCCTCCAACCCGGTGCTGTCAGTGGCTACACCATGGATACCAAAGTGCAGGGTCGTCAGTACTACTTCGGTGGACAGTTCGGCGTCGGCTACAAAGTGACCGACAAGTTGAACGTCAGCGTCGGCGGTCGCGTGGTCTATGCAGACTGTAACTACTATGGCTACGTCCGCAACATCGGCGTGAACGTGAACACGCCTGGCGGAACGGTCAACATGCCTGCCTCCACGCTCTTCACCCAGCAGGGCATGCCCGACTTCGCCGCGCTCGCTGCCAACCGCGAACTCAACTGCGACCAGACGGGCTGGGGCTTCACTCCCATCGTCAGCGTGAACTACAATCTTGGCAAGGTGAACCTCGCTGCAAAATATGAGTTCAAAACCCGTCTCCGCCTGAAGAACCGCTCCGGCGTGAACACCAGCGGACTTGCGGAGTTTGACGACGGCAAGAAAATCGCAGCCGACATTCCCGCCATCCTCACCCTCGGTGCAAAATATGACGTGAAGAAGAACCTCCGACTCTCCGCTGGCTTCCACTACTATTTCGACAAGCAAGCCACCCAGTACGAACACAAAGAAAACCACCTCAAAGGCGGTGGCTGGGAAATCCTTGCTGGTGCGGAATATGACATCAACGACATCGTCACCGTCAGCGCCGGTTGGCAAACCACCAACTACGGGCTCGGCGACAACAGCGACTTCATTTCTGACATCAGTTTCGTCACCAACTCCAACAGCGTCGGTCTCGGTGCACGCGTCAAAATCAAGAAGCGCATCCACCTCAACGTCGCCTACTTCAAGACTATCTACACGCACTACAAGAAGGACATGGCGCCCTACGACAAACTCGACCAGAAGGTGAACGCCATGGTGGGTCAGTTGACCAACGCACTCACCCAAGATGCTGCCTATCAGCAGAGCATTATCAATAATGCCACTTCCACTCCCGAACAGATTCAGTTGGCTCAGGACCGTCTCGGCGTGATTCAGCGTGAGGCTGGCGCCGCTCAGAACGTCATGGGTGCCGTCGGTGCCGCCATGCAGGCTGGTCGCTACAACGGCTATGTCAACTTCCACCGCACGAACGACGTCTTCGGTCTCGGAATGGAAATCGACTTCTGATTCTCGGAAGAAATCTGAAAAAGAGCGTACAAATCAGTGTCCGTACGTTCAAAACCACTCGGGCTCCGCGCCACCCTCGAAAGGGAAGCCGCGGAGTCCGAGTTTTGCGTGCGGGGGGGAGTCAAAATAAACTCCCGAAAAAACATTTCAGGCGTCCGAGCGGTCGGATTGGTCTGAGTGGTTTGCGGGGACAGATTGTGCAGGCAGGATTTCGGCGGAGCGATGGTGGCGCGTGTTCGGCACGTGGAGCACGGTCACTTCGCCGTTTGTCATGCGAGGTATGTCGCGAATGGTGACGCCGGCGAGTGTGGCGCGAATCACGCGGTTGAAGAGACCGTGTCCGATGGCGAGCACCGTTTCGCCGTCGTGGTGTCTGTGGAGGAAGTCGAGGAACCGGCGTGCCCGTTCGTGCATCGCCTTCACCGTTTCCACGTCCTTCGGAAACTCCATGTCGCGCACCTCTTCGATGCGTCTGCCCGTCAGACTGCCCCAGTCGCGTTCGCGGAGCAGCGGGCAGGGCGTGAGCGGGAGACCGAAATGCTCGTTCACGATGCGGGCGGTGTGGAGCGTCCTCGCGAGGTCACTGACTAGCAGCGCGTCGAAGCGCACGCCTTCTGCGACGAGACGCTCGCGCAGTGCCGCAGCCTGTTCGCAACCTTGGGCGGTGAGATGTCCCGGTGATTGTCCTTGCAAGATGCCCGCCACGTTTTCTTCCGTTTCGCCGTGGCGGCAGAGATAGAGTTCGGTCATGGGGTGGGGTGAGGTTATGAGCGTTGAATCCGGTGCTGTCATGAAATGGATGCACGAAGTGTCATCTGCCTGCAAAACTACGAATTTTTACGGGCAAGTGTTCTTCATCCGCAACGAATCACTTTAGGGGTGTTCTATAAATTATGGGATAAGGAACGTTCAAAAGAAAGTGCTTACGTTTTGTTTTGGAATACTCCTTGTTCCGTGGTTTACGGAACCCTCTCTACACTATACGTAAATAAAGGGGGAAACAAAAAACTCTGCAAACTATACACAAACCCGACATTAAACCCTGCATCCCGCTGATTTTCCGCGCGTTACGAAATGTATAGTTTGCGCCGAAAACTATACACAAACTATACACAAACCCTACATTGAGAGACAAAGAGTCAAAGAGACAAAGAGTCAAAGAGACAAAGAGTCAAAGAGACAAAGAGACAAAGAATCAAAGAGTCAAAGAGACTAAGAGTCAAAAAGTGCCGATTCAACTTTCAAGCAATATCATTCGCTTGTCATTGAACAAGCATTGAACAAGCATTGAACAAATCCTGTTCAAACCCATCAAACAACCTCCGCGCCGACTCTCCGTCTCTTTGCATTTCTGACTCCCCCAAAAACACTGTGCGCGGTGTTTCAGCGCTGCTTCGTCACTCTTTCCTTAGGCTTCGTCACTTGCCGCTCGACGAGCGGCAAACTTACCACTGGGCGGGCGGTAAACATGCCGTCCCTCGGGCGGTAAACATGCCGTCCCTCGGGCGGTAAGTGACGAATCGGCGCGCAGGAGTGACGAGTCGGCTTGCAGGTGTGACGAAGCGGCGCGCAGGAACGACGTCGCGCCGAAGGCACACGCCACGTTGATGACTACGGGCTGAAAGCCCAATCCAACCCGACGAAGGAGGGTTTGCGACCAGTCCGGGGCAAGTGAGCGCAGCGAACGACACCCCGGGTAAGCGGGTATATAAAGAAGTCCGCGCCTTGCAAGGGCAAAAGCGTAATTCTCAGTTTGGTAACTTATGCTTTTACGTGCCGTGGCAACGATTTTGCCTATTCCCGTTGGTTTACGCCCTTGGGCGTAAATGCTTCCACCCTTGGGCGTAAATGCTTCCACCCTTGGGCGTAAATGCTTTCACCCTTGGGCGCAAACGCTTTCACCCTTGGGCGTAAATGTTTTCACCCTTGGGCGTAAACCAATAACTCCCAAGAAAAAATGTAAAATCGGCAGAAAAGAATGACAAATCTTCAGAAAAACTATTGCCACGGCGGGCGGAAACGAGAGTGTCAGCCGTGGCGAGGAAGATGAAGACTGTGTCGTTCAGTTTTACTACCGCTTGATGGACAGCAATATTATCGGAACGCTTTTTTCCTTTTATTTTTGTGGCAGAAACCGTTTCTTGCGTGTTATGTGATTAGAACCCCGCAAGGTTCCACTCTTGTTTCACTCCTTTGTTCGCCGATGACTCCCGAAGAACTCCACACCGCCTTTCTCTCGCATGCCGCCCGCTTGTTGGCTCAAGCGCAGCGCTATGTCGTCAGTGCGGACGAGGCGCAGGACATCCTGCAGGATGCCTTTGAGGCTCTTTGGAAACGACGCGAGAGGCTGGCAGAGGTGACGGTGGGGGAGGCTTACCCCTATTTCTCCTCCACGGTGAGAAACCTGAGTTTGAATCGTTTGAGAGATTTGAACCGCATGGAGTTTGGCGTGGAGGAGAATTTGGACGTCACCGTGACACCCTCTCCCGAAACGCTTCTGATGGGACGAGAAAGGGTGGAGCGTCTGCAACGCCTCGTGAACTCCCTGCCCGAAAAACAATCTCGCGCCTTCACACTGTTCCACTTTGACGGACTTGAAACGGCGGAAATTGCAAGAGCCATGGGTGAGACGGAATCCTACGTCAGACTGCTTCTCAGCAGAGCGAGGAAGGAAGTCAAGAGTCGGATTGACTGAGTCCGTAAATCATCGAAAGCGAGGTTCTAACCTGCATATTCATACTCGTTCCTACTGCAAGGTCTAACTGACAGCACCTTAGCGTGGTGCTCGCTCTTTCTCTTTGAAAGTAGGATTTACTACATTCTTCATCGTCATCGCTGTGCTCACGCTGATGCACTGCCATTTAGACCTTTCGGGACGGAACAGTGTGAATAATGCAGGCTAAAGAAAGATACACGTAACGAAGAAAACATAAGTTAAACCATGAAAGAGCAACTCACACTTTCCGAAGCACGCGCACTCCGCGAACGTTTCTTCGAGGGTGACTTGTCACAAGCCGAGACTCGTCGGTTGGCTTGCTTTGTGTGTGGCGACGCTTGCCCGGAGGAGTGGCGCGGCGAACGGGACTTTTGGTTCTTGCATTTCGCCGAACCCTCTCTCCCGGCGGGCTTTGCAGCCTCGTTGGAAGCACACATGAAGCGTGTGGAGAACGAGACTTCAGCGGCGGAGACGGTCCTGCTGCCGTCGCCTTGGTCACTCCGAAGACGCCGTGCGACGTGGGCTGTGGCTGCCGGTGCGGCATTGGTGCTGACTTTCGCCGGGTGGCACTTCTTGCAGCCCGAGCCGAGGGTTGCACCGTTGGCAAAGACGGCAACCGTCGTCAGTTCCGGCGAATTGCGTGTGAACCACGTCAGCGCACCGCCCGCCTCGCTCGCCCGAGTGGAGAAAGATGCTGCAGCACCCGTTGCGAAAAATCACATGCTGAAGAGAACAACGGAAAATGTCGCTTTGTCGGTAGAAACTGTGCCCACAAAAGACACGGAATCGGCGAACGCCGTGAGCGATGCGGCTTCTGCGTTGAGCGTGAGCGAGATTTCCGACCGCAGTCCCGACGAGGTCTATTCCTCCACGGTGCACACACCCTCCGAAGCCCTCGCCGTGTGGAACGAAATGGACAACCTGTTGCGCGAGGCTGTCGAGTCGCAGTGCGTCAACTGCCTGTGGGAATCCCTCTTCGATGCCCCCTACAATCCCGAAAAAACGGACGCTGCAGAAGAACCCGCCGATGCCACCGAAGAGACGGGCGAATCGACAGAACCGTTGCTGCGTTCGGTTGGCGACGTACTCCAAATCCTATTTTGAAATTGTAATTTATACTCTATATGAAACGCATCCTTTCCCTTTTCATCCTTTCTCTTCTGATGGTCGGCGCACGTGCCGCCAGCCCGTTCGTGGATTTCAGCAAGTATCGTAATCTTGAAGGTGTGCGCTACGTCTATCTTCCCGGCTCAATGGCACGGCAGGTTCAACTGACGAGCGACATGGCGGGCTTCACGCCCACCACCTTCAGCGAAGTCGATGGCATCCTCATGCTGCTACCCTCGAAAGACGAGGTCACCACCTCGCTGCTTGCCACGGTGATGAACATCGCAAAGACCAAACCTTATCAGACTCACTACGTGACCACACTCGGCACGCAGAGCACGACGCTGCTGCTGCACCCGATGAAAGACTCGACGGACACGTTCGACGAAATGATTTTCTTCAGCAACGAGAACAAGAAAGTGCTCATCCAACTCATCGGAAAACTGCGCCTCAGTGAGGTGCAGGAGTTCCTCAACAGCTACATAGCCGCCTCGTCAAAGAAGATACGCCACATGAGCACTTTCTTCATGACTTCTCCCTCGGACACCATTTTTCGAGATTTAGAAGGGTTGGAGAATGTGAGGAGTCTCCTCGGAACCGACACCTTGCAGATTCAGCGGTGGGCAAAGGATTTCCCGCTCGACTCGCTGCAGTTGGAGAAACTGGCGAACCAAAAAACGCTCACCGAGAAAGAAATTGAATCCATGGAAAACAGCCTGCGCAAATGGGTGGAACAGATGCCCATCTCGCTGAAAAAGTTGGAGGAGCAGAAGGAGCAAATCCGACGTTGGGCAGAAGCGCTGAAGGCGTCTGCCCAACGACGCAAGAAAGAAGCAAAAGACTGAAACGCACAGAAAAATGGATTGAAGGTGTGACATAATGGCCAATCTGCTGCGTGGCTATCGGATTCGGGCTTGGTCATGTACTTCAAGTACACTCCCTGCGCCCTTAACCTTAGCGCCTTGCATCTTAGCCATTCTGACGCACCTTCGAGGGTGAAGCCCAAATGTGCATTTTGACACACCCTCATGATGACCCCCGAAACCGATAGCCACGCAGCAGATTTGGATTTATTGGCTGTTATGGCTGTTATGTGCTGTTATGCACACCTTCAATCCACTTTTTCTTCGTTGCGTTTGGTGTTTCGCCGCGCGAATGTTAATTTTGCAGGCGAAAAATCGTTGAATGCGATGAAATTAAAGGATGTAGCAGACGCCCTTGAACGGTTCGCGCCTCTGCCGCTGCAAGAAAGCTATGACAATGCGGGCTTGCAGATTGGATTAACAGAGACGGAAGATGTGTCAGGGGTATTATTATGCCTTGACGTGACGGAATCCGTGCTTGACGAGGCAGTTCGGAAAGGATGCAACTTGGTGGTGGCTCACCATCCCTTGCTGTTCCGCCCGCTGCGTCGCGTCACGCGCGAAACTCTGGTTGAACGCTGCGTCGTGAAAGCCGTGAAAGAAAATGTGGCAGTCTATGCCGCCCACACGAACCTCGACAACGCCCCGGGCGGCGTGAGTTTCGTCATGGCAGAACGCCTCGGGCTTCGCGATGTCGCCTTCTTGGAGCCGCAGCCCGGCGGTGTCGGCGGAAGCGGCGTGACGGGCGTGTTGCCCGAATCAATGAGTAAGGCAGATTTCCTGCGTCTCGTCGCCAACACTTTCGGCGTGAAGGCGTTGCGTCACAACGATGCGCCCGTTGAAACGGTACGAAAAGTGGCACTCTGTGGCGGGTCGGGCGACTTCCTCATCGGGAAAGCCCGGCGACAGGGCGCTGATGCCTATCTCACCGGCGAAATCGGCTACCACCGCTTCTTCGGCGACGAACCCTCTCTCCTGCTGGCGGAACTCGGACACTTTGAGAGCGAACAGTTCACCATCGACCTGCTTCACCGCATCCTCCGCGATGCCTTCCCCACGCTCAAAATCGAGAAGACGGAACAGGCGACCAATCCGATTCAAGTCTATAATTCGTAGAAAGAAATTACGGTACAATATTTATAATACAAAAAAATGGCAAAGAAAGACGTCACAGCCGACATGTCGGTTGAACAGAAACTGAAGAACCTCTATCAGTTGCAGACCATGCTGTCGGAAATCGACCGCATCAAAATCCTTCGCGGCGAACTCCCCCTTGAAGTGCAGGACCTCGAAGACGAAATCGAGGGTTTGAGCCACCGCGCGGGAAAATATGCCGAGGAAGTGGAGAACCTCAACTCCATGGTGCAGACGCGTTTTGGTAAGATCAAGGAAGCCGAGGCAGCCATCGAGCGCTACAAAAGCCAGCTTGATTCCGTGCGCAACAACCGTGAGTATGACATGCTCTCCAAGGAAATTGAGTTCCAGTCCCTCGAAGTTGAGCTGCAAAACAAGAAAATCGGGGAGGCTCGCAAGAGCATTGAAGAACGCAACGCCGAAATTGAGAAACTGAAGACCCAACTCGAGGAGCGTCGCGCCGACCTTGACATCAAGAAGTCTGAACTTGACGAAATCGTCACGGAAACCAAGGCTGAAGAAGAAAAACTTCGCGAAAAAGCGAAGGGCGTGGAACAAACCATCGACCCCCGCCTTCTGGCTGCCTTCAAGCGCATTCGCAAGAGCTCCCGCAACGGTCTTGGCATCGTCTATGTCGAACGCGACGCCTGCGGCGGCTGCTTCAACAAGATTCCGCCCCAGCGTCAGCTGGACATCCGCATGCGCAAGAAAATCATTGTTTGCGAATACTGCGGACGCATCATGATTGACCCGGAACTCGCCGGCGTGAAGGTGAACAAACCCGCCGAAGAGAAACCCAAACGCCGCACTCGCCGCCTCGCCAAGAAGGAAGAGGAAACTGCAGGCGAATAAAAAACGCTCTTCCGCGTTTTCTCTTACGAGACATATTTTCTCGTTTTCTCTTACGAGTCATATCTTTTCGTTATAGGGGTGTTCTAAAAATTAGGTTGAGTTGATTTTTGATTTCTTAGAGATGAACTATTGTCAGTTGAGGAAGGAGCATAGCGGGCTATGTGACTGACGAAACTTACAAAAGGGCGCGCTAAGAAACAAA
>NZ_JADYUH010000068.1 GCF_021531665.1 Prevotellamassilia timonensis
CCTTCTTCGGGTGAAAATCTGACCTCGAAAATCTAATTCAAATCTGACGCAACTTATTATTTTCATATTACTAGAAATGACCGAAAGGTTTTGAGGGGTTGGAGCAAAGTCGGTTGAGAAACAACGCGGAGGTCTTCAAGTGAGTAGGTCTCCTTCCCTACTCTTCTTCCTTTTTGTTCAAGTCCGCTTTGAGTTTTCCGTCTTCGTCAAAGAGCCCGTAGGTTGTGCGGAGCACGCGGAACTCGGTGCGACGGTTCAGGGCGTGACAGATTTCCTGTTCCTCGGGTGTGAGTTTGAGGATGTAGGGAATGGTGAGCGTGTCGCCCTCATGGAGGAAGGCGTAGGTTTCAGTGAGTTTCTTGTTCACCACCTTCGGCATTTGTTCGCCGTAGCCTTTCGGTGTGAGGCGGTCCGGCTCGATGCCGTGCTCCGTGAGATATTTCACTACACTTTCTGCTCTTCGCTGGGAGAGTCGGAGATTGTAGTCATCGTTGCCTCGGAAGTCGCAGTGTGCGGCAAGTTCAATGGTGACGTTCGGGTTCTCCTTCAGCATTTTTGTCAGGCGGTCGAGCGCTTCGCAAGAGTTTTCGGTCAGGTCCGCTTTGTCAAATTCATAGAAGACGTTGCGAACGAGTACGGGGATGTGCATGCCCGGAAGCGGGAACTGAAGCACATATTGCTTCTCTTCCTCCACATTCGGCACGTTCAATTCGTTTTTCAAATTGAGGTGCTCATCGGCTGTGGCGAGGAAGAGATAGCGCACGCCGGGTTTGAGTGTTTTTTCAAAAGAGCCGTCGGGCATGACGCCAAACTTTTCGTTCGTGCCGTCATCGCCAATCATATAGACTTGGGCAGCAGGCAGTTCGTAGCCATCCTGCTCATAGACCCAACCTTTCACGGTTTGGAGCACTTCGGGATAGGAAAACTCATAGATTTTGTCCCAGCCTCTGCCACCCGTGGAGCGTGAGGAAGAGAAGTAGCCTCGGTTGTGGAGACCTTCAAAGGTGATGCCGAAGTCGTCGCCGAAACTGTTCATCGGCGCAGGCAAATGTTCCACCGTCCAGCGGTGAGAAGCGGAGTCCTCGCGTGCTCTGTAGAGGTCCAAGCCGCCCATGGAGTCGTCACGACCGGAGGAAGAAAAATAGAGTTCTCCATCGGGTCGCAGCGCAGGGAAACATTCGTCGCCGGGCGTGTTGATGTCGGCTCCGAGGTTTTCAAGTGCCCCCATGCCGTGGTCTCCGCCAATCATGACGCGCCAAAGGTCCAGACCGCCCTGCCCGCCCGGCATGTCGGAGGTGAAGTAGAGCCACTTGCCGTCCGGCGAGACGGCGGGATGAGCATAGGAAGAAAGCGTGTCGCCCGTGATTTTCAAGGCGGAAGGTTTGCTCCACTTCGCATCGGAGCGCTTGGAAGTCCAAATCTCCGCCATGCGCGGATATTGCGGGTCGGTTTTGCAGACGGTGAGATACATGGTCTGACCATCGGCGGAGAAGGAGCAGGCACCTTCATCGTCGGCGGAGTTGAGGTCGCCTTCAATTTTTTCGACTGCCTTCCACTTTCCCGTTTCGTCCTGTCTGACGACAAAGATGTCGCCGTTCTTCATGGCGGTGATGCCGCTGATGTCTTCGCCGAGCGCTTGGTTGCGGGTGGAGGTGAAATAGAGTTCTTTCGCTTCCGTTCCCATGTAGGCAGGGCAGAAGTCAGCACGCGCCCCGTTGAAGCCGGAGGCGAGTTTGACGGTATAGACCGAACCGGCGTCCTTCTTCTGCTGTGCCGTTTGGCAGGCGTGCAAATAGTTACGGGCAATCTTGTTTTTCGGGTTTTGATTCAAGAACTCCTCAAATGCTTCGGCTGCTGCCTTATAACTTCCCTGCTTTTGGAGCATCTCGCCAAGATAGAAGAGCGTCAGAGAATCTTCTGCGCCGAAGCGTTGCGCAGTCCGGAAAGCACCGACGGCACGCGCCACATTTCCGTAGCGCCGATAGGCAGTGCCCATCTTGTAGGCGACGTGTGCTCTCACCTTCTTGTCCTTCTGGCGACAGCGAGTGTAGGCGGATTTATACTGTGCCGCCGCTTCTGCATACTCTCCCAAAGCCCAGGCGGCATCTCCTTTCTTCATGGACTTTTCCATGCTTCCACACGAGACGAGCAGAAGCACGACCGACAAAAGAGACAGGGCGCGGGAAAAGGAGGAGCGGAGATTCTGAGGCTTTTTCATGGGCAGAAAAAGTGAATGGTTGGGTTGAGAAACGAAGGAAACCAAACTGCCGGTTTCAGTCTTCATCAAGTTGAAACTACGTGCAAAAGTAAGTATAAGCCGCGATTTATGGTGACTCGGTCAGAGAAAAACCACTTTTGGAGGCTGTTCTTTCTGCATCTTTCTGCGTCTTTCGCATCTTTCTGCGTCTTTCTCATCAAAAATTGCGCTGCGCCCTTTCCTGAATGCTTTTTTGAAGAGTTTCTTCCCAATCGGGCGAGGCAAGGCGGCTCAGATGAGGAATGACGAAGTCGGCGAGCGATGCATCGGGCTGAACGGAGGCGTCCCACTGCTTGCCACGATACCAAACCGTGTGGCAGCCCGCGGCGCGCCCGGGGAGAATGTCGTTCTTGATGCTGTCGCCGACAACGACACAGTCTTCGGGAGCCACGCCCGCTGCCTTCACGCCCAAAGTGAAAATCTCGGGCGAGGGCTTGCGGATGCCCACGACGGCGCTTTCGATGACGTCGTCAAAGAGGTCGGCAATGCCGTAGTCACAAATGACAGTTCGCAGATTTCCGTAGAAATTGGAGACCAAAAAGAGACGATGCCCGCGGTTTCTCAATGCGCCTATGGCATCTCCGGAAAGCCAAACGCATTCTCTCGTCATGTCGTCCAACTCTTCTGTCATGTCCTCCACGGTGAGTTTTTTGGAAACAGGCGTGTGGAAATGCACTTCCCCACTCTTCTCCAGCGCGTCAGCCTGAAGCGTGAGTTTTTTCAGCAAAACATCGCGGAAAGTGTCGTGGGGAGTGATGAGAGGCTCTCGTTCAAGCGTGCGCTCGGCGAAGACGTAGGCTTCGCGCAACTTTTCGTCCGAGAGGTTGTGACCAAGACTGTTTTTGAAGCGGCGATTCCAACTTTCGGCTATCACATAGAACCAATGGGTCGCGCAGGAGTCCAACGTGCCACCATAGTCAAAAAGATAGACTTTGTTCATCTGCTATATATATAATAATGTATAGAACTGTCGTAAAGAATTGCTCTTTCCGGAAAGACTCACCGCATGAGCCTGCGGTTGCCCACTTTGACCAGCGTGACGCCGATGAAAATCCAAAAGAGTTCGCGAATGCGGGTGTAGATGCCTGTGAAAACGCCGATGCCGGGCGCGGAAAGTCCGAGGAAACGCACCGCCAGCGAAAGTCCACCCTCGCGGGCTCCCAACTGCATGGGAAGGAAGAAAAGCAGGTTGCCGATGAGCGAAGAGAATGCAAGCACAAGGATGGCATCGACATAGGTGAGCGACACGTTCAGCGAAAGTAATATCAGATAATACTCCATCGCATTCACCACGCGCGCCAGAAACTCGTGGAGGAGAGAATATTTGAAAACGCGCGGACGAGAGTGGATGTAGGCGATGTTGTCATCCACCTCCTGCATCGAGTCGGCATGTTTCTCAAAGAAACGCGCGGCGGGACGACGCACAAGGGGAATGCGGAGCAAAGGTTTGAAAAGGCGCACCAACACCCCGCGAGTGTAGAAGAAACGAAAGAGAATGAACACGCCCAACACCACGGCTGCGAAGAGACCAAAGATGACCCAAAGCAGCGGGGACATCAGGTCAAAATAGAAAACGGCAAAAAGCACTGCCGAGAAAAACCACAGGCAAATGTGGGAGAGAATGTGCATCATGGAGTAAAGAACCACGGAGGACATGGCGTGGGGAACGCCAATGTAGGAACTGAGTTCCATGACGCGATAGGGACCGCCGCCGAAACCAAAGGGGGTGGTATAACTAAAGGCAAAACCGGAGACAGTGAGTTTGTAGGCGTGACGATAGGAAAGGTGGCGCTCATGGCTTCCCGTGTTCACAATGAGTTGAAAAGCGCGGGCGTTGAAGGCATAGACAATGACCCACACGCCAAGCACGCCGGGCAAATAGAAACCGGCGTTGCGAAGACTGGAGAGCAGAACTTCTTTCTCTACCTTCATCGTGAAGCACATCACGACAATGGCTGCGAATCCGAAGAGGAGGAAGAGGTTACGACAAAGTTTCGACATATTTTTTCGTGACGCCTCCGCATGAAGATGAAGAGCGCGTTGAGAATGATGGTTTCAAACAATAAGTACCACAAAGGCTGCCCAACGAGGAGAGAGACGTAGAGCACAATGGCGCGGGTGTTGAAAGTGAGGATGTTGGCGTATGCCATCAGCGGGCGACTCTGCCGGCAGAAGTCTTCGCAGAGCGCGGCGGGCAGAACGCCGTTCGGAAAGTTTTCTTGCAACTTCTTGTGCAGTTTTTGGAAACCGGGAGTCATGTCTTCCTGTGCTTTGGTGTAGCGAGCATAGAAGAAAAGAAAGAGTTTCCAAATGAAATCCTCGCGCCACGAAAGGTTCTTGAACTCTTTGCGAAGCGCGTCGGAGTTCTCAAGTTCACTGCCTTTCACGCCTTTGAGAAAGAAGAGATGGATGTTGCGATAGTAGTCAGCCAACTTGCACTGATTGCCGTGGAAGCCAAAGCCGACCACGGCGCAAACCATCCAGATGCCGATGCCCCATTTCAGTTCGGTGAAAGGAATGTACTCGGATTGAAGACGCCAGCAGATGGCGGCATAAATGCAAACGAACCAGACGTCACCGGCAAAGCCGTCAAGCACGCGTCCGAGGCGCGTCTTCTGTCCGGTCATGCGAGCCAACTGCCCGTCAGCACTGTCCAAAAGATTGGCGAAAACGAGCAGCCCAATGCCCACGCAGTTCAAAGTAAGGTCAGTGAAATGAAAAAAATAGCCTGCCAAAGCACCGAGCAGAATGCTGACCACCGTCACAAGGTTCGGGTGAATCCCGAGTTTCTCGCAAGCAAACGCAATTCCCCAGCCGAGCGGGCGGGTGAAGTGAATGTCCAACCATTCTTCCGTGTCTTGCGATTTGAAGGTGGCTTGAAGCGTTTTTGTGGTTTTGTCCTCCATATATATTTTATTCTCCATATATATTGTTCTCCATATATATTATATGCGTACAACTTTTATTTGTACAACGCGGGGGCTCCTCGGTTCAGTTTTTCGCAGTGCTTTGCGCCTTTTTGCAGAGTAAGTCGGCGATGGCTTTGGCTGCTGCCTTTCGGCAGGGGGAGAAACTGGGCCAGTCGTTGAAATCAATCAAGACGCAGCGACCGTCGGGGGTGACGATGGCATCGCCGCCATAGACTTCCAGATTTGAAACTTCTGCCGCACGCTGCGTCAAAGATTTCAACGCTTCCACCGGGAGTTCCGTTTCTGTGCCGTGCCCATTGCGGCTTTCAAGACCAAACTTACTGAAAGCGGTGTCTTCCGCACGACAAGCAAAGAAGAAATCTGTGTCGCGAACGCCGTAGAACTTGACAAGCGCCCCTTCCTGATGAGCCTCCAAGATGACGGAACTGATGTTCCGCTCCGCAAAGTCTTCCAGCACAGCGGGGAGTTCGTCGGGCTTTGCCACATAGACCACGTCGTGACTGCTCATCGCCGAAGAATCGCCGCGCTTGACCCACAAGGGAAAACGCAACGCTGCGCAAGTGGCATCGGCAAGCGTTTCCGCGGGATTCACCACCTGCAAAGGCGGCATCGGCACATTTGCTTTTTGAAACGTCTTCACCAAGTCGGCACGCTGCTGACACAGAAGTGTCTTTGAAGAATTGACAACAAGCGTGCCGCCTTCTTCTGCCTGCGCCAACTGACTCAAGACGTCACTGCCGCGCGCCATGGAATAGACCAAATCAAAGCGTGAAACATCCACGCCCACAAAAAGGTCTTCGCTGATGACTGAAACGTCGCATCCTTTTCGCAGAAGACGGGAAGACACGGCAGAAAAAATGGCTTCGTCGCGATCCACACTGTTGGGGCTGAAGCGCGGCGAGCGTCTGATTCCTAATACAAGCATGATGAGATTTTACGGATGAAAGAAAGGCGTGGTCATGAAACTTTGTCGCCTTGCAGAAAGTCTTCGGCTTTGGCAATGTCCGAAGCGTGGTCTATGTCCAAAATCTTGGAGAAAGGACACGCCTCCAAACGGAAGCCTTCGGCAATGAGCGCGCGCTGATAGTTCCTCATGCGTGACTGTCCGCTCTCCACGCAGCGGCGCAAGGTTTGCAAAGCAGCAGGTTTGAGACAATAGATGCCGCCCGAAACGTAGCGACAGTCTTGCCTTTCGTCCAAGAAGTTCGTGATGAGAAAATCGGAATCGACACCCACGAAGAGCGGCTTCTCGTCATCGATGAAGTCCGTCACCGCCATGCAACCGTCCGCTTCGCTTTTCTTGAAATGTTCAATGAACGCTGCGAACTCTTCTTCTTTGAAGATGGTATCTACCGTGGTCAGACAGAAAGGAGCGTCAGTCAGAAACGCACTCAGTTCAAAGAAACTGTGCATGGAACTGGGCGTGGATTTGACAACAACTCTCAAATCGTCACCTTCCAGAGTCTTGACGAAACGTTCGGTTCTCGGCGTGTGGGCGTTGACAATGATGACAATTTCTTCCGCCCCGTTTTGTCGAAAGATTCTGACGAGCCTTTCCAAGAGTTTCTCGCCCCTGATTTCAACCAGAGGTTTGGGTGATTCAATTCCTTCTTCCTGCAAGCGGGAACCTTCTCCCGCCGCAATGATGGCAAACTTCATGTGGCGCTCCTTCTATCTTTCTTTTCTTTCCTGATAGAGTTTCGGCAGCGGATTGCGGTGTGCTTCGTCAAAGGCACGGCGTGTTCTCCAAACATCCAGAGCCGTGTAGATGGCATGACGGAAGGAGTCGGGCGAAGCCTGATTCTTGCCTGCGATGTCATAGGCGGTGCCATGGTCGGGCGAGGTTCTGACGAAAGGCAAACCGGCGGTGAAATTCACGCCGTCGTCAAAGGACAAAGCCTTGAAAGCGGCGAGTCCCTGGTCGTGATACATGGCGAGCACACCATCAAAGTGACTATACATTCCCGCACCAAAGAAACCGTCTGCAGCAAAGGGTCCCATGCAGGTGATGCCGCAGTTTGTCATCTTCTCAATGACCGGGCGAATGACTTCCTCTTCCTCACGTCCGAGCAGACCGTGGTCGCCGGCATGAGGGTTGAGAGCGAGCACCGCAATGCGCGGATTGGAAAGTCCGAAATCTCTTCGAAGCGACTGATGGAAGAGGCGCAACTTGAGTTCGAGGTTCTCCGGCGTGACAGCACTTGCCACTTCTGAAATCGGAAGATGGGTGGAAACCAAAGCGATTCTCATTTTTGAGTTGAGGAGAATCATCAGCGGCTGATTCTTTGTGACCACATTGGCTTCCGCTTCTCCTCCGTTTTCTGTTTCAACCGTCTTTTCTTCTTCTGCTGACTCAGGCTTCACTTCGCCTTGCAGGGCGATGAAGCGGCTTTGGAGATATTCAGTGTGTCCCGGGAAGTGGAACTCTTCGCTCTGAATGTTGGCTTTGTTGATGGGAAGTGTGACGAGTACGTCCACCTCGCCTTTGAAGAGAGCCTCAGTGGCTTTCTCGAGTGCGACGAAGGCGGCAGTGCCTGCATCTTTTCCGGGTTGTCCAAACTCCACGTTGATTTCTTCGTCAGAACAGTTGACAAAGTTGATTCGGTCGCTGACAGCATCGGCTGCGGAAGGAACGACATGGAAGGAAAGGTTGTAGCCCAGCCCTTTTTTGTGATAGTTCGCCACCTTCAGATGCCCGAAGATGACAGGCGTGCAAAGGTCAAGCATTCCTGCTTCGGAGAAGACTTTGCAGATGAGTTCATAACCCACGCCGTTGGTGTCACCTTGTGTGATTCCCACTTTGATTTTCTTGGCGGGCGTCTGAATCGGTGCTTCCTCGTTGGGAAGTGGATTGACGTGTATAAATCTTGACATAGATTGCTATATATATTATGGTGTGCCTTCAGCCTCTTTCTCCGCCGTGCTCAGCAAACCGCAGGCAGCAAAGATGTCCTGTCCTCGAGAAGCACGAATGGTGGTGAAGAGACCATGGGATGTGAGGTAGTCGCGAAATTCTGTCATTCTCTTCTCGTCCACGCCGTGGAGCGGAGTGTCGGGAATGTCATGGAAACGGATGAGATTGACTCTGCATTCCAATCCATCCAACAGTCGGAGCAGTGCTTTGGCGTGGGAGATGCTGTCGTTGATGCCTTGGAACACGATGTATTCAAACGAAAGCCTGCGCTGATGCACGCCTTGTTCCACCGGCATTTTGCGGCGGGTGCAAAAATCCTGCTGTTTCAGCAGTTCGACGATTTGCTTGATGCCGAAAGCCTTTTCAGCGGGCATGATTTCTGCGCGTTCTGAAGGAATCGGATGGTGAAGGCTGATGGCGAGATGACACTTGGACTCGTTGAGGAAACGGTCAAAACCTTTCTGCAAGCCAACGGTGGAAACTGTGATGCGCTTCGGACTCCAGGCGTGTCCCCATTCGGCGGTGAGCACTTCAATGGCACGCATGACGGCGTCCAAATTGTCAAACGGTTCGCCCTGTCCCATGAACACGATGTTGGTCAGCGTGTCTCGCTCCGGCAAGGAATAAATCTGATTCAAAATGTCGGCGGCGGAAAGGGAGCTGACAAAGCCCTGGCGTCCCGTCATGCAGAAGGCGCACTTCATTTTGCATCCCACTTGACAACTGACGCAGAGCGTGGCGCGTTCTTTGTCGGGAATATAGACTGTTTCGACAAAGTGTCCGTCTGTTGTGGGGAAAAGATATTTAACCGTTCCGTCTTTCGAGCGCTGACACTTGACAGGTTTTCGCGCCCCCACCGCATAGCCTTCGCTTTGCAGAGTGGCGCGCACCTTTTTGGAGAGGTTTGACATTTCGTCAATGCCTTCCACGTGTTTTTTGTAGAGCCAATCAGCGATTTGTTTTCCAACAAAAGCCGGAAAACCTAAACGCCGGGCGACTTGTTGCAGTTCGTCCGGCGTCAAGCCTATTAAATGTTGGGTTGTCACGGATTTATCTGCCTCAAACAGTTCCGAGATTATTTTCGATAGAGAATCCAAGCGTCGGGATAGCGAGAGCGGAGGGATTCGCGGGAAGAGACGGCGGATGCTTTGTCATCGAAAGAAGAAGCAATCACGCGGAACCATCCGGTGCGTCCTTTGATGACTTCATTGGTCTGAAGCACACGAGCATCATAACCTTCCTGCTTGAGGGTAGCGGCTGCTCTTTCTGCATTTGCCTGAGTCACGAAACTTCCGACCTGAACGCTGTATGCTTTGAGGGGATTGTAGCCGGGCAGCACGGTGAAACCTGCATCAATGGTGCGAACTTCCACGTTGTCCACGGTTGAAGGTTGAACGGGGGTGACGGGCTGCACGGGAGTTTCTTTCACTTCAGTCGGAGTGGTCACTACTGCCACGGGCGTTGTGGGAGTGGTAGTGGTCTGCTCGTTCTCCTGAGCCAATTCAAAAGCCTGACGATATGCCTTCTCACGTGATTTACAACCGGTCAGAACGACCATGGAACAGAGGCTTGCAACCAAAAAGATTTTTCTTTTCATAGAGTGTTTTGCTGATAAAAAAAGGTTTTGCGCAAACAAAAGGCTTTCCCCTTGCATCCTTCAAAAAAACAAAAGGGTGAAACACGAACGGAAAACTCCGCGCATACTTCTCACAATCGGAGCATTTTGTTTGACGTTCGCAAAGTTACAAAAACGCCTCTTTTTGCTCGTTTTTTTCCACGTTAAACAACCATAAAAACTAAAAAAGCCGCTTTTTTCTCTTCCTTTTTGGTCATTTTATCTCATAAAAATGCGGGGAAACAGACAAAATGCGTATTTTTGGCACGAAGAAACAAAGCAGACGTGACGACCGGCTTGTCCCCGCTTTTACGCTCAGCCTCTCTTTCTCGTCTGCCGACGTTTTCATCATTTGAGTGAATCAAACTTTTCTCACCTTTAAATTATAAACACTATGAAAGGACTTAGCATTTTAGCAGCATTCCTCGGCGGCGCAGCAGTTGGCGCAGCCTGCGGCATTCTTTTTGCACCTGAAAAGGGCTCAGAAACCCGTGAAAAAATCATGGAGCAAATCCGCAAACGTGGCATCAAACTCAGCAAAAAGGAAATGGAAAGTCTCGTGGACGACATCGCCGACGAACTCCAGCCTGCCAACGACTGAGAAATTCTTGAAGGGGCTGTGGCACAAACAATGAGCGCAGCCCCTTTTTTCATGAACCTAACTCTTTTCAAAGGTGTTCTCCAACGACAAAAACATTGAAATCATTGCCTCGCTCGGCAACGAAATCAAACGCTACATTCAACTGCGAGAGAAACAAATCAAACTGGATGCCACGCTCATCCTCAGCCAACTTCTCGCAGCCATCGCTCTCGCCGCCGTCATCATCATTCTCCTTGGCGCCGTCCTGCTCGTACTCACCTTTGCGCTGAGTTCGATCGTCGCGAGTTGGGTGGGAAGCGAAGCATTGGGCTATGCCCTCATCGCACTTGCCTATGCTCTGCTCGCCGCACTCATCTATTTCAAACGAAACGCCTGGATCAAAGAACCCATCGTTCGCTTCGTCTCCGCTCTCCTCGTGAAGAATGACGAAAACGAAACAAACGAAGCAAACGAACCTAACCAAAAACTCTGACGCGAAAGAACGCAGTCTCTCTGACGCATTTATACTTTTATGGAAGGAAAAGGACTTACACTGCAGCAACTCAATGAATTGAGTCGGCAAAACAAAATTGAATTGAAGAAGAGCAAAGAAAACATCGTCGTGCTCACACGCACTCTTTTCTCTCCGCCGCCCACCGATTCCCCCACCCTGACTTGGGTGAGCCGAATTGAAAAAGGTTTTGCGCTCTATGACGGCATCATGCTCGGCTTCAAACTTTGGCGCAGGTTCGGTCGCGTTCTGGGCGCCTTCCATCGGAAAAAGAGAAGATGAACCTCACAAAAGGAACTCATTTCTTCCTGCATTTTTGAACACCCCACAAACAAAACTTCAACGGGACTGTGTCGCATCGCACCGACGCCGTCCCGCCTTTTTTTCTTGAACGTCACTTCGGTCACCCCTTTTGCGACTGACGAAACTTACAAAAGGGCGCGCTAAGAGACCAACCAAAACGTAAGCACTTTCTTTTGAACGTTCCTTATCCCGTAATTTAAAGAACCCCCCTTTTGTCTAACACAAAACTAACATTTTGTCAAAGATTACATGTTTTAGAGCATATTACAAACGGTTTTTGCGACTCAACACCTCGCAAATCTGAAATCACGCTTTACATTTGTCATTGTTTCTGCAATTCACCTGACTTTAAATCACACAGGCTTCAACCTGACTTTAAATCACACAGGCTTCACCTGACCTTAAATCACACAATAGCATGAAAAAAGAAATCATTCTGCAAGATTTGCAAAAACGTCATCCCAACGAACCGGAGTTTCTTCAAGCCGTGCAGGAGGTGCTCACCTCCGTGGAGGACGTCTATAACGAACACCCCGAATTTGAGAAAGTGCGTCTGATGGAACGCCTCGTGGAACCCGACCGCATTCTGACCTTTCGCGTGCCCTGGGTCGATGACCACGGCGATGTGCACGTGAATCTCGGTCACCGCGTGCAGTTCAACAACGCCATCGGTCCCTACAAAGGCGGCATTCGTTTCCATCCCTCCGTCAATCTCAGCATCTTGAAATTCCTCGGTTTCGAACAGACCTTCAAGAATGCACTGACCACGCTGCCCATGGGCGGCGCAAAAGGTGGTTCGGACTTTGCACCGCGCGGACGCAGCGAAGCAGAAATCATGCGTTTCTGCCAAGCGTTCATGGTGGAACTTTGGCGCAACCTCGGTCCTGACCAAGACGTGCCAGCCGGAGACATCGGCGTCGGAGGCAGAGAGGTGGGCTACATGTTCGGCATGTACAAAAAACTCTCCCGAGAACACACCGGCACTTTCACCGGAAAAGGACTTGAGTTTGGTGGTTCGCTGCTTCGTCCCGAGGCAACCGGCTTCGGAGCCCTCTACTTCGTGCGCCAGATGTTGGCGGACTTTGACATGGACATTGCCGGCAAGACCATCGCCGTCTCTGGCTTCGGAAACGTGGCTTGGGGTGCGGTGACAAAAGCCGTTGAAATGGGCGCAAAAGTCGTCACCCTCAGCGGACCTGACGGTTATGTTTATGACCCGAAAGGCGTTTCCGGCGACAAGATCGACTATATGTTGGAATTGCGTCTCTCCGGAGAGGACATCGTTGCCCCCTATGCTGAGCGCTATCCCGAAGCCACCTTCTTCCCGGGCAAGAAACCGTGGGAACAGCACGTAGATATTGCCCTGCCCTGTGCCACGCAGAACGAACTCAATCTCGCCGACGCGCAGATGCTCAAGGACAACGGCGTGAAACTGGTGGCAGAGGTCAGCAACATGGGATGCACCGCCGAAGCGGTGGATTTCTTCAACGACCACAAGATTCCCTTCGCTCCGGGCAAGGCAGTCAATGCCGGCGGCGTGGCAACCTCCGGTTTGGAAATGACGCAAAATGCGATTCATCTCTCTTGGACGGCAGCGGAAGTGGATGCCCGTTTGCAACAAATCATGAAGGACATCCACGACCAGTGCGTGCGCTACGGGCGCTTGGACGCCAACCACATCAACTTCGTCAAAGGCGCGAACATCGCAGGCTTCATGAAAGTTGCACGCGCCATGATGCAGCAGGGAATTCTCTGACAATCTGCTTTCGAAATCTGAAAATCTGAAAATCTGCAGGGGTGTTCTAAAAATCAAATCAATCTGATTTTTCTTAGGACACCCCTTTCATTGATGAACTTTGCCTCGGTCAGCGTTTGCATCCAAGCATTTTCATCACAAACTGTTTTCTCAAAATGACCGCACCAAACATTGCTACATCCACCAAGGAGGAGCGACTTGCGTTTGTGAAGAACGAATGGAAGTGTCAGCACAACTGCGAAATTTGTGGAAGATGCCACGTGCTCAAGAATCGCAGTGAGGAAGAAGTCTTTGCCGACTATGTGGAAGGCAAGAAAACCTATTTAGAAATAGTGCTTGAGATGAGAAAGTGAAGATAGGCTGGTTTCCGGTGGTGACAGTTTCTATTGAGAGTCAAAGAGACAAAGAGTCAAAGAGACAAAGAGTCAAAAAGTCAAAGAGACAAAGAGTCAAAGAGAGGAAGAGAGGGAGGGAGTATCTTAGCCTGGAGTGCTGTACGCCCTCGAAGGTGCGTCAGAATAGATAAGATGCAAGGCGCTGAGGATGAGGGCGCAGGGATTGTACTGAAGTACATGACCAAGTCCGAATCCGATAGCAACGCAGCAGATTGGCTATTATGACACACCGCCTCCAAAATTTTCCACACCCAACGCCC
>NZ_JADYUH010000069.1 GCF_021531665.1 Prevotellamassilia timonensis
CAAAAAATCAATTCATGGTCAATTCGTGAATAATTCATGAACATTAATGTTTCAAAAAGGCGGTCCTTTCGTCTTTCGCCCTTAGTCTCTTTGTCTCTTTGACTCTTTGTCTCTTTGACTCTTTGTCTCTTTGACTCTCAATGTAGGGTTTGTGTATAGTTTGTGTATAGTTTGAAGCACAAACTATACATTTCGTAACGCACGGTAAATCAGAGAGATGTAGGGTTAAATGTAGGGTTTGTGTATAGTTTGTATAGTTTTTTCTTGCTCTTGTAATATTGTATATATTATAATGTTTCTGTCCGTTAAACTTTTTATTCCTGTCCGCAAAACTTTTCAAGACGTAGGTGAAGAATTAGGGCTGGCACCCGTTGCAGGAGCCAGCCCTAAATGGTTACTTTCTCTACTTAGAAAATTTCATCTCGAAGCAATCCAAAAACAACTCAACGCAATTTATAGTCTCCCCCTTTAAAGGAAGAAGCTTGTCCGCCGTAATTGTCAGCGCATTCAATCCATTCCGGGCGTTTGACGGACATCCATTTTTTTCTATTTCAGCAAGTCGGGTCGAAGTCGGCGCGTGCGTTCAAGACTTTGATTCAATTCCCATTCCTTGATTTTGGCATCGTGCCCCGAGAGCAGGATTTCGGGCACCTTCCAGCCTTTGTAGTCCGCCGGGCGTGTATAGACCGGCGCAGCCAAGAGTCCGTCCTGGAAGGAGTCACTCAGTGCGCTTTGCTCATCGCCCAGCACGCCCGGCACCACTCTCACGACGGCATCGCAGATGATGGCGGCGGGCAGTTCTCCGCCTGTCAGCACGTAGTCTCCCACGCTGATTTCGCGGGTGATGAGATGTTCGCGGATGCGATAGTCAATGCCTTTGTAGTGTCCACAGAGAATGATGAGATTTTGCGCCATGGACAGCGTGTTGGCGAGCGGCTGGTCAAATTGTTCACCGTCGGGAGAGGTGAAGATGACTTCATCATAGTCTCTCTCTGCCTTGAGCGAAGAAATGCAGTTGTCAATTGGCTGGCATTGCATGACCATGCCGGCGAAGCCGCCGAAGGGGTAGTCATCGACGCGGCGGTGTTTGTCGTTGGTGTAGTCACGAAGGTTGTGAAGATGTATTTCAACCAGCCCGCTGCGCTGCGCACGGGCAAGGATGGAGGTGCTGACAAAACCCTCCAACATTTCGGGGAGAACGGTGATGATGTCTATTCGCATGAGTGATGTGCGGCGTCGCCGCTTTCTGTTTCGGGGTGTAAAGTTACGTAAAATTGCCACAAAGGGCGAGAGGAAAGGGCGTTTTGTGACGGGAAAGGAGGGAGGTGCATATAGTCTCCCTATTGCCTCCGTGTCGTTTTTTTTGATTTAGTAGAGAAATCCCATCGTTCAGAGTGGCAATTTGCGTCCGAAGGGGGATTCAATATCATCTGCAAGAATGAAGGAGTTTTCCACTCCTGAAATCTGAGTGAAACCCTTGTTCCGTCCGCCGACTTCCACTGTGTATTTCCTATCAATGAGGAAGTCTCCCTTTTGCTTACTGTATTCAACTTCGTGGTTGTGAGAAAGTTGATTCACACAGAAAGTCTCTCGCACGGTGCCGATGTCCACCGAATGGGAGGAGATGGCATGAAGCGTGTTGGTGTTCTCTATGTAGAGTTTGTCGGGCTTTTGCAACTTTTTGATTGTTTTCGATTCTTCAAAAATCATTTTGATGAGACTTGCCTTGTCAAGCATGTAAAGGAGATTGAGGGAAAACTGTGCATAATAAATAAAAAAATGTCGGTTGCGACCGACACTTTTGTTGAAATCTGTCGGTTGCGACCGACACTTTTGTTGAAATCTGTCGGTTGCGACCGACACTTTTGGTTGAAATGGCGGTGTGTCATAATAGCCAATCTGTTTTGTTGCTATCGGATTCGGGCTTGCATCTTAGCCATTCTGACGCACCTTCAAGGGTGAAGCCAAAATGTTTATTTTGGCACACCCTCCATTTTGGGAGGCGGGGCATCATTCGTTCAATGCCTGCAGCAGTGCTTTGACGGCGTCGCGTGGTTCGTTGTGTTGTTCCAGCAGCGTGACGAATCGTGAGCCGACGATGACGCCTGCGCTGTGTGCGGCAGCTGCGGTGCGGGTGGCTTTGTTGGAAATGCCGAAGCCGACGAGGAACGGATTTTTGAGGTTGAGTGCTTTCAAGCGTTGGAAGTAAGCTTCTTTTCGTTCGTCGAATGATTTTTGTGCACCGGTCACGGCAGCCGAGCTGACAGCGTAGATGAACGTGCGGCTGTGGTCGTCAATTTCTCGGATGCGTTCTTCGGACGTCTCCGGTGTGACGAGGAAGACGAGTGGAAGGTCGTGGGCGGCAGCCATGTCCGCATAGTCTTTGAGGAAGAGGTCGTAGGGGAGGTCCGGGATGATGATGGCATCAATGCCCGTTTCGCAACATTTTTTGCAGAAGCGTTCGAAGCCGTAGTGAAGAATCGGGTTGAGATAGCCCATGAGAATCACGGGAATGCGTATCTCCGCTCTGAAATCCTTGAGTTCGTCAAAAATCCGTTGCAGGCTCATTCCTTGTTTCAGTGCTTGCGAGGAAGCATGTTGAATGACAGGTCCGTCGGCGAGCGGGTCGCTGAAAGGAATGCCTACTTCCACCATGTCAATTCCCTCCTCTTGCAGGGCACGGAGAATGGGCAGGGTGGTTTCGGGAGCGGGGTGACCAGCACAGAAATAGACCGACAGCAGGTCAGACTTTTTTTCTTGAAAGAGACGTGATATTCTTGATTCAGACATGGTGAAATGATTTTAGGGGTGTTCTATAAATTACGGGATAAGGAGCGTTCAACGGAAAGTGTTCCTCTAAGAAATCAAAAACCGATTCCGGCAGATTTATGGTCTTCCTTTATGGAACACGCATGTTTCAGTTGGCAACTTTCATCTCCGTGACAAAACTGCGGATGGCATCTGCGTCTTTGATGGCGGGAGCAGTTTCAAAGCCGGAGTTGAGATCGTAGCCCGCGAGGCGCGGATGATGGAATCGGAGCAGGGCGGGTAGGAGTGCGGGACGCAGTCCGCCGCTCAGCAGGAAGGGGACGTTGCTGTTGTAGGTTTGCAGAAGCGTCCAATCGTAGGTCACGCCGCTGCCACCGTAGGACGGAGTGGGCGTGTCGAAGATGAAGAAATCCGCACAGTCAAGAAAGCACTCCGTTGCTTCCGTGAAATTCGGCGTGACAGCCACAGCTTTCAAGACGAGCAAACCTTGGCGTTGCAGTTCGCGGCAGAGTTCGGGCGTGACGTTGCCGTGGAGTTGCACTCCGTTCAGGGCGAACTGCTTCACACGACTTTCCACCTCTTCCGGTTGCGGCTCCACGAAAACCCCGATGCGGGCAATGGGAGAGGGAGGCAGGAACGTGGGCACTTCCGTCACGAATCTCGGAGAGCGGGGGTGGAAAATGAATCCCATCATGTCAATGCCGCAGGCGGAGACGTCTCGGATGTTGGCTTCGTCGCGCATTCCGCACACTTTAAAGAGGGATTGTTTCATTGACGTTTTCCTCCATTAAAATTCATTAAGGTGTTGAATAATGGAAGATTATCTCATGTTCAAAAGAACTACATTCCAAGTCCGTTGATGAAGCGCGCCAGTGCTTCGCCGGGAGTAGCGGTTGCCATGAATGCCTCGCCGATGAGGAATCCTTGAAAACCGGTGGTTTGGAGTTCGCGTGCAATATCTGGCGAGAGGATTCCGCTTTCTGAGATGGGAACTGATTCCTTCGGCAGGGCAGGGAAGAGGCGGTGGGAGTTGGCGGGGGCGGTGCGGAACGTGCGGAGGTCGCGGTTGTTCACTCCGATGACATCCACCTCCGGAGACCAGGCGTCCAGTTCCTCCTCGCTGTGAATTTCCAGCAGCACCTCCAACCCGAGGGAGTGGGCGGTGCGGGCGAGTTCGTGGCAGCGAGATTTGCCCAGCACGGCGGCGATGAGCAGACAAACGTCCGCTCCGGCAGCGCGTGCTTCCAACAGTTGAAACTCGTCCACGACAAAGTCCTTTCGCAGGATGGGCAGGGAGGTGAGCGGGCGTGCCGTTCTCACATCCTGAAGCGCACCGCCGAAGCCTTCTCCGTCGGTCAGGATGGAGAGGGCTGCAGCACCGTGGCTTTCATATTGCGGGATGATGTCCTCCACCCGTGCTTTCTCGGCAATCCATCCCTTTGAGGGAGAGCGGCGTTTGAACTCGCTGATGATGCCACCCGGCGTGTGGAGCAGGGAGTGGCGCAGACTGCGTGGAGCAGGCGCATTCTCTGCCATGCGGTTCAGTTCTTTCAGTGAGCACTGCTCCTTGGCGAGTGTCACCTCACGGACTTTTCGTTCAACGATTTGGGAAAGTATGTTGTTCATTTTGGGGAGTCAAAGAGTTGGGGAGTTGGGGAGTCAACGGTCAATAGTCAATAGTCAACAGACAAAGAGTCAAAGAGTCAAAGAGTCAAAGGGTCAAAGAGTCAAAGAGACAAAGAGTTGGGGAGTCAACGGTCAACGGTCAATAGTCAAAGGGACAAAGGGACAAAGGGACAAAGAGTCAAAGGGTCAAAGAGTCAAAGAGACAAAGAGTCAAAGAGTCAAAGAGACAAAGAGTCAACTTGTTTATCTCCATGAAACAGGCATTTACTGTTTCATTAATCTCTCGTTATTTAGGCATTGATTTCAACGAATCGTTTCCATGCTTGAAGGGCTTTGCCGTCGGTCAGGGAGCGGCGGGCTTCCTCCACGCATTCTCCTACTTCCTTTTCGGGACAGATGGTGTGAATGGCAAAGGCGGCATTGACCAGCACGCAGTTCTCCTGTTCCGCCGTGGCTTCTCCGCAGAGCACGTGGTCAAAGATTTGTGCCGCTTCCTCCGCCGTTTTGCCGCCGTGGAGAGAGGCTTGCGTTGCGAGAGGAAGACCGAGGTCGGATGGATTGATGATGCTTTCGCTGAGGTTCGTGATGACCTTGAAAGGGGCGGTGAGTGAAATCTCATCATATCCGTCCAGGCTGGTCAAGACGGTGAAGCCCAATCCCGTGCGCCGCAACGTGTGGGAGTAGAGCCGCAGCTGCGGAAGGTCCGCCACGCCCAACATTTGATAGGACGGTTTGCTGGGATTCACCAACGGACCGAGCAGGTTGAAGATGGTTTTGAAACCCAGACTTCGACGCACCGGTCCCACCGTGGCGAGTGCCGGGTGAAAGAGTGGCGCGTGGAGATATGCCACTCCGCTTTGGTCGATGGAGCGGCGCAGCGTGTCGTTTGAGTTGGTGAAGCGAACGTGGTGAAGTTCCAGCACGGTGCTGGCACCGCTGACGGACGAGGCACCATAGTTTCCGTGTTTCGCCACCTTATATCCCGCCCCTGCCACCACGAAGCAGGCGCAGGTGGAGATGTTGAATGTGTTCTTTCCGTCGCCTCCGGTTCCGACGATGTCAATCGGTTGAAATTCAGAGAGGTCTGTGGGTACGGCGTGTTCAATCAGCGCCTGGCGGAATCCGGTCAGTTCTTCCGGTCGGATGTCTCGCATTCGGAAGACGGTGAGCAGTGCAGCCACCTGTTCGGGAGAAAATTCTTTGGCGGCAATGCGGCAGAGCAAGTCGTGGGCTTGCTCGTGGGTCAGGGTGTCATGTTTGAAAAGTCTTTCCAGGATGGAGTTCATGGCAGAATGAAATTGTGGATGATGGTTCTGCCGCAGGGCGTCAGAATCGATTCCGGGTGGAACTGAATGCCGTGGACGGGGAGGGTTCGATGGCGCAAAGCCATGATTTGTCCTTCTTCGCTTTCGGCTGTGATTTGCAGGCAGGCGGGAAAATCCTCTTTGCTGACCACCCAGGAGTGGTAGCGTCCTGCCTGAATGGTGTGGGGAAGGTTTCGGAAGAGAGTGTCGTTCTCCAGGATGTGAACCGGCGTCTGCACGCCGTGGAAGACGTGTGGAAGGTTGAAAAGTTTTCCGCCGAACACCTCTCCGATGGCTTGTTCGCCGAGACAGATGCCAAGGATGGGTTTTGTTTCCGCCCAAGTGCGGATGACGTCCTCCAGCAGTCCCGCTTCGGAGGGTATGCCCGGTCCGGGGGAGAGAACGACATGGTCAAAGGGCTTCACGTCTTGCAGTTTGAAGCGGTCGTTTCGCCAAACGGTGACTTCGCACCCCTCCTCTTCCAAGATTTGTCGGAGATTATAGGTGAAGGAATCGTAGTTGTCAATGAGCAGTGTTTTCATCGGTTCAGTTTTCTTGTGAGTAGTGTGCTGCGGCGATGTCAATGGCTTTTCGCAGCGCGCCGAGTTTGTTGTTCACCTCTTGGAGTTCGTTCTCCACGTTGCTGGCAGCCACGATGCCTCCTCCCGCCTGGAACCAGAGCGTTCCGTTTCGGCTGACGAAGGAGCGTATGGTGATGGCTTGGTTCAACGTGCCGTTCAGTCCGATGAAACCGATGCAGCCACCGTAGGCTCCTCGGTTGTGAGGTTCGTAGTCAGTGATGAGTTGCAATGCGCGCACTTTGGGTGCTCCACTCAGTGTGCCGGCGGGGAAGGTGTCTGCGAGCAGTCGGATGGGGTTTGTTCCCGGTCGAACCTTTCCCGAGACGCGGCTGACGAGGTGAATGACGTGGCTGTAGAATTGCGTGTCTTTGAGGAAATCCACTTTCACTTCCTTGCAGTGGCGGGAGAGGTCGTTTCGCGCCAAGTCCACAAGCATCGTGTGTTCCGCATTTTCTTTCGGGTCGGCGAGCAGCGCCTTGGCGGCGGCAGCGTCTGCCTCCTTGCTTCCTGTTCTGCGTGTTGTTCCAGCGATGGGGTCGATGAACGCCATCCCGTCGTCTTCGATGCGGCAGTGCGTCTCCGGCGAAGAACCGAAGATGCGGAAGCCGCCGAAGTCGAAGTAGAAGAGATAGGGCGAAGGGTTGATGCTTCGAAGTGCCCGATAGAGTGCAAAATCGTCCCCTTCGAATTTTTGCACGAAGCGTCTTGACAACACGATTTGGAAGACATCGCCGCGTTTGCAGTGTGCAATGCCTTTTCGGATGTTTTCTCGGTGTTCGTCGTCCGTCAGTGGTGATGAAACTTCTCCGACGGGGCGGAAGGCATAGGTCGTGAAATGGTTTCCCATCACTGCCCGTGCCACCTTCTCCGTGTCACTCTTTCCGTCTTCGCCCACCAATTCCAGTAGGCGGAGTTCGCTGTTGAAGTCGTTGAAGATGAGGATGAAACGATAGAGAATGTAGAACACGTCCGGCGCGTCGTTCACCGCTTCTCGGCTGTCCTTGACGGGGATGTCTTCAAAATAGCGCACCGCATTGAAGGACGTGTAGCCATAGAGCCCGCAGGCGGCGCTGCCTTCTCCTTTGACTTCGAAACTGTGGAGAAAGTCAGCGAAGGCTTCTGCCACCGAGGCGGTGTCGCTCACCTCACGTTCTTCGGTCGTGTGGTCGGGAAAGTCCATGAAAGCCTTGCCGTGGCTGATGCGGAAGGAAGCGAGCGGGTCGAGACCGATGAAGGAGCGGTTGTTCTCTGTGCCGTGATAGTCCGAACTCTCCATGAGCGCACTCTGTGCGAAGAGGTCTCTCACTTTGAGATAGGTTCCCACCGGCGTACTCAAGTCACCGGGCAGGGGTGTGTTCTTGACCGTATATTTAAAACATTTCTGATTGTTCATGAGGAAAAGATTCGTGATGTGTTAGTTTTACTTCTCCGTTTGCGCTTTGATGGCTTTCAGCAGGGAGGCATAGTCCGAGGGGCAGTTTCCTTGCGGCGCATATTTCAGATAGGTGTCCATGTCCTTGTCGCCTCTTCCCGAGAGCGTGACGACCACCACGTCCTTCGGGCGGAACGTCACTCGGTGCAGGGCAGCCAGTGCGTGGGCAGATTCCAAGGCGGGCAGGATGCCGTCGGTGCGGTTCAGTTCAAACGCTGCCGCCAGTGCTTCGTTGTCCTTGACCGCCAGAGCCTCGGCACGTCCGATTTTCACGAGATGTGCGTGGAGCGGTCCGACCCCGGGATAGTCCAAGCCTGCGGAGATGGAATAGGGTTCCAAGATTTGACCGTCTTCGTCCTGCATGACGAGCGAGCGGAAACCGTGGAGCACGCCTTCCGTGCCGGCGTTCAGAGTGGCAGCGGTCATGCCCGTTCCCACTCCCTTGCCCCCTGCCTCGGCATAGAGGATTCTGACTTTGTCGTCATCGAGGAAGTGGAACACCGTTCCTGCGGCATTGGAGCCGCCGCCGATGCACGCCACGAGATAGTCCGGACTTTCGCGTCCTTCTTTTTCGAGCAGTTGCTGTTTGATTTCTGCGCTGATGACGCTCTGCAGACGTGCCACCATGTCGGGATAGGGGTGCGGTCCCATGGTGGAACCAATCAGATAGAACGTGTCGTCCGGATGGCAGCACCAGTCGCGGATGGCTTCGTTGCAGGCATCCTTGAGGGTCTTGTTGCCGGACTTGACCGGCACCACCTCCGCGCCGAGGAGTCGCATCTTTTCCACGTTGGGGCGCTGGCGCATCACGTCCGTCTCGCCCATATAGACCACGCAGGGCATGCCCATCAGCGCACAGACCGTGGCGGTTGCCACGCCGTGTTGTCCTGCCCCCGTCTCGGCGACGATGCGTTTCTTGCCCATGCGGCGTGCGACGAGAATCTGTCCGATGGCGTTGTTGATTTTGTGGGCTCCGGTGTGGTTCAGGTCTTCGCGCTTCAGATAGACGCGGCAGTTGTGTGTGCGGCTGAGGCTTTGGGAGAGATAGAGTGGGGAGGGGCGACCGACATAGTCGCGCAACAGTTGGTTGAACTCCTCTTGGAAGTCTTGGCTGTCAATGATTTGTCTGTATTGTTTTTGCAGTTCTTCCACACACTTGTGGAGGATTTCCGGGATGTAGGCTCCGCCGTAGCGTCCGAAGAACCCGTTTTCAGAGACGTCAAATTTACTCATGTTTCAGTGTATGTGTTTTTGTGTGATTTCGGTGTGAAGTGTAAGCACTATATTTAGGGGTGTTCTATAAATTACGGGATAAGGAATGTTCAAAAGAAAGTGTTTACGTTTTGGTCGCTTTTCATTTCTAAGCGCGCCCTTTTGTAAGTTTCGTCAGTCACATAGCCCGCTATGCTCCTTCCTCAACTGACAAAAGTTTATCTCTAAGAAATCAAAAATCAACTCAACCTAATTTTTAGAACACCCCTATAATAATGTGTGCTTTCTCTCTTTGTCGAAGAAGAATTTATTCGAGCAAAAAAGAATGCGACGGAAGTCAATGGGTGAGACTGCCGCCGCATGATTAGATAGGGGAATGAGAAATCATGGAGAGAAAAGCACGAGGAAGTCAGCCTGCGACCCAAAAGGAACTCAAGCGACGCCACCAACGATTGCTATTTCTGCTTTGATTTGTCATTTTGTCTTCGTTTTGTTTGTTTCTGCTTGCAAAAATATAGTGTTTTGCCTTTATTGCCAAACTTTTGTTTGTTTTTCTTTCAAAAAAGTTTCTGAAAGCAGTGTGTTTGGCACGTTTTTGATGTCAACCTCCTTTCGTCAGAGCCGGTACTCTTTGGTTTTGTTGATGTGTGGCTTGCGTTCCGGCGGCTGTTTGGCGGAGTGTTTGGGGTGTCAGTCCGGGAGGTTCACTTCGGAACTGACGATGCGCACTTCGTAGGAGATTCTTGCTTTTCGGATGCGTGTGACGTATTTTTGAGCGTCCTCTTTTGTGCGGAAGTCTCCCACGTGTGTCACCCAGCGTGGTGGGATGAAACTTGTGTAGGTGGCAAGTTCTCCGAAGAGCGCTTTGCAGCGGTCTCCCATTTGTTTTGCTTTCACTTTGTCCGCTCTGGAGTTTCCTCCGGTGAAGATGCAGATGCGATAGCCCCGTGCTTTGTGGCGTGTGCGGGCATAGTGTTTGTTACCCGTTGTCGTGTGGGGACGTGTTTTGTGCGTTTCGGTCTGCTCCTTGGTCTCGTGCTTGTCTGTGGCGTGAGATTCTGTGGCAGCAGGTTTGGTGGTCTGCTTCTTTGCCGGAGTGGGAGTGGCGACGTTGTTCACCAGGTTCTCAATGGTTTGGCTTTGTCTGATGGTGACGACGCCTTTTCCCGCCATGTTTTGTCGGAGGTGGGAGGTGTAAGACGTTTTTGGGTTTTGTGCTTGCAGTGTGAGAACCGTCAGACAGAGGAGAGCGGTCAGAAGATGTTTCATGAAGGAGAGAGTGAATGGGGAGTCTCGGTGACGTTCGGGGAAGAAAGGGCTGTGCCGACAGACACGGAAGGTCTGTGGCACAGCACGGTGTGAGCGTTATGGTTTAGGCTTTCCAAGCATCGATGATGCCTTTGAAGTCGGCAGCCTTGAGGGCAGCGCCGCCAATCAAGCCACCGTCCACGTCGGGCTTGGAGAAGATTTCCTTTGCGTTGGAAGGTTTGCAACTTCCGCCGTAGAGGATGGAAACTTCTTCTGCCGCTTCAGCACCAAACTTGGCAGCGATGGTCTCGCGGATGAAGGCGTGCATTTCCTCAGCCTGTTCAGCGGTGGCAGTCTTGCCGGTGCCGATTGCCCAAACGGGTTCGTAGGCGAGGATGACCTGAGAGAACTGTTCGGCGGTGAGGTCGAAGAGAGAGCCTTCGAGTTGTGCTTTCACCACTTCGTTCTGTTTGCCGGCTTCGCGTTCTTCGAGCACTTCGCCGATGCAGAAAATCACCTTCAGACCGTTGGCGAGGGCGAGGTTCACCTTCTCCTTGAGGATTTCGGCGGTTTCACCATAGTAGGCGCGGCGTTCGCTGTGACCGAGGATGACGTGAGTGGCACCGGTGCTCTTGACCATTTCGGCAGAAACTTCGCCGGTGTAGGCGCCCTTCACCTTGTCTGCGCAGTTTTCAGCGCCGAGAGCGATGAGTTTGGGGTTAATTTCGGCAGCCACGGAAGCCAAGTGAATGAAGGGAGTGCAAATCACCACGTCGCAAACAGGTTTGTCTGCGGTCAGTGCGCTGTTCAGTTCTTTTGCCAAAGCAATGCCTTCTTGCAGGTTCAGGTTCATTTTCCAGTTGCCTGCTACGATTTTCTTTCTCATGTTTTTTTAGTGTGAGTTATGTGTTAAGGAATAAAGTAAATTTGTTCCAAATCTTTGCTGTCCTTTTCAGGGGAGTCTTGGTGTCTCCGTCTTTTTGACCTACACTTTTGGACTTATGGTCTCCGGCTGTGGACAGTGTTCTCTTTGTTTCAAACCGCCTCTTCTTTTAAGTCCTTCCTTTTGCCTTTCAGTTTGTCTGCAGCGATGATGAGCAGGACAGGAATCAGGAAGAAGAGGAGGGCGTTTCTCGTTCGTCGGGTGGGGGAGGTTGACAGTTTGCGGAGTTCGGTGGCTGATTTCCCTTCTGTGTCCGGCAGGTCGTTGCAACTCCATTTGCCGCCCACTTTTCCGTTGCGGAGCATGAGCAGTCCCGGGTTGGAGCGCACCATCGCGTGGAGTTCTGTGTCTTCGGCAAAGAGGGCGGGATAGGCTGCACCGGTCAGGTCTGTCCACTTGGTCACAGCCTCTTCGTCGCCCGCGATGAGCAGGTAGAAAGGAATCTGCGCGTCGCGGCAAGCATCATAGAGGTCGTTGATGCGGTCGCAGCAGCCATCGTCCGCTTTGCTTACGTCGGGGATGGTCAGCAACATCACGCTCCCTGTGTCAGTAAGCAGTTCCTCCGTTCGGTCTGCCCCATCCGCAGGGTCGTAGGCATAGAAGTTCACAGCACCCGAGACATTCTCCTCTTGAGGGTGGAGAAAGGCATGACGAATGTCCGTGCCCACGGCATAGGGGGTGAAGTCCGCCGAAGGCAGAAAGTGCAGCGCGTAGAGTCCCATGGCTGTACCATAAATGATGGAGCCTAAGAGCAAAAGGTGTCCCGCTTCGCGGCTCAGAGCAACGGTCAGGGGCTGATGTAGTCTCCGTCCGAGCCAAACGAGGAGTGCCAGCATGACAAGGTTCTTGGTCAGCGTCTCCCCGTGTGTCAGTTTCCAAGCATCGCCGAAGCAACCGCAGTCTGCCACCGGTTCGGCGAGGAAAATCCAGAGGGTCAGCAAGGTCAGCGCGGACATGAAGAGGAGCGTGGCGCTCCAAACGCTGCGGCGTTTGAATCCCGCCATCAGAGCCAGTCCCAACCACATTTCCCCCACGCCTAAGGCAATGGCGACACCCTGCATCGGCAGGTCGGAATGACGATAGAGCGCATCCCAGTCCACCGCGGCTGCATAGGCAGAAAGTTTCAGTGCCATCCCCATCGGGTCTGCCACTTTCACCCAGCCGCTAAAGAGGAAAACGAGACCAACGGCGAGACGTGAGATTCCCGCGGCGAAGGAGAGCGTTTGGTGGAGGAGTGAAGGGCGTTCTGTCATGTTTGGAGACTCAAAGAGTGGTTTGTCAGTGGGCAACGCGGCGGTGCTGCCGGGCAGAGGATGGAAGTGTCAAAGAAGTTCAGGCTTCATCTTCTTCCAGACGGATGAGGCAGAAGACGGCGTAGTTCAGCATGTCCATGTAGTTGGCGTCCACGCCTTCGCTGACGAGAGTGTCGCCTTTCAAGTCTTCGATTTGTTTGGTTCTCAGAATTTTCATGAAGATGAGGTCCGTCATGGAACTCACTCGCATGGCTCTCCACGCCTCGTTGTAGTCATGGTTCTTGCGTTTCAGCAGAGCCAGTGCTTCAGCAGCGTGTCGGTCGTAGTCAGCGAGCGCCTCTTCCACGGTTGAATCTTCCTGGTCCGCCGTTCCTTTTTCGAGTTGAATGAGTGCGATGATGCTATAGTTCACGATGGCGATGAAATCGCCCTCAATTCCCTCGTCCACCAGAGACTTTCCTTTTGTTTGAATGGAGCGAATGCGTGCGACCTTAATCAAGATTTGGTCGGTCACGGTTTCCGGTCTCATCACTCGCCATGCTGCCCCGTAGTCGTGGAGTTTCTTTTCAAAGAGTTCACGACATCTTTGGAGCACTGCTTCGCATTGAGCGTCTGTGTTCCGTGTGGCAGAAAGGTTTGCGGAAGTGTTTTCGGGTTGATTCATGAGGTTGATTCAGATTTTACGAAGCAAAATTAGTGAAAGCGCGCTGAAGAGTGAAACAAAACGGCGTTTTCTTTGCCATTGCGCCCTTATTCCGTGGGAAGTTGGGCTTTGAAGACGCCCAAATCGTTCCTTCAAGGTGTGTTGAGCAGCACCGCAGTCGCATCGTGTCTGCTATGCCTTTCTTGGTACACGAGTGGAATCCTTTGTTGCTGAGAAACGACTTTTGGAGAAACTTTTCACAGCAAGGAACACCGCCTCGTGAGAGGTCCGAAAATGTGAAAACAGGCGGTAAATGTGAAAGTAGGAGGCAAATGCCTTTGGGGTTGGCATTTACCTCCTACAGACCTTTGAAATTTTGCTTATTGAGCCCACTTTAAAAAGTGGCATATTTGAAATTCAGTCTGACCTATATGGCTATTCTGGGTGATTCACGG
>NZ_JADYUH010000006.1 GCF_021531665.1 Prevotellamassilia timonensis
GTACAAATATAATACTTTTCGTCGCCAAAAGCAAGAAGTGTTAAAACCGAAAAACCGCCTTGGGTGTGGAAAAGGTTTTCTGCCGCTTCACTTGGAATCCGCACTTTTGACCGAAAGTTTGGGCAAGTGGTTCTCTTCGCTCTCGGCATGTTTTTCAAAACCCGCGCCAAGCGAGTCTCACTTGCTGCGGCTGACGGTGTGAATCACTTTGCCTTCCTTGTCAATGAAGTAGAGGTTCAAAGCGTTTGAGGTGGCGGAAATCACAGAAAAGCCGGTGAGCGGAGAACAGAAAACGGTGCCTTCCGTCTCCTTCACCTTGCGACTCAGTGCGCCGGCAGAATTGACAACAAACTCGGTGGAAAGTCCGCTGCGGCGCAGGTGCTGAAAGTTGTGAATGTGACCGCAAACGTAGAGGCTGACGTTCGGATGCTTCTCAAAGATGGGAAGCAGAAAACGCTGCATGTCCTCGCGCTCGCAAACGTCCTTGGAAGTCTCCGCCAAGACGGGATGATGACCGATGACCACCACCCAATCCTCTTTTGCCTCGGAAAGCGTTTTGTCCAGCCAAGCCAACTGCGCCTCGCGGCTCTGGCGAACGGCGTCGGGATAGGTCAGCGTGTCCTGACGATAGCGGTCAATGAGCGGCGTCGTGTCAATCATGACGAAACGAATGGACAGGTTTTTCTTGCTGAAGACTTTGGAATAGTAGCGCGCCGGCATCTGCCAACGGCGAGAAATGGAGGAATAGTCAAGCACAGCCTGGGTGTTTCCACGATACTCGTGATTTCCCAGAACCGGATACCAGGGAATCATGAGTTCCGGGTGAGAATAGATGAGTTCGTAGTTGGTCTGCCAAAGCGGGTCGGCAGTGCTCTCAACGCCTTCAAAATGGTGAACGTCGCCGGCGGCAAAGACGCATTCGGGACCAATCGTCTCTGCCATCGTGCCCATGAGTTCTGCGATGGGCTTTTGGTCGTAGTAGCCGTTGCGCCCCGTGTCGTTGCACACATAGAAATTGAGCGTTCCTTCAAGTGCCTTCCACGCCTGAGGGTTCTGCGCAGAAGCGGAAGAAAGAGAGAGGAAAAGGAACGAGAAAAGAAAAAGAATGGAAGTAAACTTGCGTTTCATATACTTATATAATAAGATGTAAGCAATCAAGGAAGAGTGGCGAGCAATCAAAACCGAGGGGCAGACAATCAAGGAAGAGGAGTGGCAAACCTTTCACGTTGACGCTTCAGATGCCCTCGCACTTTTTGCACTGCAAAGGTGTGACGGAAATGTGAAGCGTTGGTTTCGTTTGTTTTACGAAAGTGTGAAGATTTCGGGCTGCGGGAGAATGTTCACAAGTACGTAACATTTTTGCAAAAAGAACTTAACACGTGCCCTCTACTTTTGCAGCGACAAACAAAAACTAACTCTTAGTTGATAGATTTTATGAGAAAGAAATCATGGGTCGTGCTTTCCGCACTCCTAACCGCGGGTGCTCTCGCACCGCAGTCCGGTCTGGCAGACAAACGTGACGCCAACCGAAAAAACACTCCGGCAGAAACGGTGAAGACCGTTGCCACAACTTCTTCCACTCCCGCCACTCCTGCCGCCGAAAAGGGAGGCAACGTGAAAGGACGCGTCATTGATGAAAACGGAAACTATCTCCCCGGTGCACTGCTCACCATTGACGCCCTCCACGTCAAAGCCGTCAGCGACGAAGCAGGACGATTCGTCATGCAGGGACTGAAACCCGGCACCTACACCGTCAAGGCGCACTACGTCGGACTCGCCCCCTTGGAAATCAAACTGAAAATTGAAGCCGGTGCCACGCTGGAACAAGATTTTACACTGCGCGAAGCGGTGGAACTGGGAGAGGCTGAGGTGCGCGGAACTTTCAGCGGACAGGCAAGAGCCATCAACACACAGAAAAACAACTTGAACCTGACGAACGTGGTCAGTTCCGACCAAGTCGGAAAGTTCCCCGACTCCAACATCGGCGACGCACTGAAACGCATTCCCGGCATCAACGTGCAGTATGACCAGGGCGAAGCACGCTTCGGTCAGGTGCGCGGAACATCTGCCGACCTGAGCAGCGTCACCATCAACGGAAACCGTGTTCCCTCCGCTGAAGGAGACACGAGAAACGTGCAACTCGACCTCATTCCCGCTGACATGATTCAAATGGTTGAGGTGAACAAAGTCGTCACTCCAGAAATGGATGCAGACGCCATCGGCGGTAGCATCAACCTCGTGACGAAAAACTCACCCTACAAGCGCTTCATCACCGCGACTGCCGGAACCGGATGGAATCAGGTGAGCGAAAAACTGAACTTGAACCTGGGCTTCACCTACGGACAGCGATTCTTCAAAAACCGACTCGGATTGATGCTCGCCGCTTCCTATCAAAACTCACCCGCAGGCAGCGATGACGTGGAATTCGTCTGGGACAAAGACGTCAACACGGGAGAAGTGACCATCACGGACTACCAGTTGCGTCAGTACTACGTCACCCGCGAAAGACAAAGTTACTCTGCAGCGCTTGACTTCATCATCAACAAAAACCACAGCCTCAATTTCAAAGGGATTTTCAACAACCGAAACGACTGGGAGAACCGCTACCGCGTGACGCTCAAAGATTTCAACATGGACGACGACCAGTGCGTGGTGAACAACAAAGCAACCGTGCGCATCCAAACCAAAGCGGGAACACCCGACAACCGAAACGCACGTCTCGAACGCCAACGCACAATGGACTACACGCTCGGCGGTGAACACCTCTTCGGAAAACTCGGCATGGACTGGAGCATCAACTACGCCCAAGCATCTGAAAATCGACCGAACGAAAGATACATTGACTATCAACTCAAAAAACAAAAATTCGACCTTGACCTCAGCGACGAGAAATGGCCGCTCGCCACACCACAAGAGGGCAGCACCATGACGCTCAACGAGGACTTCTCGCTCAAAGAACTCACCGAACAACAAGAAGAGATTATGGAACGCGACCTCAAAGCAAAGGTCGATTTCAAACTCCCGCTCAAAAACGGACGCTTCGGAAACAAACTCTCCTTCGGAGCAAAACTCGTCAGAAAAAGCAAAGAGAAGGAAATTGACTTCTATGAATACACGCCGCTCGATGAGGACGCCTTCAACCAGGCAAGTCTGAACGCTGCCGTCAACCAAAACAGAAGCGGATACATGCCCGACAACAACTACCAGGTCGGCTCCTTCGTCAGCAAAGAATACGTCGGACACCTCAACCTCAACGACCCCACACTCTTCGAAAAGGAACAAGTGGCAGAAGAACTCGCAACAAACTATAAAGCCATGGAAACCGTGACTGCCGCCTACCTGCGCTTTGACCAAAAACTGGGAGAAAAATGGGACGCTATGGTCGGACTCCGACTCGAAAACACTCATGTGCGCTACAGCGGAAGCCAGTATGACGCCGATGAGGACAAAACCTCACGCACAGGCTACGAAAGCGACAACTACATCAACATCCTTCCCTCACTCCTCGTCAAATGGGAACCTAAGAAAGACCTCAAAGTGAGAGGTGCCTTCACAAACACCATCGCACGCCCCAAATACTCCGCACTCGCACCGAACATCAGCATTGACCGAAACGACAACGAAATCACACTCGGAAACCCCGGACTGAAACCGACCATCAGTTACAACCTGGACTTGAACGCCGAATACTATTTCAAAAGCGTCGGTCTCGTCAGCGCAGGCATCTTCTTCAAACGCGTGAACGACATCATCGTCGATCAAACTCTGAGAGGATACGAGTGGAACGGCAACATTTACACCACCTTCTGCCAACCCCGCAACTCCGGAAACGCGAACCTCCTCGGCGTAGAAGTGGCATTCCAACGTGACTTCGGATTCATCGCACCGGCTCTCAAATGCCTCGGAATCTATGCGAACTACACTTACACTTACTCCCGCGTCAAAAACTTCAACTTTGAAGGACGAGAAAATGAAAGCGGACTGCGCATGCCCGGCTCACCGGAACACACCGCCAACGCTTCTCTCTTCTTTGAAAAAGCAGGATTCAACGCGCGTCTAAGTTACAACTTCGCCTCTGCCTTCATCGACGAAATGGGTTCAAGTGCATTCTACGACCGCTACTACGACAAGGTGAACTACCTGGATTTGAACATCGGCTACACCTTCGGCAAATCTTTCAAAACAACTGTCTATGCCGAAGCCGTCAATCTGCTGAACCAGCCGCTGCGCTACTATCAGGGCGTCACCTCTCGCACCATGCAGAGCGAACACTACGGAACTCGCTTCAACGCCGGCGTGAAAATCCAACTCTAAAGAGCATACAAAAAATGCCGTTTCCTCCGATGGAAACGGCATTTTTTGTATGCTTTCGCCCAAGCCGACATTTTTTGCTTGCAAGTTGGATTTCTTGCACAAGCATCAACGAAGTCGAACTTGGGTTAAAACGCCCTTCATTCTGAAGGAAGCCCATTCGCACTAAACTGTTCCCTCGCCGTAGAACCCTACATACCATTCGTAGAAACGGGAAATGCCTTCGGGAAGAGCCACACGAGGTGCATAACCCGTTGCGTCGTGAAGACGAGTCGTGTCGGCAAAAGTGGAATAGACATCGCCGGGCTGCATCTCCTCCATCTGCATGACCGCGGGGCGACCGGCAACACGCTCTATCTCGTGGATGAAGTCCATGAGACGAACGGGAGAGGAATGACCAATGTTATAGACGCTGTGAGGAACGGCGCCGGAAGGAAGATGATTCAGAAGCGACATGACGCCGGCAATGATGTCATCAACGTAGGTGAAGTCGCGACTCAGATTGCCATGATTGAAAACGCGAATGGGCTGACCCGCCATGACGTTGCGAAGAAAGAGGAAGGGAGCCATGTCGGGACGTCCCCAAGGACCATAGACCGTGAAGAAACGAAGTCCCGTGGCAGGAATGCCGTAGAGTTTGGAATAGGCGTGCGCCATCAATTCGTTGCTTTTCTTTGTGGCAGCATAGAGACTGACGGGAGTGTCGGTCATTTGGTCTTCTCGATAGGGAGTAGTCTCTTGTAAACCATATACGCTGGAAGAAGAAGCATAGAGCAAATGGTCCGGACGATGGTGCCGACAGCACTCCAAGACGTTGAGAAAACCGAGCACATTGCTTTCAACGTAAGAATAGGGATTCTCAATGGAATAGCGCACACCGGCTTGACCGGCAAGATTGATGACGAGGTCAAAATGGTTTTCCTCAAAAAGGCGTTCCATGGCTTCGCGATGGGCGAGGTCGAGTTTCAAGAAACGATAGGGTTCGCCCTTAACGGAGGAAGCCTTCCCCTCCTTCTCCAAAGTGTCAGCGTCAATGCCACTCTCGGTGAGACGGGCAAGTTTGAGAGCAGGAGAATAGTAGGAGTTGAGATTGTCAATGCCCACCACGGCATAGCCTGCACGAAGGAGGGCACGAACCAAGTGGAATCCAATGAAACCGGCGGCTCCGGTCACAAGTGCTTGTTTCATTTCACTAAAGGTTGTTGGGAACGCTTCTCGCGCGTTCCAATCCAAAGATTACGGGAATAGGCAACCAAGCCGAAACTCTGACCCAAAATGAGAACGGGGTCAAGGCGGGCAACGCCATAACTGACAATCAATAAAGAGCCGGTGAGACTCATAATCCAAAAACCGGCGGGAAGAACGGATTCGCCGCGATGACGAGAATAGACGAACTGATAGACAAAACGCAAAGTGAAAACCAACTGACCAATGCTTCCCCAACATACCATCCACCAAGGAATCTCTTCGTTGCAAAGGAAATCACGCACGAAACCGGCGGCATCCTGCGAAACCCAGGCAATGGCTGCAACCGGAGTGAGCAATAGCACGGCAGTCACCAACCATGGCAAACGAGACAAAACTCCCTTGGCACGCAGGTTCCACATATAAATATAATAGGAAACAAACTGACCCAACACAATGCTGAAGTCAGTGCGAAGCCAACCGTAGAGGCAAAGCAAATAGGAACCCAGCAGGGAAAACACCCAGAACAAGGTGGGAGAAAGCACGTGACGCGCACGCTCTGACATAATCCACTGAATCAGAATGCGAGCGGAAAAGAACAACTGCGCGACAAAGCCAATGGCATAGACGTAGATGGAACTCATAACGATGATGCTACGGAATCAGGCGTGTCAAACTTCTGTTTCTGCAAAGTTGTGCTCGCCGACTTGATAGCGGATGTAGCGCTTCTTCATCCAACGATATGCAAAGCAGTCCATGAAGGGAGAGACCAAACGATTCCAAAGATGATATTTTGAAACACCTGCCATTCGAGGAAAATGGCGTACGGGAATCTGCATCATACGACCTTTCTCCAACAACATGAGAGCGGGCAGAAAACGGTGCATACCGGTAAAGAAAGGAAGACGGCGCGCCACATCGGTGTGCATGACCTTCAACGGGCACCCCGTGTCCTTTGCGGTGTCTCCGGTCATGGAACGGCGAAAGCCGTTGGCAATCTTGGACTGAAGATTCTTGAAGAAGGAGTCTTTTCGGTTGGCACGAATGCCCATGACAAGTTCATAGTCGGCAGCATAAGGCAACAGGAGGTTGAAATCTTCCGGGGAGGTTTGAAGATCTGCGTCAATGTAACCCACCAAAGGCGACTGAGCAGTGTCAATGCCTGCCTTCATGGCAGCACTCAGCCCGCTGTTCTGCGCAAGTGACACGTAGAAGAAATCACTGTGTCTTTTACATACCTCACGAAGCAAGTCCAAACTGCGGTCACGACTGCCGTCGTTCACGAACAGCACACAGGCTCTCTTCAAAGACGTGGGAAGAAAAGCGGACAACTCTTTTTCAAGTCGCTCCACATTGTCCTCTTCATTATACACTGGTACGACAATGGTAAACTCGTATTGGGAAGTTGGATTCATAGTAAATGTTTTTCCAGAGAAAAGAATATTTCTGAAGATTGATGAACCTACGATGAAAACGACCTTGAAGAAAGATGAACTCCAAAGAAGTGAAAGTCCGAAGAAAAAACACTGCTTTCAAAAGATTCAACGCTGCAAAGTTACGAAATTATGCGCATTCCATATAGCCAACCGAAATAAGTAGAAAAAAAGCATGAACAAGTTTTCAAGAAACCTGTTCATGCTTTAAAAGTGAATACTACCTTGCAAAAAGCAAGAATATGTTTTTACTCAGCCTTAGCTTCTTCTGTGGGTGCTTCAGTTGCAGCCACTTCTTCAGCAGTTTCTACTGCTTCTTCAGCAGCGGGAGCAGCTTCAGCTGCAGCAGAAGATTTTCTGCTACGGCGAGTGCGAGTGGACTTCTTCTTGGTCTTCGCCATGTTTTCATCGTAATCAACGAGTTCGATGAAACACATTTCAGCACCGTCGCTAGGACGGAAACCGGTCTTGATGATGCGGGTGTAACCACCGGGACGATCAAGAATCTTTTCGCGAATTTCACGGAAAAGCTCAGTGACAGTGTACTTGTCCTGAAGATAGCTGAAGACGACACGACGAGAGTTCATGGTGTCTTCTTTAGACTTGGTGATCAGGGGCTCTACATACTTCTTGAGAGCTTTTGCCTTTGCAAGAGTCGTAGTGATTCTTTTGTGCTTGATCAAAGAATTGGCCATGTTGGAGAGCATTGCCTTTCTGTGAGAAGCAGTACGGCTCAAATGATTGAATTTCTTGTTATGTCTCATTTTAGATTTTAATCTTTATCTAATTTATACTTAGAAATGTCGGTTCCAAACGAAAGATTCAGACTCTCCAGCAAATCATCAAGCTCGGTGAGCGATTTCTTACCGAAGTTGCGGAACTTCAAGAGGTCGTTCTTGTTGAACTGAACAAGTTCTCCAAGAGTTTCGACATCAGCCGCCTTCAAGCAATTCAACGCACGCACGCTCAAGTCAAGGTCAACCAGTTTTGTCTTGAGAAGCTGACGCATGCGAAGAACTTCCTCGTCAAACTCTTCATTGTCCACGTCTGCTTGGTCTTCAATGGTGATTTTTTCATCGGAGAAAAGCATGAAGTGGTAGATGAGAATCTTGGCTGCTTCTTTCAGCGCGTCCTTCGGGTGAATGGAACCGTCCGTGGAAATCTCAAGCACAAGCTTGTCGTAGTCCGTCTTCTGCTCAACGCGGAAGGGCTCAACTACGTATTTCACATTACGGATGGGAGTGTAAATAGAGTCGATGGCAATCTCATTGATGTCTTGACAAAAGATTCGGTTTTCCTCTGCGGGAACATAACCTCTTCCCTTGTTGATGGAGATTGCAATCTGAATCGTGGCTTTTGAATCTAAGTGACAAATCACTAATTCAGGATTTAACACTTCAAATCCAGTGAGGTACTTATTGATATCGCCAGCTTTGAACTCGGTAGAGTTAGAGATGGTGATAGTAGCCTTCTCGGTTTCGTATTCTTCTACTACCTGCTTGAAACGAACTTGCTTCAAGTTAAGAATGATGTTGGTCACGTCTTCTCTTACCCCGGGGATGGAAGCGAACTCATGCTCAACACCTTCAATCTTGATGGTATTGATGGCATAACCTTCCAAAGAGGAAAGCAGGATTCGACGCAACGCATTTCCGACAGTCGTACCGAAGCCGGGCTCCAAAGGACGGAATTCAAACTTTCCGTACTGAGGAGTAGCCTCAAGCATAATTACTTTGTCAGGTTTTTGAAATGCTAATATCGCCATGAAAAGAAGGGATTTTTTAATTAGTTTTTAGAGTACAACTCGACAATCAGCTGTTCCTTGATGTTTTCAGGAATGTCAGCACGCTCGGGCTTGTGAAGGAACTTGCCGCACTTCAAATTGTCGTCCCATTCAATCCAGGGATATTTGCTGTGGTTGAAACCAGCCAAAGAGTCAGCAATCACTTCGAGAGATTTGGATTTCTCACGAACACCAACAATCTGACCGGGCTTTACACTGTAGGATGCAATGCTGACAACCTTACCATCCACCACAATGTGCTTGTGGTTCACCAACTGACGAGCAGCGGCACGAGTGGGCGCGATTCCGAGACGGAAGACAACGTTGTCAAGACGGCACTCAAGGCTCTGGAGGAGAACCTCACCGGTAATGCCGCTGGCAGAGGCAGCCTTTTCAAACATGTTGCGGAATTGCTTCTCAAGAACACCGTAAGTGTACTTTGCCTTCTGCTTTTCTGCAAGCATGATGCCGTACTCAGAAGTTTTGCGACGACGAGAATTGCCATGCTGACCGGGAGGGTAGTTACGCTTGGACAAAACCTTGTCTGCACCGAAAATAGCCTCGCCGAATCTACGGGCAATGCGAGACTTAGGACCAATATATCTTGCCATTTTCTATGAAAATCTTTTTAAACGTGAACTGAGGTTGATTATACTCTTCTTCTCTTCGGAGGACGGCAACCGTTGTGAGGCAACGGAGTTACGTCGATAATCTCTGTAACTGCGATTCCTGCACCGTGGATGGCGCGAATGGCGGACTCGCGTCCATTACCGGGACCTTTGACGTAGGCTTTCACCTTGCGGAGACCAAGGTCGTAAGCCACCTTTGCACAATCCTGAGCAGCCATCTGTGCTGCGTAGGGCGTGTTCTTCTTGGAACCACGGAAACCCATCTTACCTGCGGAAGACCAAGAGATGATCTGACCTTCACTGTTAGCAAGAGATACAATGATATTGTTAAAAGAACTGTGAACATGGAGCTGACCCATAGCGTCAACCTTCACATTTCTTTTCTTTGCTGCAACTGTTTTCTTTGCCATATTGATTAATTCTCACTTATTACTTCGTAGCTTTCTTCTTGTTTGCAACAGTCTTTTTGCGACCCTTGCGAGTACGGGCATTGTTCTTCGTGCTTTGTCCGCGAACGGGAAGACCGTTACGGTGACGCACACCACGATAACAACCGATATCCATCAGACGCTTGATGTTCAACTGGATTTCAGAACGAAGATCACCTTCCACCTTGAACTCTGCGCCGATAATCTCACGGATCTTGGCGGCCTGATCATCTGTCCAATCCTTTACTTTGATATCTCTGTCAATGCCGGCCTTATCTAAAATCTTAGCCGAGCTACTGCGACCTATACCGAAAATGTAGGTCAAGGCGATCTCACCTCTCTTGTTTTGAGGAAGGTCTACACCAACAATTCTTATTGCCATATTTTAATTTTGATATTATTGCTGAACCGGAGATTAACCCTGACGAGTTTTGAACTTAGGGTTCTTCTTGTTGATTACATACAGACGGCCCTTGCGACGAACGATTTTGCAATCGGCTGACCGTTTCTTAAGTGATGCTCTTGTTTTCATATATTTGATGCTTATTTGTATCTAAAGACTATTCTTCCTTTGGAAAGATCATACGGACTCATAGCAACCTTTACCTTGTCACCGGGAAGAATCCTGATGTAGTGCATTCGCATCTTACCCGAGATATGAGCCGTAATCTCATGACCATTCTCTAATTCCACACGAAACATCGCATTGCTCAAAGACTCAACGATGGTTCCGTCTTGTTCAATAGCAGCTTCTTTTGCCATATTAATTCTTTTGTCTTTCTATTTTCTCGATTTCTTCAAACGATGAGAGGATATCTGCCTTTCCATGGTGGATTGCAATGGTGTGCTCAAAGTGTGCGGCAGGACTGCCGTCACGTGTCACGACTCCCCAATGGTCAGGCAACATAAGCAATTCATGACTTCCTAAGGTTATCATGGGTTCAATCGCTATGCAAAGACCGTTTTTCAACTGCTTGCCGGTGCCTTGTTTACCATAGTTGGGAACCTGAGGGTCTTCGTGCATTTCATGACCGATGCCATGACCGACAAACTCTCGAACCACTCCGTAGCCCAACTTCTCGCAATGAGTTTGAACAGCATAGCCAATGTCGCCTAAACGATGACCGGCAATCGCTTGCTCAATGCCCAGATAGAGAGACTGTTTTGTCGCAGCAAGTAAATCAAGAACTTCTTGCTTGACTTCTCCCACACAAAATGTGTAGCAAGAGTCGCCACAGAAGCCATCAATAAATGTGCCGCAATCAACCGAAACAATATCACCGTCTTTCAAAGGAGTATCGTCCGGAATGCCATGCACCACGACTTCATTGACCGAAGTACAGATGGAAGCGGGAAAAGGATCTCCGTAGGGATTAGGGAAACCTTTGAAAGTGGGAACCGCTCCATGGTCACGGATGAATTGTTCAGCCAAGGTGTCCAACTGGCGGGTTGTGACACCCGGCTCAACAATTTTTGCTATCTCACAGAGTGTCGCGCTCACCAACAAATTGGCTTTACGCAGCAACTCTATCTCATCGTCTGTTTTAAGATAAATCATTCAGACCTTCAAACTTTAATAGGCTGCCATCTTGTTTGAACGCTGACGAACGTGACCTGAATTCAACAGACCGTCGTAGTGGCGAACTAACAAATGACTTTCAATCTGCTGCAATGTGTCCAAAACCACACCCACAAGAATCAACAGGGAGGTTCCCCCGAAGAACTGTGCAAACTCCTGCTTCACTCCCAACACGCCGGCGAAAGCAGGCATGATTGCAATTAAAGCGATGAAGAGAGAACCGGGAAAAGTGATGTGACTCATCACTGTATCCAAATAGTCGGCAGTGGGTTTTCCGGGTTTAACACCGGGAATGAAACCATTGTTACGCTTCATATCCTCTGCCATTTGAACAGGGTTCAGAGTGATGGCAGTGTAGAAATATGTAAATGCAATGATGAGGAACACAAACACGAGATTGTAAAGCACACTCGTATGATCAAGGAACTGATTGAGGAACCAGCTTCCTCCGTCTTTAGTTGCAGCCTGTGCAAGCGTCAAAGGGATGAACATGATTGCTTGTGCAAAGATGATAGGCATCACATTCGCTGCGAAAAGTTTCACAGGAATGTATTGACGAGCACCACCTATTGCACGGTTACCTTCAACACGTTTAGCATACTGAACCGGAACTTTACGAGTGGCTTTGACCAAGGTGATTGCAAGCCCCATTACAAAGAGCAGAGCAATAATCTCAAAAAGGAACTTGATGAGACCACCACCTTCGGCACCACTTAATGCAGTAACAAATTCTTGACCAAAGGCAGCAGGCATACGTGCGATGATACCAATCATAATGATTAAGGACACGCCGTTTCCAATGCCTTTGTCTGTGATTCGTTCACCCAACCAGAGAATGAACATACTTCCTGCAGCAAGAATAAGGGTGGAAGAAAGCATGAACCAAAAGCCGTCTCCTACCATAAACGCACCAGAACCTGCGGTTTGAGCCTTGAGGTTGATGAGATAGGTGGGAGCTTGGAAAATCAAGATGGCGATGGTCAGCCAACGAGTGTACTGGTTGATTTTTCTTCTACCACTCTCGCCCTCGCGCTGCATTTTTTGGAAGTAAGGCACCGCAATGGCAAGAAGCTGAATGACAATCGATGCAGAAATGTAGGGCATAATACCTAACGCAAAGATAGACGCGTTAGAGAATGCACCACCCGAGAACATATTCAACAAGGACATCAAGCCTTCGCTGGTTTGCTCCTGCAACTTTGCCAAGCGGCTGGGATCAATGCCAGGAAGTACAATAAATGAACCGAAGCGATAAATCGCCACGAAGAGAATCGTGATGAGGATGCGCACGCGCAGGTCCTCAATTCTCCAAATGTTCTTGATGGTCTCGATTATTTTTTTCATCGAAATAAATTGGATTTAGAGTTTGGTGACAGAACCGCCTGCGGCAGTGATTGCTGCTTCGGCAGACTTTGAGAAAGCATGAGCTTCCACAGCAAGTTTTGCTTTCAATTCTCCATTACCGAGAATTTTCACAAGCTGCTTTGAAGAGATGAAGCCAGCAGCAACCAATTCGGCTACTCCAATCTTCTCAAGGTTCTTTGCCTCAGCCAAGGCTTGCAACAGACCAAGATTGATGGCTTTGTATTCCACGCGGTTGATGTTTTTGAAACCAAACTTGGGAACACGACGTTGCAAAGGCATCTGACCTCCTTCAAAACCAATTTTCTTGCTATAACCGGAACGCTGCTTCGCACCTTTGTGACCACGGGTAGAAGTTCCTCCCATACCGGAACCCGGACCGCGACCGATGCGTTTGCGAGAGTGGGTTGAACCCTCAGCAGCTTTTAAAGTATGTAATTTCATAAAGCTTCTATAATTCAAATTATTCAATGACCTTTACTAAGTGATGAACCTTGCGAATCATTCCTCGGATGGCGGGAGTGTCTTCTTTTTCGACGATTCGATTCATCTTTCGCAGTCCAAGAGAATCAAGCGTACTCTTTTGGTCTTTGGGAGCACCGATACGGCTCTTTACTTGCTGAATTTTAATCGTTGCCATAGTTTTTATCCTCTGAATACTTTTTCCAAAGATACACCACGTTGTTGAGCAACCGTACGTGCATCGCGCATTTCACTCAAAGCCAAGATTGTTGCTTTAACAAGATTGTGAGGGTTGGAGGAGCCTTTGGACTTAGCCAAAACGTCTTTCACACCGACACTTTCAAGAACGGCACGCATGGCGCCGCCTGCAACAACTCCGGTACCTTCGGAGGCAGGAAGGATGAGGACTTCTGCACCACCGAAACGAGCTGCTTGCTCGTGAGGCACGGTTCCTTTGATGACAGGAACTTTCACAAGGTTCTTTTTGGCTGCTTCTACGCCTTTGGCAATAGCAGCGGTGACTTCACCGGCTTTGCCAAGACCGTAACCAATAACGCCCTTTCCGTCACCCACAACTACAATTGCAGCGAAAGTAAACGTGCGACCGCCCTTGGTTACCTTAACTACACGATTGATAGCAACCAGTCTATCTTTTAATTCTTCTGCGTTAACGTTTATTCTGTTTGCCATAATCTTTAGAATTTAAGTCCACCTTTACGGGCACCTTCTGCAACTTCCTTGACACGTCCGTGATAAAGATATCCGTTACGGTCAAAAACTACTTCAGTAATACCTGCTGCAATGGCTTTCTGTGCGACTGCTTCACCCACCTTAGCAGCTTGCTCTTTCTTGGGCATGGCTTCCATGCCTAAAGAAGAAGCTGACACGAGGGTAGATGAGTTTTCATCGTTAATAATTTGAACGTAGATCTGCTTGTTGCTTCTGAAGACAGACAGACGGGGACGTGCTGCTGTTCCAGAAATCTTATTGCGAACGCGATATTTGATTTTTACGCGTCTTTGTTCTTTCTTTGTTGTCATAATCTGAATGAATTTAATTACTTGGCACCGGCGGACTTACCAGACTTACGACGAATCTGTTCGCCCAGATAAAGAATACCCTTGCCCTTATAAGGTTCAGGCTTGCGGAAAGAACGAATCTTTGCACAAACAAGACCAAGAAGTTGCTTGTCGGCAGATTCCAAACAAATGTAAGGATTCTTGTTTCTTTCAGACTTGGTCTCAACCTTGATTTCGGGAGGCAACTGGAGGAAGATGCTGTGAGTGTAGCCCAGAGAGAACTCTACCAAGTTGCCCTGGTTGGACACACGATAACCCACACCGACCAGTTCCATTTCTTTCTTATAACCTTCGCTGACACCAACGACCATGTTGTTCACCAAAGCACGATAGAGACCGTGGAAGGCCTGCTTTTGCTTTGTTTCTACAGTGTCGTTGTTTTCATCGATGCTGAAAGTAATCGTATTATTATCGATTGTGACGATGATGGAAGGATCAACAAACTGACTGAGCTCACCCTTCGGTCCTTTTACGGACACTACATTATCCTTCATGGTGACAGTGACACCAGCAGGAATGTTAATCGGCAATTTACCTATTCTAGACATTATGTTTCTCCTTGATTAATATACGTAACAAAGAACTTCACCGCCGATTTTCAAATCTGCAGCGGCTTTATTTGTCATCACACCTTTGGAGGTGGAGATGATGGCAATACCCAAACCATTAATTACACGCGGCATTTCTCTGTAACCAGTATATTTACGCATACCGGGGCGTGACACGCGAGTCAGAGACTTAATGGCACTTGTTTTGGATTTTGCATCATACTTCAAGGCGATTTTGATGGTGCCTTGAGGGCCATCCTCAATGAATTTGTAGTTGAGGATATAGCCTTGGTCAAAAAGGATCTTGGTGATGTCCTTTTTCAGGTTTGACGCGGGCACTTCCACCACTCGGTGGTTAGCCTTGATTGCATTACGCAAACGCGTCAGGAAATCAGCTATAGGATCTGTCATGATTTGTTTAATTAATCGGGGCTACCCCGACAATATTAAATAATAAAGTTACCAACTTGCTTTCTTTACGCCGGGGATGAGACCGCTGGATGCCATCTCACGGAATTGGATACGAGACAAGCCGAAGAGTCGGATATATCCCTTGGGGCGACCGGTGAGTTTGCAACGGTTGTGCAAACGGATGGGGTTAGCATTGCGAGGGATCTTCTGAAGTTTGCGAGCAGCCTCGTAAGCTTCAACCGGATCATTCGACTTATTGACAATTTCCTTGAGGGCTGCACGTTTCGCTGCATACTTTGCGACGAGTTTGGCACGCTTCACCTCACGGGCTTTCATTGATTCTTTTGCCATAGTTTCGAATTAGTTTTTATCGTTTTTGAAAGGGAGACCAAATTCTTTCAGCAAAGCGTAACCTTCTTCGTCAGTGGGTGCAGAAGTCACGAAGGTGATGTTCATACCCAGGATTCTGTCAATGGCATCAATATTGATTTCAGGGAAGATGATTTGCTCCTGAATACCGAGGGTGTAGTTGCCACGACCGTCGAGACGAGTCTGAATACCCTTGAAGTCACGAATACGGGGCAATGCCACGCGGATGAGTCTTTCAAGGAACTCATACATGCGTTCACGGCGAAGAGTTACCATGACGCCGATGGGCATTTTCTTACGAAGTTTGAAGTTAGAAACGTCCTTGCGAGACACAGTAGCCACAGCTTTCTGACCTGTGATGGCAGTCAGTTCATTGATTGCGACCTCAATGATTTTCTTGTCAGCAGTAGCCATACCCAAGCCCTGGTTAATCACAATTTTCTTCAGGACGGGAATCTGCATTGAAGAAGTATAGTTGAACTGTTTCTTCAAGGCAGGAGCAATACGCTCCTTATATTCTTTCTTAAGTTGTGCAGTATTACTCATTACTTAATCTCCTCACCTGATTTTTTTGCATAGCGAACCAACTTACCGTTTTCGTTGAGACGACGTCCGATTCTGGTTGCTTTGCCTGTTTTGGGATCTACAACATTTAAATTTGAGATGTGGATGGGTGCTTCTACCTTCACGATGCCTCCTTGCGGATTTTTTGCACTGGGTTTTTGGCTTTTAGAAACCATGTTGACACCTTCCACAACTGCACGGTTCTTGCTTACCAGGACCTTTACGACCTTTCCGGTTTGTCCTTTGTTGTCACCGGCATTTACAATGACCGTGTCACCTTTTTTGATATGTAACTTGCTCATTACTTATGAATCTTGTTTAAAGTACCTCGGGTGCCAAAGACACAACCTTCATGTTTACAGCACGGAGTTCGCGGGCAACCGGTCCGAAGATACGACTTCCCCTCAATTCACCGGCGTTGTTCAACAAAACACAAGCATTATCATCGAAGCGGATGTAGGAACCATCTGCGCGACGAATTTCTTTTTTGGTGCGAACAATCAGCGCCTTGGAAACGGTTCCTTTTTTGATATCGCTGGAGGGGATTACGTTCTTGACGGTCACGACAATCACGTCACCCACAGAGGCATAGCGTCTTCTTGTTCCGCCGAGCACACGGATGCAGAGTGCTTCGCGAGCACCGCTGTTGTCCGTTACAGTTAATCTTGACTCTGTCTGTATCATAATTACTTAGCTCTTTCTACAATTTGTACAACTCTCCAACGCTTTGTTTTGCTCAAGGGACGAGTTTCCATGATGAGCACGGTATCACCGACTTGGCAGTCGTTCTTTTCATCGTGAACGTGATACTTTTTAGTTTTGGAGACAAACTTACCGTAAATGGGGTGTTTCTCTTTGAACTTAGCAGCAACAACAATGGTCTTATCCATCTTATTGCTAATAACGACACCCTGTCTTGTTTTTCTTAAATTTCTAGCTTCCATCTGGACCATTATTATTTTTGAAGTTCGATTTCTCTCAGCACAGTCTTCATTTTAGCAATCGTACGACGCGCTTCCTTAATCTGTGCAGGATTTTCCAGAGGAGAAATGCTGTGGTTGAGCAGCATTTGATTGTACTTTGCAACCTCGTCGTTAATACGCTCGGAGAGTTCGGCTGCAGGAATCTGACGGATTTCTGAAATTTTCATGCTTAGGCGTTTTTGTCGTAGTCGTGTCTAACAACGAATTTTGTGGTAACGGGGAGTTTTTGTGCTGCCAGGCGAAGAGCCTCTTTGGCAATTTCAAAAGAAACACCCTCAATTTCAAAGATAATACGTCCCGGTGTGATGGGGAAAACATATCCTACAGGATCACCTTTACCTTTACCCATACGCACGTCAGCAGGCTTCTTTGTGATGGGTTTGTCGGGGAAGATGCGAATCCAGCTCTGTCCTTCACGCTGCATGTAGCGTGTCATAGCGACACGAGCTGCTTCAATCTGACGTCCAGTGAGCCAGTGTGTGTCAAGGCTTTTGATGCCGAAGCTTCCGAAAGCCAACTGGTTTCCTCGCTGTGCGTTGCCTTTGCAGCGACCTTTTTGCGGTCTTCTGTATTTTGTTCTTTTAGGTTGTAACATAATACTCTGAATGAAACGTTTTAGCGGTTACTGTTTCTCTTGTTGCGGAATTTGCGGCCGTTGTTGCCGAATCCTCCGCGTGCATCCTTTTCTTGTGTAAAGTTGGGTGCCAGGTCGCGTTTGCCATAAACTTCGCCGCGGCAGATCCAGACTTTGATACCGAGGATACCTACTTTTGTCAAAGCTTCACACTGACAGTAGTCAATGTCAGCACGGAGAGTGTGGAGAGGGGTTCTTCCTTCTTTGAACATCTCTTTGCGTGCCATTTCAGCTCCGTTCAAACGACCGCAGATCTGCACTTTGATACCTTCTGCTCCCATGCGCATGGCATTTGCGATAGCCATTTTGATTGCGCGACGGTAGGCGATTTTGCCCTCTACTTGGCGAGCGATGCTTTTACCAACGATAGAAGCATCAAGGTCGGGCTTTTTGATTTCGAAGATATTAATCTGTACGTCCTTGTCGGTGATTTTCTTGAGTTCTTCTTTGAGTTTGTCTACTTCTTGACCGCCTTTACCGATGATGATGCCGGGGCGAGAGGTGCAAACTGTGATGGTGATGAGTTTCGGAGTACGTTCGATGACGATACGAGAAACACTGGCTTTTGCCAGACGGGCATCAAGATATTTACGAATTTTGCTATCTTCAAGGATATTTTCTCCAAAGCTACGACCTCCGTACCAGTTGGAGTCCCATCCGCGGATGATGCCAAGACGATTACTGATTGGATTTACTTTTTGTCCCATACCGAATTAATCATTTGTTTTAGTACCCACGAAAATAGTCACATGGTTTGAACGTTTGCGAATTCTGTATCCACGTCCTTGGGGTGCAGGACGCATTCTTTTGAGTGTAACGCCTTCGTCCACAAAGATTTTAGTGATGAACAATTCGCCATCTTCAGCCTTACGGTCATTCTTCTGTTCCCAGTTTGCGATAGCGGAACGGAGGAGTTTCTCAACCTGCACGGAGGCGGCTTTTTTGGAGAATCTCAAGGTTCCGAGCGCACGGTTGACTTCCATGCCTCTGACCATGTCCACTACATAGCGCATTTTACGTGGGGAAGAAGGTACATTTTGCAACTTTGCAAAATATTGGGTTTTCAGGGCTTCTTTTCTTTTTTCAGCCGCTAATCTTTTTCTTGCTCCCATTATTTTTGTTTGTTTATTTCTTTTGGGTTATACCTGTTTATTTCTTTTTGTTACCGGCATGGCCACCAAACTTACGTGTGGGTGCGAACTCACCCAACTTGTGTCCGACCATGTTTTCGGTGACATAAACAGGAATGAATTTGTTTCCGTTGTGAACTGCAACAGTATGTCCGACGAAGTCGGGAGATATCATTGAAGCTCTGGCCCATGTTTTAACCACATTTTTCTTGCCGCTTTCGTTCATGGCAAGAATCTTCTTTTCAAGAGAGACTGCGATATAAGGACCTTTTTTAAGAGAACGACTCATAAATTCTACTTAGATTAAGTGCTTATTACTTTTTACGTCTTTCAATTATGTACTTGCTTGACTGCTTCTTAGGTGCACGTGTCTTGAGACCCTTAGCATACAAGCCGGTACGTGAACGGGGGTGTCCACCGCTTTGACGTCCTTCACCACCACCCATCGGGTGATCAACAGGGTTCATAACAACACCACGGTTGTGAGGACGGCGACCGAGCCAGCGAGAGCGTCCGGCTTTACCGGAACTTTCGAGGGCGTGGTCGGAGTTACCGACGCTGCCGACTGTAGCCTTGCAAGCGCTGAGAATTTGACGAGTTTCTCCTGAAGGAAGCTTGATGACACAGTATTTGCCTTCACGAGAGGTGAGCTGTGCGAAGTTTCCTGCTGAGCGAACCAACACCGCGCCCTGACCGGGACGAAGTTCGATGTTGTGAATCACAGTACCAACGGGAATGTTTTGAAGGGGAAGTGCGTTTCCGACTTCGGGCGCTGCTTCGGCGCCGGACATGAGCTGGTCGCCAACCTTCAAACCGTTAGGAGCAATAATGTAACGTTTTTCACCGTCTGCATAGAAAAGCAATGCGATGCGAGCCGAGCGGTTCGGGTCGTATTCGATGGTTTTCACAACAGCGGGTACACCGTCTTTCTCTCTTTTGAAGTCGATGAAACGATACTTTCTTTTGTGACCGCCGCCGAGATAGCGCATGGTCATCTTACCGGTGTTGTTGCGACCGCCGGTGGAAAGTTTACCGCAAACGAGAGATTTTTCTGGTACGGATGCAGTAATCTCTTCGAACGTACCAATAATCTTGTGTCTCTGCCCCGGTGTAGTGGGCTTAAATTTACGTACTGCCATTTATTTAGATATTGCTATAAAAATCGATAGTTTCACCTTCTTTCAAAGTGACGATTGCTTTCTTGAAGGCGTTGGTGCGACCTTTCACAAGACCTGAGCGGGTGTAACGAGACTTGTTTTTGCCGGCGTATTTCATGGTGTTCACGCTGACAACGTTCACGTTATACAAAGCCTCAACTTCATTTTTAATCTGAAGTTTGTTAGCCTCAGGACGTACGATGAATCCGAACTGATTCAGTTTTTCGGTAATCCCTGTCATCTTCTCGGTGACGATGGGTTTGATGATGTATGCCATAATTCTACTAAACTTCTAAATTACTTCGTTAAGACTGACTCTATCTGAGAGAGTGCATTTTCAGTGACAACCACGAGACCGGCGTCAAGGATGCCGTAGGTGTGGAGGTCAGAGGCGATGGCAACTTTTGCTTTGGGCAAATTGCGAGCTGACAAATATACATTTTTGTCTGCACCCGGCAAAACCATAAGGAATTTTTTGTCGCCTGCCTTGAAATTATTCACGATTTCCAAGAAAGATTTGGTCTTGGGAGCGTCGAAAGTAAAGTCTTCAACCACCACGAGTGCATTGTCTTGAACTTTATAGCTGAGAGCGCTGCGACGAGCGAGAGCTTTCACTTTCTTGTTCAGTTTGATGCTGTAGTTGCGGGGTTTGGGACCAAACACGCGAGCACCACCCACCAACACGGGAGAGTTGATGTCACCACGACGAGCGCCGCCGCCACCTTTCTGACGACCGAGTTTGCGAGTAGAGCCGCTCAGTTCGCTTCTTTCTTTTGACTTTGCAGTTCCCTGACGCTGTGCAGCGAGATAACGCTTCACGTCAAGATAAATCACATGATCGTTCGGCTCAATGCCAAATACACTGTCAGCAAGCGTAACCTTACGTCCGGTGTCTTCTCCTTTAATATTGAATACACTAACTTCCATTGCTTACTTCTCAATTATCAAGATTGAACCTTTGCATCCTGCCACAGAACCCTTGATGAGAAGGAGATTGTGTTCAGGAATTACCTTTAACACTTTCAGGTTTTGCGTGGTGACACGTTCGTTACCCATTTGTCCGGCCATGCGAAGACCTTTGAAAACTTTGGCGGGATAAGAACATGCACCGATGGAACCGGGCTTGCGCAGACGGTCATCCTGACCGTGAGTGCTTTGACCGACACCACCGAATCCGTGACGCTTCACAACGCCTTGGAAACCCTTACCTTTGGAAGTGCCAATAACATCTACGTAAGTCGCATCGTTGAACAGTTCAACTGTGAGCGTGTCGCCGAGATTCAACTCTTGGTCAAATCCCTTGAATTCAGCCAAGTGACGCTTGGGAGTCACACCAGCCTTTTTGAAGTGTCCCATCATGGGGGCGGTGGTGTTCTTCTCCTTGGCATCTTGGAAACCAAGTTGAACGGCTGCATAGCCATCTTTCTCGACAGTCTTAATCTGCGTCACGACGCAAGGACCTACTTCGATAACAGTGCATGGTACATTTTTACCCTCGGCACTGAACACGGAAGTCATTCCGATTTTTTTACCTAATAATCCTGGCATTTCAGTCTTATATTATTATTGAAAAAGATTTATTTTCTTCTCCGTCGCCCAGAACCGCAGAAGCGGAAGGGTCGGAAGGTTATTGCTAACCGCGGCATAAAAGCCTTCAAAACAAAGCAGTTATCTGACGTTTCCTACTTTTTCGGAGTGCAAAGGTAAGCATTTTTTCATTCACTCCAAATAAAACGCCCTCTTTTTTTGATTCTTAATGGTTTAAAAGCGGGAAAAGCGAACTGGAGCAAGCAGAAAACGAGAAAAAAGCAAACAGAAAACGAGAAAAAAGCAGCAAAGAGCAGCAAAGAGCAGCAAAGAGCGAACTCGGAATGGGGCCACATGACTTCACGACCACACAATATTATATATATAATGGCGGAAGAGGATACTGCCGGATTTTTTCCACACCCAAGGCGGTTTTTCGGTTTTAACACTTCTTGCTTTTGGCGATGAAAAGTATTATATTTGTACAGAGATATGGGAGGAGCCTCGGCTCCTCCCTTTTTTCGTCACTTTCCCTTTAAAAACGGGGGATCTGGGAGCGCATCTGGAAAAAATTTGCCTTCCCCTAATTTAAATTTGCCTTCCTCTAATTTAAATTTGAGGAAGGGAAAGTAAAACTATGCGCCGAGTAGGCAAAATTGGGAGGCAGAAAGTGTTCCCGAAGGTTAAAAATGTTAATGCCGAATCGCTGAAAAATGGCTCAAAATTGTTGGAGTCTTTCACATAAAATGCTGGACAATTTGTGTCATTCGTTCCATCCGAATCATGTTGAAAACAGAGTGTAGAGTTTATTAGAGACTTGTGCTGAATCACTGTGTTGAGTTTAGGGTAAAGTCTTATGTAAATCGTGTGTAGGGTTTAGTGTAGAGACTGATGGAAAGCAAAGCGCAAAAAAAGAGGTGACACGTTGATGCCACCTCCTGAATAAAGAAACTAATTATGAGTAAAACCTGAGTGAGAATAACCTCAAAAACGGTTCGTTCTACACACTCCACTTGAGACTGTGGAGACCGAGGGAAGTACGAAACATGGCATCAGTTTGCCCAAAGTTCGCTGTTCCAAGAACCTCGCTTGTCGGAAAGGGAATTACTACCGGATTCCATGTCATTGGGGTCATTGCTGATGGTCACTTCGTTACTGGCAGCAAGCATGCCTTCCGACTCAATCTGAATAAACTCCGCTTGAGGAGCAATGTATGTTTTCTTGTTCATCTCTTTAGTTTATTATGTTTTTATTTTGCAAGAAATTTCTTACCGCCTTTCACGTAGATTTTGCCAGGAACGGCTTTCGCTACTTTTCTTCCGAAGAGGTCGTAGAGTTCGGGCTGGTTCTCGTTTTCAGAAACTGATTCAAAGGAGATGCCGGTCTGCACATCATCCGACCCGAGACGAAGGATGGAGCGACTGCCTGCGGGGACGGAGAGGTAGGCTTTGTTGGCAGCAAAGTGTGACCCGGAAATATCAAGCAACTTGAAGACAGCGTTGTTCTCGGTGTCCTTGGTGAAGACGTAGAATGTGTTCTCCCCGTCGTCTTCCGGGCGTCCGGCTTCAACTTGAGGTTGCAAACGATTATTGGTGAATTCTGTAAGTTCTGTGTTGGTCTGCTCTGCCGTCGCGTTCACAGCATAGAGCGTGGCAGAAGTGGCGGTGGAACTTCTCAAGATGACGCCTTGATTGGCGGGAACGGCATTGGAAGAAGTGGCATGAAGCGTGGCTTTGTCGCCGGAGACGGTGACGGTGCACACTGACACGTCGTTTGAAACTTCCACTCTTTCGTTCGCACTGAAGGTGGCGACGTTGTTGACGTTGGCTGTGGAGGAGAGATTGACGCTGTAGGGCTTGACAAGCGACACGGAACGCAAGGAGGCATAGCAACCGAGATCCACATTCTTTGTCAGTTTCACGCTGACAAAAAGCGTACCACTGCCTGTGCCTTTTCCCAGCAACGTCCATTCGGAAAAGATTTCTGGATTTTTGTTGATATCACCGCTCACACTTGCAAAGTCTGTGAGCGTTTCGGCTGTAGCACCGGTCTTCACAGAAAAAGTGAAATTGCGTTGTACACTCGCAGATTGAATGCCGCCGTTACCCGACACTGCTTGTACGTCCATCTTGACTTTATTCAGAAGAAAGTCTGTACCAAGCCCTGTGATTTGGAAAAGGAACTCCATGGAATCGTTCAAACCATTGCCGTAATCAGCGGGTGCCAAGACGGAAGAGGAGATGGCGCCGCCGGAGATCATGAGATTTAGAGCGCTTCCATCTTTCTTTTTCACCGAAACCAACGTGGCTGAAACTCCGCTGATGGAACTACCGCTTTCGTCTGCGACGTTTACGGTCACGGTAGAAACTGCCGCTCCTGTTCTGTTGAATGTCAGTTTTACTTCCTTATAGGCTTGTGCTATTTGAGAGAAAGCAAAACATAAAGTAAGTAGTAACGTAATTTTTTTCATATTCTTCTTTTGATAGGTTCGCAAAATTGAATATATCTCTGTGGTTAACCGCTGCAAGTTTACGGACTTACAATAGAAGAAAAAGAAGATGATTGTCAGAATAATTCTACGTGAGGAAATATGTAACAGTCATTGGTCAATTCAGAAAAAGGAAGCGTCTTTTTCTATAGGTCATATATAGAAAAACTCCCCGCAAAGACTGCAGGGAGTTTTACACTATTTTTTCGATATGCCAGAAGGAGAAACTACACCTTGATTTCTACTTCTACGCCGCAGGGCAATTCAAGTTTCATCAAAGCATCTACGGTTTTGGAGGTAGAACTGTAGATGTCGATGAGACGCTTGTAAGAAGAAATCTGGAACTGTTCGCGGCTCTTCTTGTTAACGAAGGTGGAACGGTTCACGGTGATGATGCGCTTGCGGGTGGGGAGAGGAATGGGTCCGCTCACCTGAGCACCTGTGGCACGAACGTTTTTCACAATCTTCTCGGCAGATTTCTCTACGAGAGTGTGGTCGTAACTTTTCAGTTTGATACGAATTTTTTGACTCATTTGTGTGTTTGTTGTATTTGCTTTGCGCCATCGGGAATAAGAGTCATTCGTTATTCCCGACGCGCCGAAGCAGATTAAAATAGTTGCTTATTTGATGAGATCTACGCGACCCTTGACTTCTTCGAGCACGGCACGAGCGATGCTGGAGGAAACGGGAGCGTGGTGGTCATACTGCATGGAACTGGTGGCACGACCGGAGGTGATGGTACGGAGAGCGGTTACGTAACCGAACATTTCGGCGAGGGGAACCTGAGCCTTCACGATGCGAGCACCGCTGCGGCTGCTTTCCATGCCTTCCACCTGTCCGCGACGCTTGTTCAAGTCACCAATCACGTCACCCATGTTTTCTTCGGGAGTGACCACCTCAAGTTTCATGATGGGCTCCATGAGGACGGGACCTGCCTGAGAGCAAGCATTCTTGTATGCCTGCAAAGCGGCAATTTCGAAGGAAAGTTGGTCAGAGTCCACGGGGTGGAAAGAACCGTCAAGAAGTTCAACCTTGAGGCTGTCAAGAGGATAGCCACCGAGGACACCGCTCTTCATGGCGTTTTCAAAGCCTTTCTGAACAGAGGGAATGAATTCCTTGGGGATGTTACCACCGGTCACCTTGTTCTCGAACTGCAGGCCACCTTCCTTGAAGTCTTCGTCCACGGGACCCACGTTCACGATGATGTCAGCGAACTTACCACGACCACCGGACTGCTTCTTGTAAACCTCGCGGAGGTTGACAGTCTTGGTGATGGCTTCTTTGTAGTTCACCTGAGGCTTGCCCTGATTACATTCCACCTTGAACTCGCGCTTCAGACGGTCGATGATGATGTCGAGGTGAAGTTCACCCATACCGGAGATGACTGTCTGACCGCTCTGTTCGTCAGTCTTGACGGTGAAGGTCGGGTCTTCTTCAGCCAACTTGGCGAGACCTTGAGAAAGTTTGTCGAGGTCTTTCTGAGTTTTGGGTTCTACGGCGATACCGATAACGGGATCGGGGAAGTCCATGGACTCGAGTACGATGGGTGCATCTTCGTCGCAAAGCGTGTCACCGGTGTGAATGTCTTTGAAACCTACGCCTGCACCGATGTCACCGGCGCCGATGACTTCAACGGGGTTCTGGTGGTTGGAGTGCATTTGGAACAAACGGGAAACACGTTCCTTCTTGCCAGAGCGTACGTTGTAGATATAAGAACCGGCTTCCACTTTACCGGAATACACGCGGAAGAAAGTCAGACGACCAACATAGGGGTCGGTAGCAATCTTGAACGCGAGGGCTGCGGTCTTTTCGTCTTCGCTGGGCTTGCGGTCCTCTTCTTCGCCGGTATCGGGGTTGGTACCAACGATGGCGGGAGTGTCAAGCGGAGAGGGCAAGAACATGCAGACATAGTCAAGCAAGGTCTGAACGCCCTTGTTCTTGAAGGAAGAACCGCAAGTCATGGGGACGATGTCAAGTGCGAGGGTTCCCTTACGGATGGCAGCGATGATTTCTTCTTCGGTGAGACTGTCGGGGTCCTCAAAGTATTTTTCCATGAGGGCTTCGTCCTGCTCAGCAGCGAGTTCAATCATTTTGCCGCGCCATTCTTCGCACTCGTCTTTGAGTTCAGCGGGAATCTCTTCCACGTCGTATTCAGCGCCCATGGTCTCATCGTGCCAGAGGATGGCTTTCATGCGGATGAGGTCCACGATGCCCTTGAACTTCTCTTCAGCACCGATGGGCACGGAGATGACACAGGGAGTTGCGCCGAGGACGTCTTTCATCTGACGAACTACTTCAAAGAAGTCTGCGCCGGAGCGGTCCATCTTGTTGACGTAACCGATACGAGGCACATTGTATTTGTCTGCCTGACGCCAAACGGTCTCAGACTGAGGTTCCACGCCACCGACTGCGCAGTAGGTAGCCACGGCACCGTCAAGCACACGAAGAGAACGTTCCACCTCTGCGGTGAAGTCCACGTGTCCCGGAGTATCAATCAAATTGAACTTATACTTATTTCCGTTCCAAGTCCAGTAGGCGGTAGTTGCAGCGGAGGTGATGGTGATACCGCGTTCCTGCTCTTGCGCCATCCAGTCCATGGTTGCGCCACCGTCGTGCACTTCACCAATTTTGTGAGTTTTACCGGTGTAGAAGAGGATACGTTCGGAAGTGGTGGTTTTACCGGCATCGATGTGCGCCATGATACCGATGTTACGAGTCAGGTGTAAGTCTTGCTTTGCCATTTTGTTTTAACTCGATAAGATTAGAATCTGAAGTGAGCGAAAGCACGGTTGGCTTCAGCCATGCGGTGCATATCTTCCTTACGTTTGTAGGCACCACCCTGCTCGTTGTAAGCATCCATGATTTCAGCAGCCAGTTTGCCTGCCATGGTCTTTCCGCCGCGTTTGCGAGCGTAGTTAATCATATTCTTCATGGAAACGGACTCTTTGCGATCCGGACGGATTTCAGTAGGAACTTGGAAAGTTGCACCACCGATTCGACGGCTCTTCACTTCGACTTGCGGAGTAATCTTGTCAAGAGCGGTTTTCCAGATTTCGAGCGCGCTCTTTTCCTGGTCCTGCATCTTCTCGCCAACAATTTCGAGTGCGTTGTAGAAGATGTCATAGGCGATGGACTTCTTGCCATCATACATCAGGTGGTTCACAAACTTGGAAACCTTCTGGTCTCCGAACACGGGATCGGGCAAAACGATCCGCTTTTTAGGCTTTGCTTTTCTCATTGTTTAAAAAAATTGGTTTTGTTAGGGCTGCATTCAGTTCGCTTCAGCGCTCACGCAGGAACACTTACTCAACCTTTGTGCAAACCAAGTTATTTTTACTTCTTAGCGGCTTTAGGACGCTTTGCGCCATACTTAGAACGACGCTGGGTGCGGTTGGCAACGCCGGCAGTATCAAGCGTACCACGAACGATGTGATAACGTACACCGGGGAGGTCTTTCACACGACCACCGCGAACGAGCACGATGCTGTGTTCCTGCAAGTTGTGACCTTCTCCGGGAATGTAGGAGTTCACCTCCTTGGAGTTAGTCAGACGCACACGAGCCACCTTACGCATGGCGGAGTTAGGTTTTTTCGGGGTTGTTGTGTACACACGCACACAAACGCCGCGACGCTGAGGACATGAATCCAACGCAGGAGACTTACTCTTGTCTGCCGCTACGTTTCTGCCCTTTCTTACTAATTGTTGAATAGTAGGCATTTGGTTGATTTTTAATTTGTTATATATTATTTTTGTTGTTATCTTTCAGGAGGAGGCAGCGCACACTGCCCCATTCGAGCGGCAAAGTTACAAACTTTTTACGGAAACACCAACGCTCTGAATGCCTAAAAACCAAAGTTTTTTCTCATTCGCTCCGTATTCGCTCACGCGAGGAATGAGATGAAGGAGGAATATTTGAACTTTTGACAAGAGAATGTGCGGGCAAACGACAAGCAAAAAAAGTCGAAAAAGGAGGCTTCGGGGAGCGCGTCAAGATTGCGTCCGGAATTGTATCGCTGAGACTTCGTCGGACTCTGGCTGAGACCCTATCGGCGCAACTTGAGAACGCATCGCTGAGACTTCGTCGGACTCTGACTGAGACTTCGTTGGACTCTGGCTGAGACTTCGTTGGACTCTGGCTTGTCGGATTGAACACCGGAAGGTTTGTTTGTCACTTTTTCTTTTTCTACTTTTGCACTCGGTTTGCCCGCCGCGGCGTCGCGTTGCTCCGCCACGCCGTCTGAAGCGTCGCAAACACATCGCCCATGTAGTTCCGTTTTCCCAAAATGCCACGTTTTTTCCCCTCTGCACTCCTTATTATATATATAGGTATGTTTGCGCCGTCATTCGCTGTCGCGCAATCGGACTCTTTGCTCTACTTTCAAAACGACAGTCTGACCGAGGCAGGCAAGGGAGAACTTCGCTTGCACATTGAAAACCTCAACTTTTTCCGCGATGACGAGTATGCGAGCAGTTTCAGCAACGGCTACACGCTCCCCGGTTTCTTCCTCGCGCCGACCGTTTCCTATCAGCCGCTGAAGAACCTCCGCGTGGAAGCAGGCGCCCATCTTTTGAAATATTGGGGGACGAACCGCTATCCTACCGCCTACTATCTGACGCTGCCTGACGCTTCAAGCAGCAAGATTGGTCACGGTTTTCACTGCGTACCGATTTTTCGCGGTGAACTTCAACTGCTTCCTTCGCTACGCGTGACGATTGGGACGCTCCGCGGCAAGAGTCAGCACGGATTGGTGGAGCCGCTCTACGACGAAGAACTGAATCTCACCGCCGACCCGGAGGCAGGTTTACAGATAGGTTTTAAGGAATCCTATCTTGAAGCAGAGACTTGGGTGAATTGGGAGAACTTCATTTTCAAGAACGACGCACACCAGGAGGCACTGACTTACGGACTCTCTGCCCGTTTCAAACCCTCCCGCCGCAAAGCACGCGTGCAGTGGTCTTTGCCGCTTCAACTGGTGTTTCGTCATCGCGGCGGAGAACTTGACACCCAAAATCCGGATCGTTCGGTTCGCACCGCCTTCAACGCCGCCGCCGGCGCTGCCGTGCGCATCCCGTTTGCAGCGAAGAAGCCTGCGGCGTTGGAAGTTGAAGCCACGGGACTGCTCTTTTCACAGACGGACGGCGACATCTATCCTTTTGACGAAGGCTATGGTTTCTACTCCCGCGTGACGGGCTGCTACGATGGGCTTCGTTTGACGGCAGGTTATTGGCTCTGTCATCACTTCGCCAGTCTGTTTGGCAATCCGATGTACAATTCCTTCAGCGTGGACGACCCTTCCCTCACCTACTCTTCCCCGCGTTTTTTCATTTTTCGGGGAGACTATGCCGCACCCTTGGGCAAGGGTTTTGCCTGGGGCGTTCACGCAGAACTTCGACAACTGCTTCGCAACCGCTTCCACCAGCCTTATGAAGGAGAAATGTCGGACAAGAACACGTTCAACTATTCCTTTGGGTTCTATCTGCGAATCTCCCCGTCTTTCCTGCTCAAACGTTTTAGGGGTGTTCTATAAATTACGGGATAAGGAACGTTCAAAAGAAAGTGCTTACGTTTTGGTCGCTTTTCGTTTCTTAGCGCGCCCTTTTGTAAGTTTCGTCAGTCACATAGCCCGCTATGCTCCTTCCTCAACTGACAAAAGTTCATCTCTAAGAAATCAAAAAACAACTCAACCTAATTTGTAGAACACCCCTTCAAATAGTTCCCAAAACCTGCACTCGCAGCCTCGCACGCCAAACTTCTTGAAAGAAAACGAGGAAATATCACAAGGTTTTTCGTAATTTCGCCACGACTTTAATTCAATAAACAAATGAACGAACACAACTCAAACCGGACTGACGCCACCGTGGTCAGAGGAATGACCAACATCTATGATGAAGTCAGCACTTCCGTGGCTTCAGCCATCAAACAGGACTTAGTCGCCCATTTCGGCAAAGGACTTTATTATCGTCTGAAAAACGGAGAAAAAGACATTGACGCCGCTCAGCAGGCTTTCATTGCAGAAACATTTTCCAAGCATGGAGTAGAGACGCCGCCCGTCTATGACACCGTCGTCCAACCCTAAGCCGGTTCACTTTCCAATCAAAAAATCTACCACCGTTCCGCGCCCTCCGCTCGGAACGGTGTTTTTGTTTCGCCGCATAAAACCACAACCACCGTTTCCACGGCAAAAAAGTTTTTTTCGTACATTTGCCGCATCAGCAAAGAGGTAATGCGTTAAGATTACCTCCGGCATGATTTTCCGAATCACATTTCTCAAACTTATTTCATATCACCTAAACCTCATCATCCATGAAACAGAAATTTCTCCCTCTTCTGTTTGCTATTCTCGCCTTCTTCTCCGCCCGTGCCGCCGACCTGCCGGTGGCAAGCGATGAAGAGAAGGAGGTGTGGTATCTCATCCAGTTTCTCAACGGCAACAACGTGCTGGAAGCACAAGCCGACGGCGCTGAGGTGAAAACCGCCGCACTCGACGGCAGCGACGCTCAGTTCTGGAAACTCGTGGGCGACAACACGACGGGCTATGAACTCATCAGCCGCTCCGGTCAGAAACTCTACGTAACCACGACTGCCAAGGAAGGCAAGTTCCGCTCTGCCGCCGCGCCTTCCTCAACTGCCACGCTCTTCGTCATCCAAACCACGACGAACACGACCTATGCCGACGGTTTCGTGCTCTCCCCCGCTGCCAACAAGGCGGTCTTCATGAACCAATGGGGCGGCGCCGGAGTCGGCGTCACACTCGGACTCTGGAATGACCGCAGCGACCAGAACCAACCCGTGAGATTCCTCAGCGAGGAGGACTATCAGTACTATCTCCCGAAGGCCGCTCTCATCCCCTATCCGCAGTCCATCAAGATGGGAACGGGACGCCTCGCCCTCAGTGCGCTGCAAGGCATCGCCTGCGCCGATGAAGCCGCGCTGAAACATTGTAAAGACTTTGCCGACCGTCTGAAGAATGCCTCGGGCATCGCGCTGACGGTTTCAACTTCGGGAACAGCATCCGGCATCAGCCTGACCGTGAATCCGGCGTTGGCACACGAAGCCTACACCCTCGACATCAACGAAACCGGCGTGCAAATCGCGTCTGCCGACTCCACCGGTTTCTTCTACGCTTTGCAGACGCTCAAGCAACTTCTTCCCAATGCCATCTACGGCACGACGGCTGACCCCGGCGCTGACTGGTCGCTGCCCTTCGTGCAGATTGCCGACCAGCCGCAGTTCTCCCACCGCGGTTTCATGCTGGACGTGGCGCGCCACTTCTTCTCAAAGGCAGAAATCAAACGCGTGCTTGACGTCATGGCTTCCTATAAACTCAACCGCTTCCACTGGCATCTCACCGACGACCAGGGATGGCGCATTGAGATTCCGGAATATCCGCGCTTGACCGAAGTCGGCAGCATCCGCGCCGGTTCGTTCACCAACGCGGGAGGTGCATCCAAGTTCTTTGACGACACGGAATACGGTCGCGGACTTTGGTTCTCACTGGACGACCTTCGCGAGATTGTGGCTTACGCCAAGGCGCGCCACATCGAAATCATTCCCGAGATTGACCTGCCGGGACACATGGTGGCTGCCGTCACTTCCTATCCCGAACTGCTTTCCTGCGACCCGTCAAAGGAATATGCCGTGCGCATCGACGGCGGCATCTCGAAGGACGTGTTGAACATCGGAAAGGACGAAGTGCTTGACTTCCTGCGCTGTGTGCTCGGTCACATTGCCGAGGTGTTCCCCTATCAATACGTTCACATCGGCGGCGACGAATGCCCCACGGACCAGTGGGCAACGAATGCGGACTGTCTGCGCCGCGTGGAGGAAGAAGGGCTCGGCGGAGTGAACGAACTGCAATCCTGGCTCGTCGAGCAACTCGGCACATGGCTGAAGCAGGAATACGGCAAAGACCTCGTCGTCTGGGACGAACTGCTGAGCCACTGGAACGCCGCGAACACGGTGCAACCGGTCATCATGGCGTGGAATCACATCAACAAAAGCGCAACGGCGGCGGACTACGGTCTGAAGAGCATCGTCGTGCCCTATCAGAGCCTCTATCTTGACTTCTATCAGGCTCCCCCCGAGAAGCGCTTCGTTGACGAACCCTACCAAGGCGGTTGGGGCGAGAACTGGGTGAACTCGGTGGAGAGTGCCTACAATCTCAACCCCGTTGCTTCCCTCGGAGGTCGCGAAGACTTCTGCCTCGGCGTGCAAGGAAACCTTTGGACGGAGACCTGCAACGATTCCATCGAGTTGGAATATCAGTTGCTGCCGCGCATGCTGGCGCTGAGCGAAACGGGCTGGCTGCCGCAGGCAAAAAAGCAATGGAGCAGTTTCTACGCCCGTCTGCAAAGTCACGACGAGATTTTGGACCGCATGGGACTGACCTACGCTCGCCACTACATCGAGCCGACACCGCAAACCGACGAAGAAGCCGCACTTGCACAGGCTGACGCCCTCTTGCAGGCAGCCCGCCCGGGTTGCGTCGGACACCCGAGCCAAGCCGCATGGGACGCACTCAAAGCAGCAGCCGACGCGCTCCGCAACGCCGAAGACAAAACGGCGCCGCTCGCCGCGCTGCAAAACGCGCTCACAACCTACAAACAAGCACCCGTGGCAATGCCCGAGGCTGGAAAGACTTACCAAATCGTGTCTGCTTCTTCCTATTATAAGGCACAATACGAGGGCTCCACGCTCTACGCCAAGGACAACCAAACCGTGCGCTTCCACTACACGCCGCAGACGGAGCCCGAAGAACTCTGGCAGTTTGTGTCCGCAGAGGGAGGCTACAAGGTGCGCAACGTGCAGTCCGGCAGCGAACTGACTCTGGCAACCTACAATGCCAATGCTTCGCTGACCGACGCCGGAACCACACTGACCATCGCCACACCGACCGCGCTTGACGCTGCCGCAACCTACATTCCCGGCACGCTCGTCCTCTCCGCCGTCGAAACTGCCGGCACCACCAACGTGCGCCGACTCTTCGCTGACTGCACGGGCTATGCAAAGGCATACAACAGTTACGCGCCTTACTATCAAGGCACCTGGCGCATCGTTAAAGTGACGGACTTCCGCGCACAACTGGAAGGACTGCTGAACAAGGCAGAACTGACCGTGCTCAGAACACAACCGGGCAAGATGGGCGAGCCGACCGAGGAAGCACTTGATTTCTTGAAACAGGAACTCATCACGCCGGCAAAAACGGAACTGGCTTCGGCTGAAACGGTCAGCGAGGAGACTTATCTGGCGTACGTGGAGATTTACAACCGCTTCCTCGCCTACCCCACCACCTCGCCCGTGGACATGCTCGACGAAGCCTATCTCTACCGCATCCGGAACGCCTACTTCACCGCGCAATACGCCAAAGGCGTCAGCACCGGCGAAGTCCAACCCAAGACTCTCGTGGCGGACGACGAAGGATTCCTTTGGACCATCAAGAAGAACGCAGACAACACCATCTGCCTCTTCAACAAAGCCACCGGCACCGCTGCCTGCGTGACTTCATCCAACGCCGACACCAAGGTGAAACTCGGTGCGAACCCCACTTCCTGGACGCTGATGGAAAACACCTGTGACGAAGGACAAACGGGCATCAACATCCTCGCGCCCGGTGGAGAAACGAGTTGGTACACCAACCCAAACGCGTGGAACTACGTCTTGCTGAAACCGAAGGCTTGGGGCGCCTCCATTTGGACTTTTGAGAAAACGAACATCCTCTCGGGCATCCAGTCGACCACAACCGAAACGCGCACCAACTCCGGCAAACTCTATGACCTTCAAGGTCGCCAAACCGGCAAAGCCACTCGCGGAGTCTGCGTCACCGAAGGAGGACAAAAACTGATTCGTCCCTGACGATTCGCGCTTCCCGACTCTCGCCCTGAGGAGAGAGCGAGACAAGTCGCAAACAACGAACACACACTGAACACAGAAGGCTGCATCGTGACACGTTTCACGGTGCAGTTTTTTTGAAATCATTGCTGCCCGGTAAAGTTTTGGTTTGTTTTTCTCAGCGAAACTTCCACCGGACAACAATCGTTGTATTGCGACACACCTTGACACTACACTATACGTAAATTAAAGGGGAAACAAAAAAACTCTTCAAACTATACACAAACCCTACATTTTGTTCTTTATTCCTCTGATTATCCGCGTATTACGCAATGTATAGTTTGTGCTTCAAACTATACACAAACTATACATTAACTATACACTAAGGCGTTCAAAACCCTACACAAAACGGAGTGCAAACCCTACACAAAACGGTGCGCAAACCCTACACAAAACGGAGTGCGAACCCTACACGAACGGGAACACAAACCCTACATTACATCGGCGCGCAGTTTTACTTAGGAGCGTACCTAATTAAAACTAGGGGAAGGCTAAGAAAAACTATGGGAAGGCTAAGAAAAACTAGGGGAAGGCTAAGAAAAACTAGGGGAAGGCTAAGAAGAACTAGGGGAAGGGAAAGAAAAATTTGAGGAAGGGAAAGAAAAATTTGAGGAAGGCAAATAAAAATTTGAGGAAGGCAAATAAAAATTTGAGGAAGGCAAATAAAAATTTGAGGAAGGCAAATTTTAACCGGGTGCGCTCCTAGTTTTTCCTAGGTGCGCTCCTAGTTTTTCTTAGGTGCGCTCCTAGTTTTTCCTAGGTGCGCTCCTAGTTTTTCCTAGGTGCGCTCCTAAGTAGAATTGCGTGCCGTTGCAATGTAGGGTTGCGGTGTAGGCTTTTGTGTATAGTTTTTGTGTAGGGTTCGTGTGGCGGTGTAGGCTTTCATGTATAGTTTTTGTGTAGGGTTTGAAACGACTCAATGTATAGTTCAATGTAGGGTTTGTGTAGGGTTTGCACCTCAAACTATACACATCGTAACGTGCGGAAAATCAGAGGAATGATGGGTTAAATGTAGGGTTTGTGTATAGTTTGCATAGTTTTTTCTTGCCCTTGTAATATGGTATATATTATTTCTGTCCGCTAAACTATTCATGACCTTTTCAAGACGAAGGTGAAGAATTAGGGCTGGCACCCGTTGCAGGAGTCAGCCTAAATGGTTACGTTGCTTTTGCTGATGAACGTAGATAACCATGAGCGAAAGTCGTAAATTCTTCGGACAGCCGGTATATGGTCAACTAATAAATTCCAACGCTGCTGTGACGGGTCGGTGACGGCATCACCGAGGCATCATAGCAGTGTCATAGCAGCGTTTAGACATAACTTCAAAAGACATTTAGCGGACAGCAATAATTTTGAACAAAATCAAAGCCCGAAGTCCGTTTTAGCGGGCTTCGGGCTGAATATTTGCGCTAAAGAAGTGTTCTCACTTCACGACCTTGCGGTTGTTGAGGATGTAAACACCTTTGGCGGGAGCCTTTTCCAAACGACGACCGGAGAGGTCATACATGGACTTTCTCTCGGAAGTGGTGGTCACGTTGCTGATGCCGGTGGGGTCTCCCACACGAAGCATGGCATCCACGATGCAACCGCCGTTGCGAAGCAAACCTACGTTCGCGTCATTGACATACAACTGACCGGCGGGGTCAAGGCTGTTCCAATCGACCTTGAAACGAACGCGATAGAGTCCGGGAGTCGCGGGAGCAGAGAAAGAAGGGCAGTCCATGGTGTTGCGAGAACGTCCAGAGAGTGCTGTGCCGGCGGAGTTCTGACCGGAAGTGTCATCGCCCGGGTCGCCGGAGTAGAAACTGTAGGTCATCACATCCGTGCCGGTGATGTCGGTGCTGTTGGCGTTGAAGTCAAACTGTCCGTCGTTGCCAAGGTCAATGTAGAAGTAAGCATTCACCCAAATGCCGGCGCCCTGAGTGAAAGCCACGGTGAGGTTTTCACCGGCGTGGCAGGTGAGTTCCGGGTCAGCCGTCTTGTCGAGGTAGGGTTTGAACACACCGGAGGAAGCAGCCACGGTGATTTCCTGTGCTTCTCCTCCTTCTTCCGTAAGAGAGACTTTGTAAGTCCAACGGTCAGTTCTGGAGGGGCTTGCGTCCTTGTCAAAGTTGACGTGGTAGGGTTCGAGCACCTCGGGCACGACGCTGATGACGATGGACTTGCTCACGCCGCTGCCATCGTTGGCAGTCACGGTGATGGTGGCAGTGCCTTCAGCAACGCCGATGATGAGACCTCCGCGAACAGTTGCCACTTCGGGGTTACTGCTGGTCCAAGTCACAGCGGGGAAGGAAGCCTCAGCGGGCGCTACAGTGGCAGTGGCAACGAGTGTACTTCCGACTTCAATCTCGGTGGCATTGCCTTCAGTGGCAAGAACGAGGTCAGTCACGGAAACGGGAGTCTGAGCGGCATCAAGTCCGTCAAAGACGAAGAGGCTGCTGCCGGGCAGAGTGACGGTGAGAGAAGCATCAATGTCAATGGCTTCTCCTTCGTTCAGACCTTCCAGCGCATCTTGCACGCCGAAGGACTTGTGGAGCACGATGCTTCCGCTGACGTTGGCAGGAATGTTGAGTGCTTCGCGAAGCGTGAAGGTGTAGGTCTGCGCGTCGTTGGCGCCGTTGCGAAGAGCGAGCGTGGATTTCGTTCCGTTCCAGGAAGCCCAACCATAGACCTGAGCCTTAGCACCGGTCCAAGGACTGCCGCCCACCCAGTGAGCATCGGGGAGCACGTCGGCATTGCGTTTCTGCCAACTGATGCACTCGGCAAGGTCAGCCCAGAGTTGTCCGTTGTTGATGGAGTTCATCAAAGGATAGTCGTTGTAGAGTTCGACCATGCCGGAGCCGCAGACAAAGGCGCAGCGGAGTTCGCGGAGCACTGCCTCATAGTCCATGTTCCTGCTGACGCTGCCATACTGCGAAAGGATGAATCCGTGGGTCATCAAGGTGTTGATGGGGCAGATGGGCGAGTTGGTCACATAGTTCTGATAAACCAGACGGTCACGATAGGTAATCCAGTTTTCGCGGTCGATGGAGTTGTTGCCGATGACGCCGTAGTCATTCTCCTGACGCCAGGTGGCATCGGTGTAGTGATACCAGAAGGGGCTTGCCCAGGTTCCGACGGTGGTGTTGAAGAAGATGTCGCGGCGGAGGTTCTCGCGAACGTAGCGTTCGAGGCGGATGATTCCTTCGGCGTTTTCGTTTCCGGTGTCGCCGGCGTCAGGACCGATGGCACTGAACTGTGCGGAGATGCCGTCAAACTTGAAGAAGCGGAAGTCACCGTTGTTCTTGGTCAGGTTCTCGGCTGCGTTGAGGAAGGTCTGATAGTAAGCGGGGTTGGAGAGTTGCATGCCTCCGCGTCCTTCAGCGTTCCAGTAGGCGCGACGATAGTTGCCGCTGGTGCCGTAGCCACCGACCGGACCGAGCCATGCGCCAACACCTGCACCCATTTCGGCTGCAGCCGCAGCCATGTCACGCATTTCGTGGGGGAAGCCGGCGTGGAAGGTCCAAAGACCGTAGTTGTCCCATCCGTCATCGATGACGAAACTGTTGGGGGCAACCCCATAGCGGTCGTAGAAGTCGGATTTCCAGTGAGAAATCACGTCAACCACTTGGTCAGACGTCATGTTCTGAGTCGGGTCAGCCGCGTTGTTGCGGTTGATGTTGAGTTCATACCAAGAGATGTAGGCGGGATTAGCACGCCAAGGCACGGCACGTTCGCGTTCGCTGTAGGCAAGGAAGGAGCGACGCTTCTGTGTCTTGTGGATGTTTTCTTCGCTCTGGCTTCCGTCTTGAGCGACGAGACCCACGACGGCAGAAATCTTCCAGTCTTCACCGGCGGCAAGCGTTGTGTTGCGACTCCAGCGTCCTTGAATGTCCACGAGGTCAGTGTTGATGGTCAAACCTTCCTTGAGGGTGTAGATGCTGGTGGTGAGCGTACTGGCAGAAACGATGGCTTCCTGTGCGTTGTGAACCATGACGCGGATGGAGAAGGTTCCATCGTAGGGAACGGTGAAGGTGTAGGTGTTGTCCTGATGTGCAGTACCGGTGTAGCCTACGTGATAGTCATTGGCTGCGATGTTGCCGCTTGCGTCCAGCAAATCGACACCGCCGATGTAGAACTTGTTGTCACCGGAGGTATATTTGAAGAGCACAGAGACTTTCTGTCCTTCTTTGAGTTCCACGTCCGTCTGCTTCACGGCATAGACGTTGGGATAGCCTGCGCCGGTGGCTTCGGTGATGCGGTTGGGCACATCAGCCTCGGGCACCTGCGTCCAGTCTGCCACGGCGATGCTCATGGGAGAGAGCACGTTCGGAGTGTCATAGATTTCCTCGTCACTGACGCCGCCCACGGTGTTGTAGCCCACGGGGTTCTCAAGTCCGGCGAAAATCTTGTCGCTCATCAAGACCGCACCACGGGTGTTGCCCACCACTTTGGGAGCGGAGCCTGCGGCTTTTGCGTCCACGGAGTAAATCATCGGAATCACGTCATACATGTCCACGCCGGTTTCGCTGGTCAGTTCCATCTCGGTGCGGAGATAGTGACTGCCGTCGCGGAGCACAGCCTTCCAAACGATGTTCAGCACGCATTCCTTATAATTATAGGTATAGTTAGCCACGAGTGCTTTGCCGTTGAAGTGTTCAGCACCGCCCACAGCGTCTTCACTGCCTGTGAGGTCTTCGAAGGCGAGGCTCTGGAGTGTCATGGAGGAAGCGGGCACGGTGAGACCCGAACCGACAGCGACAGTGAAGGGTTCGGTGCCGGGTTCAAGGTTCATGGCTTTGGAACCGCCGAAGAAGAGAGCATCGCCGACCTTGACGAAGGAAGCGGCGAGCACGTTGTTCTCCAGCGTGAAGACACCATCGGCTTCCGTGGCGACGGCTGCGCCGACAGCATCCTGCTGAGCGGGATAGACAACCGCATTGGCATAGACAGCCTTCTCTGCCTGCACGGGAATGTTGGCGTAGGTGAGGGTCACCGTTTCGGTGAGGTCATTGATGGAGAGCACAGCAAACTTGCCTTCCTGAACCGGCACGATGACATCGCTCTTCTTGAGCGCAGCATCCACGGTGCAGGTCTCGCCGTTGGCGTAGGTGTTTCCGTTAATGGTGACTGTCACGCCCTCGGGGAGAACCATCGTGTATTCGTAGGTTCTCAAATTGACTTCGGTGAAGGTCCAACGGCTACCGGCGTCTTGTGAACCACCCTGTTGCCAGATGCCCAGAGTGATGGTGCCGTCCAACGGATTGCTGCCAGTTCCCTGGTACCAGTTCAGATATTTTCCGGAAACGCCGGTACTGTTGTAGGGCTTGACATTGTAGTTTTCGTCAGCGTAGTTTTCAACGTAGAAATAAGCACCCTCCGTCTTTTCGTCGGTGAGGGTGACGAAGCCGGTCTTGTTGGAGTAACTGGCGGCTTTTTCATAGCCCAACCACTTGTTGTTCTTGTAACTGTAGATGTAGTAGGTGTTTTCCATCCCATCCACAGCATAGAACGCAAAGTAACCGTAGTTGTCGGCTGTCTGCGTGGGCGAGGTGAGCGAAGTGGCATAGTAGTTGTTGCCACTCAGCATCGTGTAGAGATGCTCAGGCTTTCCATCCCCTCCGGGGAGCGTAGTGGAAGCCTGAATGATGTCTGCACTTGCCTGCAAGGACACAGCCAAGAACAGCAGCATCAAGGAGAACAATTTTCTCATACGCATTAGATTTTAGAAGTTAAGTAATTGAATAAGATTTTTTAAACGTAAGATAAAGGCGGAAAGGTCGCGCAACGGCAAAACTGCGTGGCGGCAAATAGTTCCTTTCCGAAAAAGAATACAGTTAACTATTTAATTCTCTGCAAAAATAAGCAGTATTTTCGCTTCGTGCAAAAGAGAGGAAGATAAAGTTGTTAATTATTTGCCTGACGAAGCGGATTCGTGTCCCGAAATCAACACAAGGGAATCGATGTTTCCACTTCCTTGACGCGGTGTGGGCAGACGCCGAAGGCTCTCCGAAAAACGGTGGGTGAAGATGGTCGCATAGAGCATCCTCAGACTTTCAGGAAAACCTTGCTGCGATACATACACCACAGGATGAGAAAGACAAGGGCAAAGTTACCGAAGGTCAGCCAGGCGGGATAATAGTCGCCGAGACGAGGTGCAAGACCGTAACTCACGGAATCCACCACGGAGCGGAAGTTGATGACCTCGCCGAGCATGTAGGCTGCAATGGAGTTCATGCCGTAAATCTTCAACCAATCCACGGCGCGATGATGACCGCGGACGTCAATGACTTCGTAGAACGCGGCGAGCAGAAGCATGCAAAGACCGCCGGAATAGAGCGCCATGCTGGCGGTCCAAATGCGCTTGACAATCGGCATGGCGAAACTGAAGCCCAAGCCGAGCACAACAAGCAGCAAACCGAAAGACAACAAACGCAGACTGACACGGCGACGGTCGGAAAGATTGCGTCCCTCACGGATGATGTCGCCAGCCAAAGCGCCAAGCAAAACTGTCACGCCAAAGGTGAAGGAGGGAAGAAGCCAAGCGTAGGTCGGGTCACCTTGAAACCTGCCCAACACGGCAGCATCCATGCGAGACGCGAGATTACCCTCTAAACTGAAATCGCCACACCACATCATCGGAAGACTGTAGGCAAGCAAAAGAAAGACAAGCGCCGCCCAACGCCCTTTCTTGTCAAAAAACAACATCACGATCGCCGTCAGCAAATAGCCCGCGGCGATGGCTTGCAGCGTGTTCGTATATATATAAATGTGTGCCAAGTCCAAACCGAGCAGATTTCCCTGCACGACCATGCCAAGGAGAAAGAGGATGAAGAATCGGCGAATGACCTTGCGAACGACTGCCATCTTGCCACCCTCGCGGAGCATCTTGCCGAAGGAGAAAGGCATGGACGCACCGCTCATGAAAAGGAACAAAGGCATGACGAGGTCCCAAAAGCGGAAACCTTCCCAGACTTCATGGTCAAAATGATGGAGTACGGCACGTGACCAGTCGGCATCAACGGGACTGAGCAACGCCCACAGAACGGGTTGAAAAAACACGAGGAGGAAAAGGGTTAAGCCACGGAGAATGTCCAGAGAGGCCAAACGGGAAGAAGTCGTTTGCATGGTTGAGGAGAAAGTGATGTCAGTTTTCTCTGCGTTTCTGATTTCCGAAAAAGCGGGCGCAGCCGGAATGACTGCGCCCGCGGAATTTCTAAAGGTTGGATTTAAGTTCAAAGAGACCAGTCTTCTTTCGTCTTGCGAACGTAGGAAGCGTAGCGACGCTGAGCAGCCTTCTTGGTCTCGTCGAAGAGTTCCTGAGCCTGTTCGGGAAGCGCCTTCTTCAAGGAGAGGAAGCGTACCTCGTGGTCAAGATAGTCTTGGAAGAGGTCCCAATCGGGTTCCTTGCTGTCGAGGGTGAAGGGGTTCTTGCCTTCGTCAGCAAGAGCGGGATTGTAGCGCCAGAGGTGCCAGTAGCCGCAAGCAACGGCGCGTTTCTCTTCTTCCTGACTGCGACCCATGCCGCCCTTGATCTTCAGACCGTGGTTGATGCAGGGAGCGTAGGCGATGACGAGAGAAGGACCGGGATAAGCCTCAGCTTCACGGATGGCCTTCAAGCACTGAGCCTGGTCGGCGCCCATGGCAATCTGAGCGACATAGACGTAACCATAAGTGGCTTGCATGAGACCGAGGTCTTTCTTGGTGACACGCTTGCCGGCAGCAGCGAACTGAGCAATGGCACCCACGGGAGTGGCTTTGGAAGCCTGACCGCCGGTGTTGGAATATACCTCCGTGTCAAGCACGAGGATGTTCACGTCTTCACCGCTTGCGAGCACGTGGTCGAGACCACCGTAACCGATGTCGTAGGAAGCACCGTCACCGCCGATAATCCACTGGCTTCGCTTGGTGAGATAGTGGCTGAGTTCAAGGAGTTGCTGAGCGAGTTCGTGACCCTTGGCAGCACCAGCCTCGAGTATGGGTTTCATCTTGTCAGCCACTTCACGAGTGATGGCGGCGTCGTTCTGGTTGTCAATCCAACGCTGAGCGAGTTCTTTCATTTCTGCGCAAGAGCATTCGCACATGAGGACTTTGCGAAGCAGAGACTCGATGCGGGCACGCATCTTCTTGTTTGCCATCACCATGCCCAAACCGAACTCACAGAAGTCTTCAAAGAGGGAGTTTGCCCAAGCGGGACCCTGACCCTTCTCGTTCTTGCAGTAGGGAGTGGAAGGAATGGAACCGGAATAGATGGAGGAGCAACCGGTGGCGTTGGCAATCATCTGACGGTCACCGAAGAGTTGAGAAACGAGTTTGACGTAAGGAGTCTCACCGCAACCGGAGCAAGCGCCGGAGAACTCAAAGAGCGGAGTGGCAAACTGAGAGTTCTTGGGATTGAGTTTGATGTCCACAAGGTCTTGCTTGCTCTTGACGTTCTTGACGCAGTAGTCCCAGTTGGCAGCCTCGCCCATCTGTCCTTCGAGGGGCACCATTTCAAGAGCCTTGACACCCTTGAGACCCGGGCAGACGTCAGCACAGTTGCCGCAACCGAGGCAGTCGAGAACATCGACCTGCTGAACGAAGTGCATGCCCTTCATGGCGGCGGGTGCCTTCATCTCGATGGATTCGCCCTGATAGCCCTTGAGTTCTTCTTCGTTGAGCACGAACGGACGGATGGCAGCGTGAGGACAAACGAAAGCACACTTGTTGCACTGGATGCAGTTCTCTTTCTTCCAAACCGGCACGAAGGCAGCGACGCCACGCTTCTCGTAAGCTGCTGTTCCCTGTTCCCAGGTTCCATCCTCGGAAACCTTGAAGGCACTGACGGGAAGAAGGTCACCGTTCTGAGCGTTGATGGGACGAACAAGCTCGGAGATGTAGGCGGGCTCATCGCGTTCCACCTTGGCATCAGCGGGCAGGGAAGCCCAAGCGGGGTCAATGGCGAGTTGCTTGTATTCGCCGCCACGATCCACAGCCTGATAGTTCTTATCAACCACATCCTGTCCCTTCTTGCCGTAGGACTTCACGATGAACTTCTTCATCTGTTCCACTGCAAGGTCCACGGGGATGACTTCGGTGATGCGGAAGAAAGCAGACTGGAGAATGGTGTTGGTGCGGTTGCCGAGACCGATTTCCTGCGCAATCTTGGTGGCGTTAATATAGTAAACGGTAATATTATGCTCGGCAAAGTAGCGCTTCACATTGTTCGGCAGGTTGGCTGCGAGTTCTTCGCCTTCCCAGATGGTGTTGAGAAGGAAGGTGCCGTTGTCGCGCAGACCGCGAAGCACGTCGTACATGTGGAGGTAAGCCTGCACGTGACATGCCACGAAGTTCGGGGTCTTGATTTGATAGGTGGAGCGGATGGGGGTGTCACCAAAACGCAGGTGAGAGCAGGTGAAACCGCCGGACTTCTTGGAGTCGTAAGAGAAGTATGCCTGGCAATACTTGTCGGTGTTGTCGCCGATAATCTTGACGGAGTTCTTGTTGGCACCGACCGTACCGTCTGCACCAAGACCGTAGAACTTAGCCTCAAAGATGCCTTCGCCACCGAGTGCTTTCTCTTCTTCCAAAGGCAGAGAAGCGAAGGTCACATCGTCCACGATGCCCACAGTGAAGTGGTCCTTGGGTTCGGGCAGAGCGAGGTTGTCGAAGACGGAGATAATCATGGTCGGCGTGGTGTCGGCAGAACCGAGACCGTAGCGTCCGCCAACGATGACGGGACGTTCCTTCTCGTTGTAGAAGGCATCCTTCACGTCAAGATAGAGAGGTTCGCCGCTGGCACCGGGTTCCTTCGTGCGGTCGAGCACGGCAATCTTCTTGCAGGTCTTGGGCACTGCGGCGAGGAGGTGCTTGACAGAGAAGGGACGGTAGAGGTGAACGCTGACCATGCCGACCTTCTCGCCCTTGGCGTTGAGATAGTCAATGGCTTCGCGAGCAGCCTCGGTGACAGAACCCATGCAGATGATGACACGTTCTGCATCGTCGGCACCATAGTAACTGAAGAGTTTATATTCACGACCGGTGATTTTGGAAACGGCAGCCATATACTTCTCCACGATGGCGGGTACGGCGTCATAGTAGGCGTTGCAAACTTCGCGGTGTGCGAAGAAGGTTTCGGGATTCTCAGCCATGCCTCGGGCGACGGGATGTTCGGGAGAGAGGGCACGGTTGCGGAACTCGCTGACCTTGTCCATGGGAACGAGCGGACGAAGGTCTTCCTGGTCCATCACCTCAATCTTCTGGTATTCGTGAGAAGTGCGGAAGCCGTCGAAGAAGTTGATGAAGGGCACGCGGCTTTCAAGCGTGGCGAGGTGAGCGACTGCAGAGAGGTCCATGACTTCTTGCACAGAACCTTCGCAGAGCATGGCGAAGCCGGTCTGACGGCAAGCCATGACATCCTGATGGTCACCGAAGATGCAGAGAGAGTGACTGGCGAGAGTACGAGCAGAAACGTGGAACACGCAAGGCAGGAGTTCACCTGCAATCTTGTACATGTTCGGAATCATGAGCAGAAGACCCTGTGAGGCGGTGAAGGTGGTGGTCAATGCACCAGCCTGCAAAGAACCGTGAACGGCACCGGCGGCACCGCCTTCGCTTTGCATTTCCTGCACCTTGACGGTGTCGCCAAAGAGATTGATGCGACCCTGAGCGGACCATTCATCCACGTGCTCCGCCATCGGAGAGGACGGAGTGATGGGGTAGATGGCTGCCACTTCGGAAAACATGTAGGCAATGTGCGCTGCGGCTTGATTGCCATCACAGGTGATAAACTTTTTGTTTGCCATAGTGATTGTTTGTTCATCTAAAATCCCGAGGAAACGTTCGTGGGAGTTCGTTCTGCGGACTGATTTCCACGGGATTGTAATATAAATATTGAGTTAATTTGAATATCTGACTGCGGGGCGCACAAGGCGCCCCGATAGAAAATTCTAATAAAGAAAACCGAAGAGCCAAAGAGGTATTTCCTTTTCTCTTCCGATGTCGGTGTTGTATTTCACATAGATTGTGTCGGCAGCGGTTCTCACACGCTTAGTCTTGTCGCAGACGCAGATGTTGGTGGTGTTGTCAATCCTGAAGAGTCCGGCGCGACGTGCCTTGTGAACGGTGTGGTGACGCCAGAGGCAGTTCACGAAGAACGTTTCCATGATGGTCTGCTCCGTCATGGAGGGTTCATAGACGGCGTACATCAAATTGGCGTCATGCAGATAAATGGCAGCCGGTTTCTTGGAGAACTTTTCACCTTCACGGTGCACCATATTAATAAGGCGTGCTTCTTCCAAATATTTCAGATAGTTCATCACCGTAGCTCTCGACGTTCCAATTTCCGTGGCAAGTTTGCTGACATTGGGAGAAGTCGGGTCGTTGATTGCCAAGAGATAGAGCAACTTCTTGATGCGGGCAAGATATTTCAACTCAATCTGTTTGTTGAGCAGAAGGTCCACCTCAATCATGTTGTTCATCGCCTTGAGAAGAGCCTCGGTGAAATTGTGATTTTCAAGGAAGAAGGGATAGTAACCGTGTTTTAGGTAGTCTAAGAAGTAGTTCCAAGGATGCACTTTCGGCAGAATGGTGCGAAGAATCTGCTCGTGGTCATTCAAGAGCTTGTCGAAAGTGTAGGGTTCAAAACTTTGTTGTGTGGCGAGATTGATATACTCACGAAAAGAAAAGCCGTGAAGAACGTAGGTGCGGCTTAGCGAAGACAAACCGGTGGTGTCTTCTTCTTCACCCATCGAGACCGACGTGGTGGTATAGACAATGCGGAGATAAGGATAGAGACGATAGCACTCACAGAGTTGTTCGCGCCAGTTCTGCAACTTGAACACTTGGTCAATCAGCAGAACCTGTCCGCCCTCCGCCACGAAGCGTCCGGCAAAATCCACAATGCCGTGAGCCTGAAAATAGAAACTGTTGACGTTGATGTAAAGACACTGACGCAGACGCACGTCATAGTTTTCCTTTGCATACTGCAGAAGAAAAGAAGTGCGACCCACGCCTCGGGGACCACGAATGCCAATCATGCGATAACTCCAATCAATGGAGTCCATCAGCGAGCGGCGAACCGGAGCATGAAAATGCTCCATGAGGTAGGCATGTGAGATAAAGAACGTCTCCATAGTAAAAGATTTCCGTTTTCCGTAAATACATCTGCTCTTCGTTCCCAGCGTATTGAATCAGTCGGAAGACGGAAAGTCAGCATCGTACTTGCGATTCACGGCAAAGGTACGAAGTTATCCCGAAACTTGCAAAGCCTACTTTACATTTTTCATTACTTTTCTTCCTCCCTTCGGCATTTGACGGATTCCGCCCCGACAACACGCAAGAATAGTAGGGGTGTTCTAAAAATTACGGGATAAGGAACGTTCAAAAGAAAGTGCTTACGTTTTGGTCGCTTTTCGTTTCTTTGCGCGCCCTTTTGTAAGTTTCGTCAGTCACATAGCCCGCTATGCTCCTTCCTCAACTGACAAAAGTTCATCTCTAAGAAATCAAAATCAACTCAACCTAATTTTTAGAACACCCCAGTAAAGAATGAAATGGTTATAGGGCAACCAAAGACCAACCATGGAATCTGCAAGAGAAACGTTTTTAAGTAATATGAAAATAATAAGTTGCGTCAGATTTGAATTAGATTTTCGAGGTCAGATTTTCACCCGAAGAAGGAGCATAGCCGTAGCTATGTGACTGATGAGGGAGGGAATATGGAACGAAAAGATTTTCAAAGATGATGCAGGTTATTTTTTGAGGATTACTAAACTTAAAGAATTCTTGAAAACAGTCTGCTTCCCATTGAATTTGTTCACAAAAAGACGTCTCTCATAGAAAAAAACAAAATCCGCGGGCATTTCGTTTCGCTCTATTCTCGCCTTACACTATCTTTGCTTCACAAAAATCACGAAGATAGGCTGCGGCTCGGCAAAAAACGTAAGTAAACTTGCATTTTTGCTCTCGCCTTGCACTATCTTTGCTCCATAAAAATCACGAAGATAGGCTGCGGCTCGGCAAAAAACGCAAGCAAGCTTGCATTTTTGCTCTCACCTTGCACTATCTTTGCTTCAAAAATCACGAAGATAGGCTGCGGCTCGGCAAAAAACGCAAGCAAGCTTGCATTTTTGCTCTCGCCTTGCACTATCTTTGCTCCGCAAATCAACTTAACACAAAACAAACACAAAATGAAAAAGATTCGTGCAGCCATCGTTGGCTACGGAAACATCGGACACTACACGCTCCAGGCACTGGAAGCAGCACCGGACTTTGAAATCGCCGGCATCGTCAGAAGAAAAGGAGCAGAGAACTGCCCGGAAGAACTGAAGAAATATGCCGTGGTCAAAGACATCAAGGAATTGAACGATGTGCAAGTTGCCATCCTCGCCACTCCAACTCGCAGCGTGGAAACTTACGCCAAAGAAATTCTCGCGCTCGGAATTAACACCGTGGACAGCTTCGACATCCACACACAAATCGTGGACCTTCGCCGCTCACTTGACAAAGTGGCAAAAGAACACGGAACAGTCAGCATCATCTCCGCCGGATGGGATCCGGGTTCCGACAGCATCGTCCGCACACTCATGCAGGCTCTCGCACCGAAAGGCATCACCTACACCAACTTCGGTCCGGGAATGTCCATGGGACACACCGTGGCAGTGAAAGCAATCGAAGGAGTGAAGAAAGCACTCAGCATGACCATCCCCACTGGAACCGGAATCCATCGCCGCATGGTTTACGTAGAGCTTGAGGAGGGTTACGAGTTTGACAAAGTGGCTGCTGCCATCAAAGCAGACCCCTACTTTGCTTCCGATGAGACTCACGTGAATCTCGTGCCGTCAGTGGATGACGTCATTGACATGGGACACGGCGTGAATCTGACCCGCAAGGGCGTCAGTGGAACAACCCAGAACCAACTCTTTGAGTTCAACATGCGCATCAACAACCCTGCGCTCACCGCACAAGTCCTCGTTGGTGTCGCTCGTGCCACCATGCACCGCGCACCGGGATGCTACACCATGATTGAAGTACCCGTCATTGACCTCCTACCGGGTGACAAGGAAGAAATCATTCGCCATCTCGTCTGACTTTTCATCCCTACATCTATAAGACGTGCCACCAAGAATCTCAACGGTTCTTGGTGGCACGTTTCTGTTAGGAAATATTAGGAGGATTGTATCATTCCTGCACCATTCCATATTTACAACCGTGTATGAAGAGAAGCGGGGCGTTGAAATAGACTTATACAAGCGATGAACGAACTCTCATGCAAACAAGCCGCAAAAATGAAACTGTGAAACATGGAATCACAAAGATTCTATCTCGTCTTTACTGAGACCTGTCACTCGTTGAATATCTTGGATGCTTAGCCCCATGGATTTCAGATTTTTTGCCACTTCTAACGCCTTTTTCTGAACTCCTTCCTCCAAACCTTCGGCACGACCCTCGGCACGACCTTCGGCTCTGCCCTCTTCCAAACCTTCGGCACGACCCTCGGCTCTGCCTTCTTCCAAACCCTCGGCACGACCTTCCATTTTCGCTGTGTCAAGCACATCGTTCTGCACCATGATGTCATCCATGTGTGCATCGTATGCACGGCGGTCGGAATCGCTCATGGTCATGTAGAGAAGTTTTTTGCGGGCTTCTTGTAGTCCCGGAGTAGAAGTATTTTCTTTAATATGATTGTTTTTCAGATAGTCAAGCCATTCCTCAATAGGTGTGGTTGCCACATCATTAAATTCATTGACACGGATGATATAGTATTCAGGAAAGACGTTCTCAGGAACGGTCATCCTTATCTCATTGGCTTCTTTTGTGTTTACTTTCAATTGGTCTCCTGTGTGCACACCCGTAAAAATGGTTTTTCCGTGGTAGAGATAGTCACTACCCTGACCAAGGTCAAAATAGAGGATATTGATGGAGTACACCTTCTTTACTTGGTCATACTTGTTACCTATCTGAATATGTTCCGTGATGGCTTTGGAGACGCCATAAAGCATACGCTGGAGATAATACAACTGACGAGTGAGTTGCACTTCCACGATGATAATTTCACCTTTGCTGTTTTTTGCTTTGATGTCAACACGGTTGAATTTGTCATCGCTTGAGTTCTGATTGCCTTCGCTCTCAAGAAGTTCGGTGATGATTATTTTCTCACCCAGAAGAACCGTAATCAACCCTTCCAAAACTGCGAAATTGGCTTTGTCACGTAACATTCGTTTCACAGCCCAGTCAAAGCGTATGTATTTGTTTTCAGTCAGCATAACCGTTCATTTTGTTTTCTTTGGTCAAAAGTAGAGATTAAATCCAACACCACAAAATTTTTTGTTTATTTCGACGCGAAATCAAGAAGTGTAGAGAGAAATAGAATTAATGGAGGCAGCATCAAAATGCGCCTCCATTAACCAACACAAAAACTAAACTAGACTTAACTAAACTATTTACAAACGTTATCTCACGACAACTGGATAGTGCAAATATAGACCCTTAAAGCATATAACACAAAGGAATGTCATGCTTTCTTGCCAAAATAAGCGGGTTTTAACATTTATATCTGCTATAGAACATATAACTATCCAAAAGAACCATCGAAGTCATGGCTTCCACGATGGGAACGGCACGGGGCAAGACACAGGGATCGTGGCGTCCGCGAGCCTTCACTGACACCGCATTTCCGGCAATGTCCACGGTCTGTTGCTCACGCAGAAGAGTAGCCACGGGCTTAAAAGCAACACGGAAGTAGATGTCTTCGCCGTTGCTGATGCCTCCCTGAATGCCGCCACTTCGATTCGTGAGCGTACCGATGCTTCCGTCACTTCGACGCACGAAGACGTCGTTCTGCTCGCTGCCTCGCTGAGTCACGCCAGCGAAACCGGCACCATATTCAAACCCTTTCACGGCATTGATGCTGAGCATGGCAGCACCCAAGCGAGCGTGAAGCTTACCGAACACAGGCTCACCGAGTCCCGGCGGACAGCCTTTGACGACACAGCTGATGATGCCGCCAATCGTGTCACCTTCTGCTTTGACCTCGGCAATGAGTTTCGCCATTTCTGCTGCCACTTTCTCATCCGGACAGCGCACGGGATTGTTTTCAACGAGCGAAAGGTCAAGGTCTGCGTAGGTGCCGGGCAGCGCGATGTGACCAACCTGAGAGGTGTAGGCAGTGATGCTGATGCCCAAGCGACGCAGCGCAAGTTTTGCAAAAGCACCTCCGACGACGCGAGCGATGGTTTCGCGAGCCGAAGTGCGACCGCCGCCACGATGGTCGCGCAGGCCATATTTCTTGAAATAGGTAAAGTCTGCGTGGGAGGGGCGAAAGAGGTTGCGCAGGTTGTCGTAGTCGTTGGAATGCTGATTCTCGTTTCTCACCAAGAAACCGATGGGACAGCCGGTGGTTTTTCCTTCAAAAACGCCGGAAAGAATCTCCACTTTGTCTCCTTCCTTGCGCGCCGTCGTCAGAGCGCTCTGACCGGGGCGGCGACGGTCCAACTCGTGCTGAATGAAGTCCAAATCGACCTCCACACCGGGAGACATTCCGTCAATGACGCCACCCACGCCGGGGCCGTGACTCTCACCGAATGTGGTGAGACGGAAAAGTTCGCCGAAGGTATTCATTTAGTATTATATCTTATTCGTGATGATGTCCGCAGCCACAACCTTCCTCGTGGTCGTGATGACGTCCGCAGCCGCAACCTTCTTCGTGGTCGTGATGATGTCCGCAGCCGCAACCTTCTTCGTGGTCGTGATGATGTCCGCAGCCGCAACCTTCTTCGTGGTCGCCGCAGCCTCCGCCACAATCATCGCAGCCGCATCCGCAGCCACCCTCGCCGGAGAGCATTCGGAGCGTGCCTTCAATTTCGGCATTGGTGGCATCACGTTTGGTGACCACTTTACCAACGAAGTGGAGGTCTTTGCCAGCAAGACGTTCGTTGAGGTCAATGACCACCACTTCCTCTTTCACCTCGACAACGAGTCCGACAAAACGGTTTCCGTCGGCATTGACCAAGGGAAGTTCTGCGCCGGGATAGACCATCTGATTGTCAAAGTGACCATTCACGCGGAAAACGTTTTTGGGCAATTCGACCACATGAGATTCATCGTAGGGACCGTAAGCCTCATCCTGCGTCAGGACGAAATCAAACGCTTCGCCTTCAGCCACCTCGTCAATGTGTTTCTCGAAAGCGTCAAGTGTGACGCCCAAACCGGTGATAAACTGATAGGGGTGTTCCTCCGGAGCACGTTCGATCAGTTCGTGCACTCCTTTTTCATTGTCGGTGTAGAGACTATATGCCACAGTGACATATTTATGAGCCATATTTTCCATTGGTCAATTTTGATAATTATGATTTATGATATGTTTTTTTGAATAGTCCTTCGCTTCATCACGCCAATTCCAAATTGAGGCGTTCGCAGAGGATGGCAAGACTGTGATACTGTTCCGTCAGGTCGCGCAACATGTCTGCACGTCCCGTGGGTTTGTGTTGCACCTTGTCGTGGCTGACGGAAATCTTGATTTGGATGAGGTCGTTTCTAAGTTGTGTGCGGAGATAGGCTTGCAGGTTGGGGAGCATGTGTTGCATTTCCTGCTCCACCATTTCGTTCTCCAACACCAAATGAACCACCCATCCCTCTTGCAATTCGGGAGTCATTCCCTTCATCCTGCCCGCCATAGCGGTCTGTTCCTGGGGAAGAATCTGAATATAGCGGAACCAATAGTACATCAGCGTGTCCTGCGTGAAGGGTGTCACCAACTGCGGGGGATTGTCTGTGACATGAGTGGGCGTTGCCGTAGTGGCTGCAGGTTGTTCCGAGTTTTCAAGAGTTCCTTGTTGCGCCTTTTGGGCGAGACTCTTGAGCGAAAGTGATTGCGGATGTCGGAGAGACTTAGGACTGTTTGTAGGCTTCGGACTCGCGGGAGAGGCGATGCCACCAACGGGACTTGCAGGTGCTGTCTGCCGGGAGGAATAAGGTTGCGCCGCTTCCTGCAAAGCCTGTCCGGCGGGGACAGCAGAAGAAGCAGGAGCTACGGAAGGAGGAACAGCAACAGGAGCAGCGGAAGGAGCGGTTGCAACTTGCGCGTGGGAGGCAGACTCTCCGCTTGGTGCGTCAGTCTTTTGGAAGAGGGGTTTAATCATTTGCTTAGGGCTACGCCCACAAGCAGCATCTTCTTCGTCCGACATCAGTTGTGCGACTTGAATGAGGGTCAGTTCGACCAGCAAGCGTTTGTTCCGCGAGGCGCGGTAGTTCAAGTCACAGTCGTTGCACAGTTTCAAGGCTTTGTAGAGGAAGGCGGGGTTACACTTCGCCGCTTGTTCTTGATAGCGCTGTGCCACTCTCTCGCTCACCTCGAGCAGGGGCAGGGTGACAGCATCGCGTGCCATGAGCAAATCTCGGAAGTGTGAGGCAAGTCCGCCGATGAAATAGTTTCCACCAAAACCTTTGGAGAGAATACGGTTGAGCCGCAACATGCACGTCGGCACGTCACCGGCAAGCAGCGCGTCCGTCATGCCGAAATATTCGTCATAGTCCAACACATTGAGGTCTTCAATCACTTTGGCGTAAGTGATGTTTCCCTCGCAGTAACTGGCGACTTGGTCGAAGATGGAGAGTGCGTCGCGCATGCCGCCGTCGGCTTTTTCGGCGATGACATGGAGCGCTTCGGGTTCGGTGGTGAAGCCCTCACTCTTCGCAACGTACTCCAGATGGCGCACCATGTCGGAGACGCTCATGCGGGAGAAGTCGAAGATTTGGCAGCGACTGAGGATGGTGGGAAGGATTTTGTGTTTCTCGGTGGTAGCGAGGATGAAGATGGCATGAGCGGGCGGTTCCTCAAGCGTTTTCAAGAAAGCGTTGAAGGCTGCCTGGCTGAGCATGTGGACCTCGTCGATGATGAAGACTTTGTATTTTCCGACCTGTGGCGGAATCTGCACCTGCTCAATGAGACCGCGGATGTCCTCGACGGAGTTGTTGGAGGCAGCATCGAGTTCGTGGATATTGTAGGAGCGTTGTTCCTCAAAAGCCTTGCAACTTTCGCATTCGTTACACGCTTCTCCCTCCGGAGAGGGGTGAAGACAGTTGATATTTTTGGCGAAGATGCGGGCGCAGGTGGTTTTCCCGACGCCTCGCGGTCCGCAGAAGAGATAGGCGTGAGCGAGTTTGCCACGCGCTATGGCGTTCTTCAGCGTGGTGGTCAGCGCACTTTGCCCCACCACCGCGTCAAAGGAGGAAGGACGATACTTTCGCGCTGAAACGATATATTTATCCATAATTGTTGAAAAGGATGTTCCGATGAAGGTGTGCTATATAATGATGTGCTATATATAATAATGTATAGGTCACACTTTCTATACGCGAAGCAAAGGTAGTCTTTTTTCGCACAACAACTTGCAGACTGCCTCGTTTTTCTCTGTTTTGGATGGATACCGTCAGCTCATGCCTTGATTCAACACGCGTCTCATCTTCTCCGAAAGAGGACAGGACAGAAACAAACTCATCCTTGTTGTCATCTGTACGGTAGAACAGTCCTTTGCCAGAGCCAGACCCCAGCAACATGATGCGCTCCTGCGTAAAGACATGACGCAACAGATGCCCCATCTCCTTGGTTGAACGATAGTCATCAACCACCTGTGCTTACAGCACTTCATACAGGACAGAAAGCATGGCCGTGGTCTTGTCTTTGGGATGTATCACCAACATTATTCTTGTCTCAACAAATAGTTTACCACACTTTCCCAACCAGGGAATTCATCATTGCCAAACTGAATCCATTTTCCTTCAAACTCACTTGTGCCATTCTTGCCACGGTCATCAATGAGATAGTCGCCTTTACAGAGGTTCTTGCAATGGGTAATGACCATACGTTTGTGGAACACATCATCCAAATAACGTGTCACCCACTTCACCTTATCTGACCATGCCGAAGGATTCTTCCAAGGGGCTGTAGAGAGGATGTAGAGATCAAAATGCTCTTGCAACGTGTGCATAGCCTCGATGGCTCCCGGCATAGGTTTCATCTCGGCAAAGAGGCCGGGAATCTCATCAAGACGTCCTTCGTATTCTTTTTTGATCTTATCTGACTGAAGGTCAAGTCCCGATTGAAAATCCACAAGCACATTGTCCATATCCACAAACACTCGTTTCTTCCTTCGAATTGACTTCTTCTCCAATTCCTTTGTCTTGTCCCGAAGATCATAACTGTCGCGCAAATCCATCAGGATGCCGCAGAACTCTGAAGGCGTGAGTATTGTCTTGTATGAACTCGGTTCACCGCTTGTGTGAACGAGTGTGATGCCACGAGTCTGCATCAGTGCGGCACGGAACCGTTCACTTTGCTCGAACATTGATTGATAAGCACGGCGTATGAGTTGCTGATACTCTTCGCTTTGGCGGTCTAGTGCCTGCCCCTTCCACCATACTATCTGGTCAGTCTGCCAAGAAGTGACGCTCACCTTCCGAGCATTGCCGCCCTTCATGCTGCATATCTGCCGTTGCTTGTCAAGTTCCTTCCTCTTCAGAGATTGCAGGAAACCCTCCATACTGCCGCATACCATTCCATCGAAACGGAAACCGTTGCTGCACATGTTGCTGAGCACATTGGAGGGGTACAAACCATTAGAACGTATATCCAGAGTGTTTGTCTCTGGATTATACATATCCTTCAGTTCGTGCCCGTTCCGTGTGGTAGCCATATAATTTTCTTCCATTTTTCAATTCTTTTTTCGTTCATATACATCTTCATGACCTACTCTTTTCATTTATAGCCTTCTTCCTTTCTTTGAAAACTTCTTCAGGCATAGGATTTTGTCCATTTCGTTCTGTCATACAGTTATACATGGCATTGAGAACTTGCATGATATTGTTAGTATCATGACCAGATGCTTCCGTATAGCCTCTGAGATTTGGCGCATCGAGACCTTGGTCTGCTCCATAGAAAACCCAATATACAGAGAGTGCAATATCTGTTCGATGCAATCCCATGGCGCAAGCAATATAGAAGTCACCTCGCTCTATGAGTTCGCAGAACCGTAGCAGTCGATCAACCATCACCTCTGTATTCAACTTCTTCTTGTCAACAGGATAATGGAAGAACTCCATTCCGTATTGTTCGCAATACTCCACAAGCCTGTTTGAGGAATCCAGATTCCGAAGGTCTATGACGGTCTTAATACCCGCTTCTGCTATGATTGGCCATGCATACTTCAGGTGCCTTGACGACAATGTTCGTCCTCGTACTCCACCAAAAACAGGAGCCACATCCGGTATCCCACTATCTATCATTCTTTGTACGTCCATTTTTATTTTGCTTTTCTTAATACTTCTTCAACACGCTTCATATTATTCCGGACATTTCCTCTTGTATAGAGGACAACCTTGGATTTCATCCTTCGTTTTCTTGCCAGGGCCGAGCTCAAGCAAGCCTGACTCTGCTCATGTGGCTTAACAAAAACGTTCAACATATCCTGAAAGCCTCTATGGCTTGAAAAATGTATGAGCAAATACAGTTTGTCGGATCCCAAAAGGAAGTATATCTCTGCATCAGCATTATCCTCCCTTCATTACGTTTATGATAGTATTGAGGCAAAAGTAACACTACATCTATCACATATGTACATATTCTCTGTTATTTATCATAGTTTTGTAACAATTCACATGCAAGACATACGATATGAGATTCATCATCCTTAATGAAGTGCTCCAAGATGCCTCGTTGCACCAAAAGGACCCTCAATTTCGTGCCGTCAAACCCAAAGATGACACAGTCCGTCGTTACACTCGGATGGGGGTACCTATAGCAGTATTTCAACTCTTCATCTGTCTTGTTCATATTCCTTATTGCGTTAAATTTACGTAGCAAAGTTAATGTGTTTATTCTGAACAATAAAACTTTTTGTGTGATATATACACAAGACAAGCAGTCTCCCTTCAAAAACACCTCAATTTACTGTCTTCTCAGCAGCTTTTCCTTGCCAATGTCGATTATAGCATCTGCAGCGCACAACTGAGTCGGTTGCAAACTCCCCGGAACGAAGGGACAAAGAGACGAGGGGACGAAGAGACAAAGAGACAAAGAGACGAAGGGACAAAGAGACAAAGGGACAAAGAGACAAAGGGACGTGGTGCTGCCGAGAAAAGGTTTTCCGTTTTTTTCTACTTTCAAAGCAGATCTATCGCTAACGGACTGAAAACTCATACGTCACTTTTTCCCGCCGTTTCGTCACTCCTGCGCGCAGGAACGACGCCACGCTGACCGCGAACGAGGTTCTGACGAAAACGGTGTGGCACGACAGCATTGCCCTCGTTGGTTCATCAGCTTGCATCAAAATGATGCGGGGCAGCATCGTGATGACGCTGCCCCGCTCGGGAGACTAAACAATATGTTCTAATTACTTGGATTCAATCGTACAGATGCTGACACGGTTCCAGTCGGGTTCGCTGAACATGTCACCCACGCCCTGACCTTCAGCCACGATGCGGGAAGCGTCAATCTTGTACTTGTTCACGAGGACAGTCTTCACGGCTTCAGCACGAGCCTTGGCAATCTTGGCGTTGATTTCTGCAGAGCCTTCGGGAGAAGCGTAACCCTTGATGGTCACTTTGGCGTCCTTGTGGTTCTTCATGAACGTAGCCACACGTTCCACGTTGGGGAGCTGAGAAGCGTCGATGACGCTCTTGCCTTGACGGAAGGTGATGGTCTGTTCGAGAGAGTTGGCACCCTTCTGAGTTTCCACGACTTTCTGGATTTGCACGGCGGGTTTCTTGTTGCGCTCGTCGTTGAGCTGCTGCTGGAGCGTGCGGATTTGTCCGTTGAGTTTGGAAACCTGAGCGTCCTTGTCGCTCACCTGAGCGCGGAGGTCGTTGATTTTGGCATTGAGACCATCCACTTCTGCCTGGTCGTAACCCTTGGCGAAGGTGAGGTAGTGCTTGCCGTTGCTCTTGTTCTTGAAGTGATAGGTCACACCGGCGAGCACCTGGATGGCACTGTGGTTCACGTTGTAGGCAGTGTTCTGCTCTTTGGAGCCACCGTCAAGGTTCCAAACGATGGCGGGTTTGAGGGCGACCGTCCAAGCCTTCTCTTTGCCAAGGTTGAAATTAAAGTTCAAACCTGCTTGAGAGGTCATGTCATTGCCACCGTCATCACCGACTTTGAAGTAGTGCATCAAGCCAATGCCATAGACACCTTCCACCTCGAAGACGCGGGGTTCACCCTTGTAGCCGAAGATGGCGTTGGTGAGGTTGAACTTAGCAAGCAAGTCAGCGTTCACAGCATCGATGACAGTCTTGCTGTCGGTGATGTTGTTGGTGGCAGTTCCCTGCACGCCGACACCGAAGATCGGGGTGATTTGCTTCGTCACCTCAAGACCGTAGGCAGCACGAGCATTCTTGAACATAGCGTTGTGAGTGGTCTTGGTGTAAGCACCACCAACGAGACCAATGGACCAGTTGTCAAAGAAACGAGAGCCCTGGATGGTCTTCTGTGCATTGCCGCTGAGGACAATGACACCCATTGCGAAAAGAGTAAAGAGTTTTTTCATAAGATATAAAAAATGGTTTCTGTTTATAGTTGCGTCGAGTGAATCTTTGTGACTCAAAGAGAGGAGTGATGGGATAAATAGGTTAAGGAATCCTATAAATTCGGCGCAAAAGTACGCATAAAATCTCAGACCATGCAACTCAGTGCAGAAAAACAGCCTTTCCCGCTCTTGTTTTCCGAAATATGGAACAACATTGTTGCTCAATCCGCCCTCTTCTGCTATTTTTGCCGTCGCGCAAGCGCCCCACCTCTAAAATATATCATCATGGAAAATCAAGACAAGAACAATGGTCAGTTGAAAATTGAACTGACTCCCGAAGTGGCTGAGGGCATCTATTCCAACCTCGCCATCATCACTCACTCCAGCGCCGAAGTAGTGCTTGACTTCATCCGCGTGCTTCCCGGTCTGCCGAAAGCCAACGTGAAGAGCCGTATCGTCTTGGCGCCCGAGCATGCCAAACGCCTTCTCTATGCGCTGCAGGACAACATCGTGAAATATGAGAAGGCGTACGGTCCCATCAGACTCCCCGAAACAGCCGAGCAACCGCAAGGCGGCCGCACCGCCACTCCCTTCGGTGTGCCTGAGGGCAACGCCTGAGAGAGAAGCGCGAAACGTCTTCTTCGCTTCATTCACTTTTGAATTCGCCTACGAAAAGGCGGTGTGTCAGAGCACAAATTTTGACACACCGCCTTCATTGTGTTGGGGCTTATAGCAAAACTTGTGCCATGATGTCTTCAAAAGGAAACGCAGGAAAAAATATGAAATAGGCATCGCGCGCGAGGCGCGCGTATTCACCTTTCACACCTATACGTTTTTCAAGGGTACATGCATTTCTTGCAAACCCTACACAGTTGGCGTTTAAAGTTTGATAATCAGAGAGGTTAAGTGTGTAGGGTTTGGTCTGCAAATTCTACACAAAACCCTTCACTGTGTAGGGTTGCGCGGCGATGTGTGTAGGGTCGTGGTGAAGCAAAAAATATAAATGTAGGATTGGGCGGAAATATGCAAAAACGCGGTTCTCATCCTACATTTTTGCTCTTCAAGGAACCTGTGTCGCTGAGAAAAATTTTGCCTATTCGGCACGCAGTTTTACTTAGGTGCGCACATAAGTGAAATTAGGGGAAGGCAAAGAAAAATTTGAGGAAGGCTAAGAAAAATTTGAGGAAGGCAAAGTGAAATTAGGGGAAGGCTAATTTTTCCTAGGTGCGCTCCTAGTTTTTCCTAGGTGCGCTCCTAGTTTTAACTGGGTGCGCTCCTAGTTTTAACTGGGTGCGCTCCTAAGTAAACTGCGTGCCGTTGCAATGTAGGGTTGCCGTGTAGGCTTTCATGTATAGTTTTTGTGTAGGGTTTGAAGCGTCTCAATGTATGGTTCAATGTATAGTTTGTGCAAGGTTTGCAGCACAAACCATACATTTCACAACATACAGGGAATCAGAGAGATGTAGCGTTAAATGTAGGATTTGTGTATAGTTTGCATAGTTTTTTCTTGCCCTTGTAATATGGTATATAAAATACATGAAATAAACCTTTCGCTGTTTTTCCCAGCTGACACGGGGTTTGCAGGTGTTCCTCTATTTCCTCCGTTATACACGTCTTTTGAGGTTAGCCGTCTTGCTCTCAACCACCGATCATATCGGAAGAGCTATTTGTTCTGCGGATTCTGCGTAAACCAGCAATACATCTAAAAAAGGAGTGCCCCGGACGGAGCACTCCTTTGCTTATTGTACATTATACAAGTGGCAATTTATTCTTCGCCAGACCAGTCTGTGCTGTTCCAACCACCACGTTGGTCGGAGAGGACACTGGTTTCATCGTCAATTGTTGTACTACCAGAGCCACCGATAGACATATCTACTGAACCTGCCAACATTCCTTCAGAGAGAATCTGGATGGAAGAGGCTTGAGGAGACATATATTTCTTTTTCATGATGTAATATTCTTGTTTTTATGATTACTTAATAAATACCTTCTTGCCTTCACTAGTTACGAACACACCGTTAGCAGGATAAAGCACGCGACGTCCATTGAGGTCAAAGTACTGTACATTACCTTCTGCATTATTCACAACGTCTGAGATGCCAGTCATGTTGCCGAAATTGAAAGAGAGGGCTGCGGCGGGATTAACGATGTTTGTTGCAGGAAGATATGCCTTATTGGCAGGAACAGAAGTGATGGTGGCTTTGAGGAACTTCACTTTGTTTGCGTCGGTAGCATCCACACCAAGCATATAGTTGTCATCTGCAGTGAAACCAATACGTTTTGCAGTAGCGGCAACGAGTTTGTTTTCCAAAGTCTTGGTTGTAGATACAATATCAAGGTTCACAACCTTACCACCTTCATAAACAAGCACAGCACCTTCATTGGCAGGAATGATGCCGTCCTCGATTTCTGTAAGCGTCAGGACATCTCCTTCTGCTACTCGACCGTAGTATGCTTTTACACCGCTGGAAGCAGGTACTTGCACTGCAAATGGGAAACCAACAGAGGCATAACCGCTAGAAGAGATGGTCACAGGAACAGAAGAAACCTTTTCCAACTGCCAATAGCTACCAGCGTCGTTATCATTGTTGCCATTATAGTCACAGATGATATTATTATCATTACCTTGGAATGCGTTGATACGATGACCGGAAATCAACATTTGGAACTTGGTCTTTCCATCGTTGCCAGTGAATGTGGCAGAGGGGAAAGCCTTGAACAGATAGGAGCCACCGGCAGCTACATTAATCGGCATATCAAGACCGCTTGACACGTAATCACTCATATTGCATTTTGTGTTGGCATTGCGAATCTTGAATGTGCCATCGCCATTTGATTCCAACTTCCAAAGCATAGGAACAAACGAACCATCAGAAGTCACACGACGAACCACGCGATCAATGCTGTTGTCTGCAGCATAAGAGGAAGAAAGATTACCATCTGTTCCCACAAAAATATTTTCAGAGGAAATGTATTTCTTATTGATGGTGTTTGCATTCACAATGCGATAGTAGGTGTCAGCATTGATATCAGCTGCAGGTACGTTCAGGTTGTCATATACAGCATCCAAAGCAGCGAACGTGGTTACTGAAGCGGCTGCGGTGGCTGCGGCAGAAACATCTGCAGCAGTACAAGAAGTGACATAGGTTTCATCTGCTTCGTTTGCGGTGGTGTTACCAATAACATCTTTACCCACAGCAAGCAAGTTTGCATTAGTTTCCACATTCCAAATGCGGAAGCAAGAGCCCTTATCATTTTTCGAGCCACTACTATTCCACACACCAAGACGGGCATTAGCCACACCACCTTTGCGTTCACTGGCATTCAGATATTGATTGCCGGAACCTGTCCAAAGGCTGAAGCCTGCTTCACCTTGTGAACCGTTGTAATCACTATTCTGTGCAAAATAGAAAGTGGTTCCGTTGGCAGCACCAGATTCCAAAGTTGCAAAACCGCTTGCCCATTTGAGATAACGATTTTGACCCTTATTGTAGAGTTTTACACCGGTACCGTCTTGTTCAAAACTCCAAACAGCGTTGTTGAAACTTGCATAATCTGCCAAATCTGTGGAATTAAACGCTGATGGCACTGTCATCACATGCCAAGCAGCATCATCAGAATCGTAGTATGCTTTTACGGTTCTTGTGCCTTGATTCATAATCTGAATTGCATACCACGTTTTACTTTCGGCAGTGGAGAAAGAAACGGGAATAGTACCAGTCAAAGTCGCAATGTAATTGAACTCGGTATTGGTCTCACTAACGACTAAGTTTTCAGGAGCTGTAATAGTGTAATAATAGGAATGAACCGGACTATATGATATGGTGGTACCATCTTTGAGATAAGAGGTCTGGTTATAGAACTCTTCATCACCACAAGTTAGTTTTACAGTGGTTCTGCGGAACGTAACAGTTTCCTCGGAGAGAGTGACAGGTACAATCTTATATCCGGCATTAGCGCCTTTACCCTGCCAACCAACAAATTGGCCGTCTTGCATGTCAAACCAGACATTGTTTCCAGAGTTCTTTACATAGAAAGTACCTGCAGAAGCACCGGCTCCATCTACGTTTGTCGTGCTAATGACGAAAGAAGAGGGAGAAGTGGTTTCTTGTGCATAGCAAGCACCATCAATAACCGGTTTCATATAGATTCCGGAAAATGCAGTTTCAAAAGTGTAGGTATTCTCAGCATCAGCCACTTTGTGGAAAGTAAACACTGCCAATCCGTCTGTCTCATCGTCAGCTGTGAGTGATGCATCGTTGTTGAGTTTCAAAGATGCAAGACCATTCAATTTGATATACTTGTTTTTGCCGACTGAAAGGAAAGCATAAGTTCCACCGTCGGTGATGTCAGACAAGTTGGTCACAGCGGCTCCTACACTCGCAACTTTGCGATAAGAATAGGAAGGATTTGTTTGCGCGGATGCTGAGCCGACGCACACCAGCATCAGCATAAGCGACAAGAAAAAAGTAATTCTTTTCATGTTATAAAAATTGATTGATTAAAAGTAATTCTCAAAAGAAGGGCGACCGAACGCGGAGAGGACGGACGCTAAAGGGAAAAACCACAAAAGGCGGCAGAACACGTCTGTCACCATACACTAACGGAGGGATTAGTGGGCAGTTTTCACAGATATAAAAGTAATTCAAGTGTACGCAGCAACAAGCGAGAGGCACGGACGCAAAAGGTGAAGGAGCACTTCCCGTGTGCCAAATCGCTGTCAAACACGCGTTTTTCGTGGGCAAAAGTAACAACCTTTTCGTTCACGACAAACTAAGATTGAAAAAAATTACATTTTTCTTACATTTCTTGAAGCACCCCTTTCCACAACCCGCCAACAGTACTCTGACGCCGACAATCACCTGACACCTCTTTAACGGTGGTGTCTGAACGGCGTCACACAAGAGGGTGTGTCAAAATGCACATTTGGGATACACCCTCGAAGGTGCGTCAGAATGGCTAAGATGCAAGGCGCTGAGGATGAGGGCGCAGGGAGTGTACTGAAGTACATGACCAAGCCCGAATCCAATAGCAACGAAGCAGATTGGCTATTGGGGTGTTCTATAAATTACGGGATAAGGAACGTTCAAAAGAAAGTGCTTACGTTTTGGTTGCTTTTCGCTTCTTAGCGCGCCCTTTTGTAAGTTTCGTCAGTCACATAGCCCGCTATGCTCCTTCCTCAACTGACAAAAGTTCATCTCTAAGAAATCAAAAATCAACTCAACCTAATTTTTAGCCCCCCTATTATGACACACCGCCGTGAACACGAATTGAACGAATCACGAAAGAATGAGGAACTCTCACGAAGAAACCCATTTGTGCATTCTGCGTGAGAAAAAACTCCCAAATCTGCGCTTTCTCAGCGTGAGGGACGAGCATAAAGCAATTTTTCCCTACTTTTGCAGCCAAAATTCAATGAATCATGCAAAAGAACTTAGTCATCGTGGAGTCTCCCGCGAAAGCGAAGACCATTGAGAAGTTCCTCGGAAGTGACTTCAAAGTGATGTCCAGCTACGGACACATCAGAGACCTGAAAAAGAAAGATTTCGGGGTGAACCTGAAAACTTTTGAACCACAATATGAGATTCCCGCCGACAAAAAGCACGTGGTGAGCGAACTGCGCGCCCAGGCAAAAAAGGCAGAGACCATCTGGCTCGCATCCGATGAGGACCGCGAAGGAGAAGCCATCTCTTGGCACCTCGCCGAGGTGCTGGGACTCGACCCGAAGGAAACTAAACGTATCGTGTTCCACGAAATCACCAAATCTGCCATCCAAAACGCCATCGAAAACCCGCGACACATTGACCTCCATCTCGTCGATGCGCAACAGGCGCGCCGTGTGCTCGACCGACTCGTGGGTTTCAAACTCTCCCCGGTGCTCTGGCGCAAAGTGAGACCGAGCCTCTCCGCAGGACGCGTACAGAGCGTGGCAGTGAGACTCATCGTGGAACGAGAAAGAGAAATCAATGCGTTCAACGCCACTCCTTACTATAGAGTGACCGCCGCCTTCCTCACCGCCGCCCAACACGCCGCACTGCCGGAAGCGGAACTGGACACGCGCTTCGCCGACGAGAAGAATGCCACGGACTTCCTTGAAGCATGCCGAAACGCTGCCTTCCAAGTGGAGAAGGTCGTGCAGAAACCCGTGACACGCACACCGGCACCGCCGTTCACGACTTCCACACTCCAACAGGAAGCCGCACGCAAGCTGGGATTCCCCGTTGCCGTCACGATGCGCGTTGCACAGACGCTCTACGAAGCGGGACTCATTACTTATATGCGTACGGACAGCATGAACCTCTCTGACTTCTGCAAAAAAAGCTGCGAAGAGGTCATCAAAGAGACCATGGGGGCGAACTATCACAAACGACGCGCTTATCACACCCATGCCAAAGGGGCACAGGAGGCACACGAAGCCATCCGACCCACGGACATGCACCGCACGGACATCGAAGGAACCACCCAGGAGCGACGACTCTATGAACTCATAAGAAAACGCACGCTCGCCTGCCAAATGGCAGACGCGGAACTGGAAAAGACCACTGCCACCATCGCCGTGGGAGGACGCAACGAAAAGTTCACCGCAGAAGGGGAGGTGGTGAAGTTCGACGGTTTCCTCCGCGTCTATCGCGAGAGCCGCGGAGACGAGGACACCGAAACCGCCAACGATTCCGCCCAAGGTCTGCTGCCCGCCATCGCGGAAGGCGACGCCTTGCAACTGAAGACAATGAAAGCACGACAGCGCTTCACTCCGGCGCCACCGCGCTACTCGGAAGCGTCGCTCGTTCACAAACTGGAGGAACTGGGCATCGGACGACCTTCCACCTACGCACCGACCATCTCGACCATACAGCAACGCGAATATGTGAAGAAGGGGGACACAGAAGGCTCACCCCGCCCCTATCGCGAAATCATCTTGAAAGGTGGAAACCTCACCGCGGCAGAACTGACGGAAAACACGGGAGGCAACCGAGGCAAACTGGTGCCCACGGACACGGGCTCTGTGGTGAATGACTTCCTCATGGAATATTTCCCGGAAATCATGGACTACCACTTCACGGCAAACGTGGAGAAGGACTTTGACGAGGTGGCAGAGGGAAAGATGAACTGGACGAAACTCATCAGCGACTTCTACAACCAACTGGAGCCGGTGGTGGAACGCACGATGAAGGAGCGAACCGACCACAAGGCGGGAGAACGACTGCTGGGAACAAACCCTGCCGACGGAAAACCGGTGTCGGTGAAAATCGGACGCTACGGACCACTCGTGCAAATCGGCACGCCGGAGGACAAAGAAAAACCGCGCTTTGCGAACCTGGCTCCGGGACAAAGCATTGAAACCATCACACTAGAGGAAGCTCTGGAACTCTTCAAACTGCCCCGAACACTGGGGGAACACGAAGGACAAACGGTGAAAGCAAACTCGGGACGCTTCGGTCCATACGTGCAACTGGGCAAACTCTTCGCCTCCATCCCGAAAGGGGAAGACCCGATGACAATCGACCTGCCACGCGCACTGGAACTGCTCACCGCGAAAAAAGACGCGGAAGCGAAAAGCCACCTGAAAACATTTGAGGAGGACAAGGAACTTGAAGTGAGAACAGGACGCTTCGGACCTTACATCTCCTGGAAAGGAAAGAACTTCAAACTTCCCAAGAAGGAGGCAACAAGAGCCGCGGAACTGACCTACGAGGAGTGCCTCGCCATCGTCAAAGCGGAATCGCAAAAGAAAAAGAAATAAGAAACGGGGACCGCATGCTCTTTCCAATCTTTGAAGGGTGTTCTTAGGTTGAAAAAGTCATCTCTTTCTCTTGAACACTCCTTATTCCATAGTTTACAGGACATTCCCTGAACTCCCAATATGCTAAATTCAACTTCAAACACATGGATACAGCGTCCCGCCATCATCTTGGTGGGCTACATGTGCGTCGGAAAAACCACCATCGGGAAAAGTCTGGCGAAGCAGTTGGGATGCACCTTCTACGACCTGGACTGGTACATTGAGGAGCGTTTCCGCACCAAGGTGCCCCGCATCTTCGCCGAACAGGGAGAAGAGAAGTTCCGAGACATGGAACGACGCATGCTCCACGAGGTGGCAGAGTTCCAAAACATCGTGCTCTCCTGCGGAGGAGGCACTCCCTGCTTCTTCGACAACGCGGACTACATGAACTCCATCGGAGAGACCTTCTATCTCAAAGCATCCCCGGAGACCATCGTCCGACACCTCGCCATCAGCAAAGGGGAACGACCGCTGCTGAAAGGAAAATCACACGAAGAACTATTCAATTATATCTCGCAACAAATTGCCGAACGAGAACAGTTTTATCTAAAAGCCAAACATATCATTGACGTCAATACGCTTGACGCCGAAGAAAAGGTGGACAGCGTGGTCAGAAAAATCATCGACTACACAACATGAGAAAGTGGAGAATTGAAGATTCAGAAGAACTCTACAACATCAAAGGATGGGGTGTCAACTACTTTGGCATCAACGAAAAAGGACACGTTTTCGTCTCTCCATCTAAAGACGGAACGAAGGTGGACCTCAAGGAGGTCGTGGATGAACTCAACTCACGAGACATCACCGCACCCGTGCTCCTCAGATTCCCGGACATCCTTGACAACAGAATCGAAAAGACATCGGACTGCTTCAACAAAGCAGCGGAGGCATATAACTACCAAGCGGAGCACTTCATCATCTATCCCATCAAGGTGAACCAGATGAGACCCGTCGTGGAGGAAATCATCAGCCACGGAAAAAAATATAACCTCGGACTCGAGGCAGGCTCCAAACCGGAACTCCACGCGGTGCTCGCCACCAACATGGACTCCGACAGTCTCATCATCTGCAACGGCCACAAGGACCAGAACTTCATCGAATTGGCTCTGCTCGCACAGAAAATGGGAAAACGCGTCTTCCTCGTCGTGGAGAAACTCCCGGAACTGGATGCCATCGCACAAACCGCCGAAAAACTGGGCGTGCGACCGAACCTGGGCATACGCATCAAACTGGCAGCATCCGGAACGGGGAAATGGCAGGAGAGCGGCGGCGACGCCTCTAAGTTCGGACTCAACTCCTCAGAACTCCTCGAAGCACTGAGGAAACTGGACGAGATGGGAATGCACGACTGCTTGAAACTCATCCACTTCCACATCGGCTCACAAATCACCAAAATCCGACGCATCTCCACCGCCCTGCGCGAAGCAGCACAGTTCTACGTGCAACTCCACGCACTGGGCTTTGACATTGAATTCGTCGATTGTGGCGGCGGACTGGGAGTTGATTATGACGGCACACGCTCCAGCAACTCCGAAAGTTCTGTGAACTATTCCATTCAAGAATATGTCAACGACTGCGTCTATACCTTCGTCGATGCTGCCAACAAAAACCAAATTCCGCACCCGAACCTCATCACCGAAGGCGGACGCTCCCTGACGGCACACCACTCGGTGCTCATCGTTGACTGCCTCGAAAGCGTCAGCATGCCGCACATGGACGAGGACTTCCAACCCGGAGAGAATGACCATCAACTGGTTCACGACCTGACCGAAATCTGGGACAAACTCTCGCAACGCTCCATGCTGGAGGACTGGCACGACGCACAGGACATCCGAGACGAAGCACTCGACCTCTTCCGACACGGAATCATTGACCTCAAAACACGTGCTCAAATCGAAAGCCTCTACTGGAGCATCACACACGAAATCAGCGAACTCGTCCACCACATGAAACACGTGCCGGACGAACTCCGCAAACTCGACAAGTCCATGTCGGACAAATACTTCTGTAATTTCTCACTCTTCCAGTCTCTCCCTGACTCTTGGGGCATCGACCAACTCTTCCCCATCATGCCCATCGAGAGACTGAACGAACGCCCCACCCGTTCAGCCACCCTGCAGGACATCACGTGTGACTCCGATGGAAAAATTTCTGCCTATATCAACTATAATCAGCAGACATCCTACATCCCACTCCACCCCTTCAAGGACGGAGAGCACTACTACATCGGCTTCTTCCTCGTCGGCGCCTACCAGGAGATTCTCGGCAACATGCACAATCTCTTCGGCGACACGAACGCAGTCCACATCACTGTCGATGAGTCGGGCTACAGCATCGACAAAACCATCGACGGCGAAACCGTGGCAGACGTGTTGGAATATGTGCAATACGACCCGAAACGACTCGTGCGCCGCCTCGAAAGTTGGGTAAGCAAGGCTGTGAAAGAGGAACGCATCACCGTTGAGGAGGGAAAGGAGTTCATCTCAAACTACCGCTCCGGACTCTACGGCTACACCTACCTTGAATGATTCGACGCAACGGGGAAGACGACAAGGCTTCCTTTTGAATGCTCCCTATTCCGTAATTTATAGAACAACTTTTGTTCGTTTACCGGACAGCCATTCTTCACGTTTTTAGAACACCCCATACTTCAAAAAGGAGTGCCCCACACGGAGCACTCCTTTTTCATATCAAGATTATTATGGTTTCGCGGAAGTAATAGTTCAAAAAGAGAATCGGCGCGAAAGCTGAGAAACCGCGAACCCTAAAATTCCTCGCAAAATCTGCGAGCCTAAATACTCCTCGCGAAATCTGCGAAATCCGCGAAATCTGCGAGCCTTTCAATCTTCCGCTAAATACTCGCCGCGAAATCGCGAGCTTTTCAAAACTCGGCGAAAAATTCGCAGCGAAATCTGCGAGCTTTTCAAAACTTGCGAAAAAACTCGGCGAAATCCGCGAGCGAAAAGCACAAGATGGAAACAACCTCCGACGAAACTGGTTCATCGGAGGTTGTCCTATAAGCTGGCGGCGACCTACTCTCCCAC
>NZ_JADYUH010000070.1 GCF_021531665.1 Prevotellamassilia timonensis
ATTACAAAAAATCTCACGGATAACCCGTGAGATTTTTTTGTCCGCATAGGACGGCTGATTTCGGATGGTTACGTACATTAAGTTACACACTTCCTGATTTTGCATTTAACAAATGTCGTGTAAGTGAATGTGCACCTATTGTCTGTAGCAGAAAACCATGTAATTTTGCAGTACAGAAAACAAAAAGAATAACAATTTAAAACGAAAGTATTATGAGACCTCCTAGACCCGGTAGCTTAGGCTACAACGCAATCGTAGGAACCGCAGGTGCAACTGTAGGCGCAAGTTCAGGTGCTGCTTTGTCAGCAATTGGTGCTAACTCTATTGGCAGCTCGATCTCCAATGCAAGCAATAACGCAGTCAATGCATTCACTAACTCTATCAATTCGACTGCCTCTGGTATAGGAAGTGCAGCATCCGCAATTGGCCTGGGCAGTGTTGGAGCTGCTGTAACATCAGCAGGCTCAACGGTAGCCTCTGGTATTGGAGCTGTTGCTTCTGGAGCCAGTGCCGTGGGAACAGCAGTAGGTGGATTGGTGGTTGCTGCCGCCCCCCCATTGTAGGTGCAATTGCTGTTGGCGGAGCTATCGGTGCAGGGATTGGTTGGTGCATAGGTAAATTACTTGATGATTAGTATTATGGGAACAGTATTGGCAATAATGGGAGGATATTATCTCCTTAGCGGGCAGGCTTTCAAAGCCGCTGGCGAAGCAGCAAAATGGATTGATGAAAAGGTGAATCAGTCCATGGACAAGAAAATGTAACGTTGCAATTGCAGTAGAGTTACACTTCTTTACACAATAAATTTGTGAGACAAAATGAATTGGATGTAAGGGAGTATAACTCTACTACATGCAATAAGAATTGTTACTATCTTTACATGCGAAAACAGGAATTTTTAATCAAATAGTGAAAGTTATGGGACTGATTGGATCTCTTTATCATACAGCCAAGGGCATATATGCAATGGCTAATCACGACTCAGAAAAAGCTAACGAAGAACTGGACAAAGCAGTGGACAGTCTTCATAGAACAATGATAATTTAATTCTATAGACAATGAAAACAGAAAGAGTAAATAGCCTTTTGGCTGAAATCGTAAGTAGTCAGGGATTCATTAACATTGACCAAAACGATGTTGATAGTTTCAAGGCTAATGTCGGCGATATTGACGCAGAAAAGGTTTCTGGGAAGATCGAAGAGATTGGCGTTATGCTCGATAACGCCATCTCCTCAATTATTGAGAGAAACGACAGCAAACAGGTAAAAGGATTGCTATTCGTCATTCGACTTCCACAAGATAATTGTTTCATGGAGAATATAAATGATATCCATGAGGTAATAGACAAACTGGGCGAAGAATTGGAATGCAAATGGGGAATATCTACAATGGACAATTTGCAGGATGACCAATTTGAGCTTATAGTGGTAATAGGTTTTTAATACGTAATGTTATGGGATGGTATGACCTAACTTCGAGACAACAAGAGTTGGATCGTAAAATAGAAAACAGTGGCATTAAGTTGGATTCTTCCAACAGTTGCTTAAAGAAAGTAATGCGAGCCATTGGGGCATCAAGCAGCGAAGAAGATTATGTGAAAAGCCGAATAGCTCTTCGATTGAAGACCCAAGCACTTCTTGATGATACGGATGACTTCATCAACCGCACAGAAAAGATGTTGGATGACTTCAAGAAGGATGATGAGAAATGGGAACGAGAAGGTCGAAAACTCGGCTTTAAGTTTTGGGACTAAAATATATTTATTATGACACAGGAAGCGTTTAATCAGATTATAGAAGCAGCTCGTCATGGTGACGTGTTTGCCCAAGCAGCACTCGGAATCATGCTGTGTGAGGGCAAGATAGTACAACCAAACCGGGAACATGGTTTGGGTTGGCTGAAGAATGCAGCCCAATGCAACTGCCTTTGGGCAAGGGACGCTTATGCTGAATACTCTCAGCCGCAAAATCAACCATCACAGTCCTCTGCTTCCAATGGAATGACAGACAACACTGATTACGAGCAGGAGTTGAATAACCTGATTGGGCTGGAACGTGTCAAAACAGACATAGACTCTCTTCGAAACCTGCTTCGTATTCAGAAAATGAGGGAACAGAGTGGGCTACCAACCACTTCTGTGTCCTACCACTGCGTTTTCACAGGCAATCCCGGTACAGGCAAAACAACCGTAGCCAGAATAGTGGCAGGTATTTACAAAGAATTGGGTGTGCTGCAGAAAGGACATCTTGTAGAGGTTGACCGCAGTAAGTTAGTTGCAGAGTATGTGGGACAGACAGCTGTGAAAACAAACAAGGTCATTGACGATGCGCTGGATGGAGTGCTGTTCATCGACGAGGCATATACACTTGTAGGTGGAGAAAATGACTTTGGGGCGGAAGCCATTGCAACTTTGCTGAAACGTATGGAAGATGACAGAGACAGACTTGTGGTTATCCTTGCTGGATATACAGACGAGATAAAAGGATTCATCGAGTCAAATCCCGGCCTCCAATCGCGATTCAACAGATATATCCAGTTTGATGACTACTCTGTTGAGGAATTAGTGAAGATATTCAAGTTCAACCTGAGAAAGTCTCATTATAAGATTAAGCGGGATGCACTTGAAGCACTGCAAGCGAGAATCGAGCAGGCTGTGCGTCATAAGGACAAGCATTTCGGCAATGCAAGATATTGCAGGAACATCTTTGAGAAGATAATCCAGAACCAAGCCAATAGACTGGCTAAGATGGACACAATAGACAACGAGCAACTCGTGATAATAACAAAAGAAGACATTAACATATAAAGAAAGGTGATATGGACAAGATACTTAGATTATTCGGAGGAAGCGAACAGTTGTGGCAGTACATACAAAAGTATGCAAAAACCGCTGGCATTGAAGGAACACGCACTGTCTTAGAGTTGTATTACGTGTTGAAGTCACCTGACACTCCAGGATTGGACAAGACTATCATAGTGGCAGCCCTTGCCTATCAACTTCTTCCAGAAGACTTGATAAGCACAGAGAACTTCGGCATTCTTGGCTTTATTGACAATGGTGCCGCACTTGCATTGGCATATAATAGGGTGAAATCACGTGTTACCCCACAAATAGATGCACAGGTAAATGCCATCCTCAATCAGTGGTTTGGTGGTATGCAACCTGCCATAGCAAGCGATGCGCCTTCTAACAACAATTGGAATAGCCCTAATTCATACAATGAAGGATGGCGTGAGCAGCCTGTGCAGACTCCTCCCCAGTTCAACACTCAGGGACCAGTAAACAAACCACGCAAGCCAACCACACCAATGTGGGATGACGATGATGTGGTGATAGACTGATAATATATATATATTCACATGAAGAAATACGAAGATGACACCATATGAGCAATTAGGATTTACATTACCTTCAGCGGCAGGTATTGGACAAGCGGTAGAAGCCATGCCTGCTGGTGAAAGGGTAATTTCGGGATATTTCGCCGGTCAAATGGCAGGAATGGTATATGCAGGCTGGAAATCCCGCAGAACTGCAGCTGAGCATAATGCCAGAGCTATCAGTTTCCAAGAGGAACTAAACCAGATTCGCAATGAGTTTGGTGACAGAAAAATGCAGGCTGAAATTGAATTCCTCCATGAGTGTCATGACCTTGGCATGAAAAGCCAAAGAGAGGTAGCCCTTCAGTCGTGCCGTGACCGTCAACAGGAAGAAGAGTTCAGAAGTTTCTGTGAGAAGTCTTGGAACACGCATTTTCGTCCGCAAATCAACGCTGTATTAGAAGAGATGCTACATCCTTCCACGGATAACATCGGCGTTCCAAGGCTAAAATTGATGGTTTCACGTACACCGTTGACAGCAAAGAGCATGGACAAGAAGGGCGCATACGCAGACTTCTGTGATGAGTTTAAAGAGGATTTCTTGTTGCATTATAATCTTGGTTTGGATTCCATCTGGATGAGAGGCTGGGAATGTGACTGCGTAAGTGCCATGGCAGACACCATGAACTTGCATTACATCATGCAAGGTCTGCCAACAGTTGTCATTTATCCCGTTCAGCGAGGTGACACCCTCTCAATAGAAACTGCGACATGGGGTTATCAGTTAGGACAGAGTCATATGATTATGGACAAGACATTTAGGGTACAGATGTCCAAGATAGCAGAGCACCCTGAAAGAATGAGAACCCTGATGATTGCTGCTGCAGCATACATTGATGACTGTTATCGACTGATGCTTCATCATTCACCAGCAGACTCTCTTTATAAGATAAAAGGTTTGCTGCAAGAGGATGAACTTGTCTGGAATATGTTGACCACAAAATATCGTGGACTCATCATTCAAAGCCAGAACAATATCAATACCATGATTATCGATGAAGAAGAAATTAAGAAACTTGATAAGACGATTGAATCATGATCATAGCAGGTGCAACAATAGGAGCAGTATCGTTTGGCATACAGGTATACAATGCCTGGAGGAACGAAAAGAACGCCAAGGCCATCCAAGAGAAGCAAGAGGCATATCAGCGTGCCGTTATGGAGAAGAATTTTGAGGTGGCCATGGAACAGTTTCATGCCATGGCAGATGCGAGAAGGCAGATTATAGAAGAGGAACGCATAGAAAGAAAGAACGTCATGCAGGAGATGCACAAGCAGAACTTGCAAACAATAGCCGAACTGGCGTCTTTGGAAAAATGGCCTTTAGCAGTCATGCCTTTGGTAATGAGAGACGACAACCTTTTCGGTTACGAAACTGACGATGTGGAAAGCATAGTTCCCATCAACGTGATTATGGGTCCATGCAGAGACCGAAACTTCCAGAATAAGATTTGGAAGGTCGTTGAAGATGAACTGTCCATCAGATTCGCCAAGTCATGGAACAAAGCCAGCAGTCACCCCGTCCTTTTCTATCAGGACGCATGGAAAGATGACAAAGACCCTGCGGACAGTGCTCAATGTGCCAACATTCATGCTTCAACGCAAAATGTGCCAACGATAATCTTTTCACCTGTTCTGACAAGAAGAGGTCTCCAGATAGAGATGACCCATTGGTGCGTTACCGGAATGGATGCAAGCAATAGCTACTGCCGTGAAATCAGATTGTCATTAGAGGGGACGCATTACCAATACCATCAGAATGACGATTATGTGAATGTAGATATCGAACAGCTTGTATCGGAACTCGTTGATATGCTGGAGGGTATCATCGGTTATATGGATGACCAATATATGTGGTGCAGATATAGTGTGATACCATTGCTCCCACAATTACTGTCTATGCGTTATGACGTTGACCACGCAACCGTACAGAATATGTATGAGCAATATGTAGCCATGTTGAAGAGCAGCCTCAGTAATAGTCAAGTCCAGTTGATATTGGACTTTGATGCCGTGCTGTCGTATTGCGCTGTCATTGACCGATTTGGGAAAAGTGATGACGCATTCAAGGTGGTATGTTGTCAGTTCCTTGGTGAGAATGCACTTGTGGATCAAAAGATTGGGCTTCCATCCTACGAACTGGACAAATTGGTGACGTTCCTCAAATATGTAATGAATCACAAAAAAGAGATGAGCGTATCAGAAGGATTCATCAGCGGGCTTCATTACTGCATATCCCTTGAAAGTCTGTATCGGAACAGTGTTGAGAGCCTAAATACGGACAACAGAACCAACTCCTGTGATGAAGCTCATACATTCATTATGGCAGAGCCTATCACAGATAAAGCGAAACATTCGCTATCAACCGAGTGTCTTGACATCTGCGACAACCTTATAGAACGGTGTCGCCAAGAGACGGACGAGACTACCGACAGAAGGAATTGGGTTCGTCCAATGTTCAAAGAACAGGTTTTTGGGATCTTTGACCAAAAGGCAACAGATATATTAGGAGTTATTGATAATAAAGGCAATCAATATAGAGAAGAGACTATTGCAAGTGTATTAAACAAGACCTTATCTGCCCATCAGGAAAACGATTTGCTTCGTTTTGACAGTGAGGAGAAAGCACATGCCTTTGATGAATGTTATATGCGTCTGAAGGATTATGTCAAGTCAAAAGCAAACGATGTCAAAGTGGATTTCTGGAAGGACTCCTATATCAAGGACAGTGTGGAAAAAAGAATACTTGAATATTGTAATGCTTCCCTTGTCAAATGGATTGATTACATCTTTTTTAAAGAAGACATCATCCATGACTCTATCTCTGATGAAGACAAGCAATTCATTGAGAGCAAAATGGTGAATCTCACCCAAATGCTTGACAAGATTGCCGACGATTATATAATAATAAGTTTTTCACCTCAAACAAAGTAATATAATGGACGCACATTTTGATACTACCGTTTACCACCCGACGTTTGATTTCAATCATGCGGTATATACTGATGCCCTTGGGCATTTCCACAATTTAGCTCACGAGTACAATCTGCCAGATGATGTAATACAGAATGCTGTACACGATGCGTGCGGCTTTATGCAGATGAATGACCTTGAAGTCAGAATGGATCAAAGTACAGGAGTTTACACGCATGACCCCACAACCCTGAATGATGATGTTCTCGGTTTCAGTCGTGAACAGATGTTGAATTTGGGTATTCATGATGAGCAATCGCTATCACTGATTTGCACACATGAAGTGGCTCATTGCATGTTGCAATACCTGAGCAATACGCATCAGCTTAGTAATTGGCAGGAGGAACTCTCCTGTGATGCATTTATGGGTGTTCGGGCTGCGATAGAGGGTATTGACACAACAGCTGTTGAGGAATCATTAGGGCGCGAAACGCCCAGCCCGACGCATCCTAATGGTGAACTTCGTTTGAAGTATATAGAGATTGGCAAGGAGATAGGTGAAGACCTAAAATCTCACGGAATACCTGTGACAGCAGAGAATATTCTTGCAAGATTGAATGACCACGTTCAGGAAGATGCAAGTGAGATTTTCAAGCAGGAAGCCATCGTGAATGAGATTGCCCTGCAACAGGTGCAAACCAATGCATACCATGGTGCAAGTGGAGAAACTACTGGTAGCATAGGAATTGTATCACAATCGGGTGATAGCGATACAACGGATGGCTCTGCATTCCATGGAATAACATATACGGCATCTGAAATTGCGGAACGCCGACACCGAGTGGAGGACTGTGAAGACAGAGTGCGCAGGTTGAAGCACGAGTTAGAACTGCTGGAATACAAGGAAAGAGCTTTGAGAGGCAGAGAGAATAGTGTTGATGAATACCGGGCAACATGTAACAAGATACATGATACGCAGAGCAAGATTCACAGCGCGAATATCGACCTCAAAAATGCCAAACAGGCATTGAATCTTGCGCTATAGTATGCATTTTCATTGAATACCATTATGGCAAACATATTCGATAATCCTGCTTTCCAGTTTCTCCAGAGACCTTCAATGGAAGACTTCTTGAAGCGATGCCAGCAACGTTTCAACCGATTCGGGTTGAGTGATGCTGACATCAACGATGCTATCAAGTCGGCTTGTGATTTCTTCAACATTCCGATGCCGAGGATGATACAAGACCTCACAAATGCCCAAAACGGGCAAACCATGTTTATGAATTGGGACAGGGGGAGTTATTACGATGACGTGCTGTGTTTCAATATGCAGCAGCTTATCAATATGAATGTCACCAACAAGGAGGCCTTCTCACTGGTAATGACTCATGAATGCGGCCACCGTGTCCTTCAAAACACCCAATTCCCTGGTGTGGCTAACGGACAATGGGAGTCGGAACTATGTCCAGACTTCTTTATGGGATGCAGAGCAGGATTATGGAATATGTCTTCTATAGAGAAAGTGGCTATGGGATTGCTGCTGACCAACGGCAGCCCAAGCCATCCTGAAGGGACTCTCAGAGCCATGTTTATCAGACATGGTCGTTATGTTGCTCCAGAAATGCATCGTCGCGGAATACCATTGACCATCCAAAATTTGGTTAATGAGTTTATGGCATTCAGAAACCATAATCTCTATGAAATACAGAATCTGCAGCGAAAGTATTATAGGTTTTAGCAACATTGTATGGTAACACAAGAGGTTTATGAACATATGGCTGAATGGTGGAAATTCCAACGTCGCCATGAATGCAATCTGTTTGAAGCCCTTTTCAAGGACAGAGAGGATGTCACTGAAGAGGATATAGTTGCTATTGTGATTAACGTAGCAGAGTTCTTCAATATGCCGACACCAGAGATAAGCAGTAAGTGCGAGACGTTTGCTGAGGTTCTGTTGGGTGACAATGCCGACAAATGCGAACTGTCTTATAATATGGAAATGCTGAAAAAGACAGGTATCAACAACAATGATGCCTTTACCTTGTGTTTCGTTCATGAGATGGCACACCAAATGCTCTTTCATTACCGCTTTTCTCTGTTCTGCAGCGAACGATGGATTCAGGAACTTGCAGCGGACATGACAGCCGGATTATATGCGGCAAGACATCTATTGACAACAGGCAAATTCAAATACGCATTGTCAAGACAGAAATACAGCCTTACACATCCCGATGGCAAGTTGAGGAAGGAAATTGTAGAATGTGGCCGTCAAAATCTGGAACGGATGAGAGTGGATGGCAACACGATTATGGACATCGTGATAAGATACATGCCGTTTTTCGTTTATACCCACTACGACACGTTAGAAAGCGATTATCGAAAGATGGCATACGAACTTGAATTACCTTCATCTCCCCCACCGCAGCCTGTCAGGATTGAAGACCTGCCAGATAGCAACTTGATTAAGCAAGTAGTAATGAAACATAGAAAACAAAAAGATAAAGACAATGAGAATAATTGATAAATCCCCCATGGATGAGCCTTGTATTGGCAAGCTCATCAAAGAAAACTGTTCGGTCGGACAGTTCCTCGATAATTGTATATACCTGATAGCAGACGAGGAATCCTCATTTGCGAAAAAGGCAGTGTCGTTGATGGAAGAGTATAATGCCAAAATACAGGAACAGAACAAGGTATATTTCAACGACTATGACTTGGAGGTAATACAGCATGTAGAACTGAAGAACCATCCCAAGATCAAGGAGCGCATTGAGCAGTATGGCGATAATCTCGTGATACAATTGAAGAATCATGCGGATAGTGGGAAGAATTTCATCGTTGCCAAGACAAGCGAAGATAATCTGCTTAGTGACCTTCTCATGATGATGTATGCTGCTGAACGCATCACCAAACATGACATTGGAGAAGCCATAAAGGCTTTTGCGAAAGACAATACGGACGAGTTCATAGAACTTGCTAAAAATGCCATTAATGACGAGGCATTCCAATACAAGTATCTTGCAGGATTGGCTGATAATGCAATGCAACCATCCTTTGGCATGGCTGCATCAACTGCCGCTCTGAAGGAACGGTTGGAGGTTAAAGGGGTTATTACCCACCAACAAAGGATGGAGATGTATTCCCGTTTCTTGGACAACCTGAAGATATACCACAAGACCCATGACCCTAAGGTTGCGGCAGAGCTTGACTTCGTCATCAGTATCATTGACCCTGTCACTTTGCGTATGCTCTTCCTCAAACAATCACCCAAGTTGCAGGAGAAGATTAACAACTACATCAACCCGCGACGAATGGCAGAGGTATCTACCATGGATTTAGAAGTACGAAAAGTAAAAAAAATAGACGTAAACAGAAAGAACGATGGATATTATCGTCTCTTTCTTGTTAGAGATGAAGAGGCGTTGCAAGTTCACTTCAGCAGAAAGAACGGTTGCATTCTCTACCTGATATATCTGTTGGACAGAAAAAAGAATGGCGACAAGGTTGACACGCTGAATCTGATACAATATAAAGAGTTGTTTGGCAAACTGTACAATATCGTATATGGAATAAATGGTGAGCAATTCTTTATTGACATGATGAAGAACTATAACGCCAATAACGAAGTGCAGCAAAAGGGGTTATATACCGTGCTGAAAAGCATCCGTGACGACATAGGAGGCACCTGCGAGAGGATGCAAGAACCTGCAGAACCATTCCTTCTCCGTGATATAGCATCGCATCTTGCAGTCTTGCCAGACCATATCAAACTGCCCGATGAGATAATGACAATGATTTAGTGTTAAATTCGATTAACAAATTATGATAACAACCTGATTTCCAGTGGGAAGCAATTTGATATAAGAGGCACATTACAAAGCACCTTCATCCTGTCAAAATCTGCCGACCTTTGCAATGAGATTTAACATTGCAGAGGTCGGTTTTCGTATGCATAAACTTAAAGATTTGACAGATATGAAGAAGAATGAAACAACAGGTAGCGCAACCCTCAAAGGCGCAACAGGCAACGGAGTAAATACTCCTGGTATCGGACAAGTTGTCAAGGACTTTATCATGGGGCTGCTTGTCGTTGTCCGTATGGAAATTGAAGACCGTAAGAAGTCGCTCGATGTGACAGATGAGCACCTTGCGGAGATGGTTCTTGTTCGTATAGAGGAAGATAAGCTGACTTTCTCTGATGAAAAAGAGGAACGTAAGTACTATGGTGTTGTAACACGCGAAGTGGTATGGAACTATGCTAATGCGACGGAGGCAGAACGTATTATCACCCGTTTGAAGTCTGGCGACCAACTGTTCGCCCAGAAGTTTTTCTATGGAAAGAATAACAACGAATGTAACATCAGCCGTTTCCGTTCCAAGATTATCACACAGATCAAGCAGACATATCACTATGAAGTGAGTGTTGAGGAGTTCGGCAATATTGTTTATACCCATTTGTGGAATAACGGCACATGGAGCGTATTGGATAACTATGCAAAAAAGAGCAGCTTCTTCTGCTGGCTTGAACAAGTTTCACGCCATGAAGTCATGAGAGTACTGGAAGACATGAAGGTCATCAATGTGAGCCGTGAGCGCACTTCGGGTAATACTCGCTTGCTCGGCACCTCCATCTCGCCTGATGTGTGGGAACTCATCATTACAGACCTTATGCCTGAGGGAATGTATAAGAATCTCCTGATGGCATCCTATGTTGAACGCAAGAACGAGAAGAAGATGGTAAAGGAATTTAAACTGGAAGCAGAAGCATTGCGCTCAGAAATCAAGAAGGCTGAAATGGCTTTGAAAGACAAACTGATCCGCGTTGACAGCTATTATGAGGAGTTGGTATTGAGGGACAAGACTCCGCGCAATGTTGAGGTGTCAGAGGAGTTTATCAAGGAGTTTGTGAAATGGCAGGAAGGAAAGAGTGATGCCAGTCCTTTGGCAGATGTCTTCGGTGTGAATCTCGATAAGGAAGAAATCAATGACAAGGTCGTGGACTTCCTTTATAGCTTCTCTGAAAAACTGCAATGGTCTGACGAGGATAAACTGATATGGCGTTTGCGCTTCATTGAAAACACAGCACCCGTTGAAGTGGCAGAACGTTGCGGAAGAGCACGTGCGTGGTTGGACACCCGCTATTCGCGCCTGAACAAGAAGTTCAATGCCGCTATCCGTGAATGGTGGAAAAACAACGCATGATAGAAAGGTGCTTGGCGTGCTACATTGATAGAACGCCAGCACTTTTCACATCTTTATTATAAGTAAAATAAACAATATGGATAAAGAAATTATTTCAACTAACAGGGTTAAGGCTTTTCTCACAGATAACATCGAGAAATTTGCCGGTTTCGTCAATCAAGTGATTCATGACGAGGAGTTTTTAAAGTGTGTAAGGGAACTGCTTCCATTTGACGGAGTGGCATACGCTTCGATGAACGTTGTGCCAGAGAAACAGGTCGTAAGGAAAATGGGAATAATTATCATGCGGATGGATATGGAACCTTCCCTGTTCTCCTTAGCTGTCACAATAACGATAGACAGAGGAAACAATGAGAAGCCACATGATATTTCTGTTTTTCTAACCGCTTGCAAGACTATCGAGGAGTTGCAGGAATATGTCAATGGAGACAAATTCTGGGAAGAAGTGATTGAACAATGCGGCAACAAGACAATCTGTGATGATGAACTTTTACAGAAGATTGCATCATTAGACATAGAAGGAGAAGAATAAAGCTATGTAAATCAATGATTTTGAGACTTACGGGTTACAAATAGTATTAATTTTGCATTCAAAACAGAATAATTATGGTTCAAGTAATAACACGAGAATGGGAAATAGCAAAGACCTATATATATGAGGTAGCTTTGAGAGACGGGATGATAAGGCTCGACTGGAACGATTTTGAGATGAAAGCGTGGAACAGCAAGCCTGCTGTAGCAGTAAAAGTGGATGAACCGCTCGGCATATCAGAAATGTCGGTCAAGGCCATTGATGAGATAAAGAAGAATATCAATAATACGCTTTCAAGCGTGATAATCATCATATCCTACAAAAAAGACCAGCCTCTAATGATGGATGAGTTGGGAGGAATGAACGAGTGTCTATCACGTCTTGCTGAAGAGGATGTTGAGATTAACTGGGGTGTTCAAGAAGCGGATGAGATTACAAACTCCCGGAGCATGACAGTATTTGCATTTGAAAAACTATAAAACGATGAAGTTATGAACATAAAAGTGCATTATGAAGAAGTGGCGAACTATGTGGAAAAGCACTATATGATTCGTCCACAGTTGAAACGCATTGATGACAAGACACTCAAAGTTTCTTGCCAACTGGGTCGTTTCATTCCACCTATGGTGCTTCAAATCCACATTGAAGCTATGCGTAAGGATGTTGTGTGCTTGTCATACGAATGTGGGACAGGCATGGCAATGTTGATTGCCGGTGCTGTGGAACACCTTGACAACAAACTACCCCACGGAATAGAAATCAAGGCCGAAGACAAAAGAATTAATTTTTTTCCCGATTATGTGAAAGAGATTCGGCTAATTATGGAATATGTACAACTTGAAGGAATACACATCCATGAGGACGGCTTGGAGATATTGGTCAGTCTGATATAAAACATAATAGCTATGGGTCAATACTTAGTTAATTATTCATTTAATCGTCTAAAATTCAATGAGTTGCATTAACGATATATAACTAATAAAAATTGGTCAAGTGTCTGAATTTCAGTAACTTAGTAGTCTCTTACATTACTTAGTTATGAAGAAAATTTCAGAAGCACTCGACCAATATACGGGC
>NZ_JADYUH010000071.1 GCF_021531665.1 Prevotellamassilia timonensis
GGTGTTTCGGAAGCGGAGCATTTCCTGCGGCACGCTTTCCTTCACGGCAGTTTCCAAAAGGGACGCCATCCGATGACGCACAAAGTCGGGCGCCACAGAAAGCACCACCTCGCGAACGGGGACGGGCATCGCCAAGGGACGGACGCGTTGCTTCTGCTCCGGAGTGAGCTGCGACAAAGCCAGTTCGGGCACGACGTCCGTCAGCAGAACGAATGCCGAGGCATCGTCCGTGGGCAGTTTCTGTTCGTTGTCGTGAGAAGAGAAGCCGCAGAGCACTGCGCCCCTCCAGCCAATCCATGCAAGCGCAAACACGGCGCCCAGGATGGAAACCAAGTTGATGATGCGTTTCTTCATAATCAATCAAGATGAGTGAACGTTTGTCGTTTGAGCAGTGCGGCGAACCTTCGTGTGTTCCTCACTGCTCGCCCCAGATGGGGGAGGAGCGGTGGGTGCTGAAAGGGTCATTGGTGTGGCGGCGCGAAGACCCCAATTCGCCGTCATAGCCGGAGCCGGAGCCGCCACCTCCGCCGCGTGTCTCTTCCTCAACGGTCGAAGTGGAGAGAAGGGGAGACGGTTGGAAACGGAGCGCGGAGAGAGAAGGTTTGATATAGTTTCTTTTCATACGTTTTTCTTTGTGTGACGGTGGGTCATAACAGCCAATTTGCTGCGTTGCTATCGGATTCGGGCTTGCATCTTAGCCATTCTGACGCACCTTCTTTATACCTTATTATATATGCGAACCGAGTTCGCTTTATACCTTATTATATATCGCATCCTGTGGCAGTTCATTTTACAGCCACTTTGCGACCGCCGATGATGTAGGTGCCGGCGGGCAGTCCGTGGAGGCTTTCGGTGGCGGGCACTTGTTTGCGAAGGAGTTGTCCGGAGGTGGTATAGACATCGACGAGTTTGTCACTCGCATCCACTTCGCCGTCGGTGATGTCCACCACGCCGGTGGGTTCGCCGTTGGGGGTAATCAAGACGCCGAGGAAGTTCGGAGTGTTTTCGTCGTACATGTCCAGTTTGAGCCATGCTCTCATCGGGGCGATGCTCGCTCCGGCACCAATGCGCACGAACTGTCCTGCTTCATAGCCTGCCGTGGCGGCAGCAGAGTAGCCCCAAAGCACTTGCGGGTCGGACGTCCAGGTTTTGCGCACCCACGTGCCGTAGAGTCCTTGGCTGTTGCCGCTCATGACGTCTGTCTTGACCACGGGGATGCCGCCCTCTTTGTCCGTCACGTCCAAGGTGACGGCGGCGGGGAGGAAGAGATAGGGCTTGCCCGCTTGCGGTTCGGCGACTTCGACGAAGGTCACGGTGCCGTCCACACTGTTGTAGTCCTTGAAGTCATAGAATCGTCCCATGGCAGCAGCTTCGCCGCGCGGCAGTCCGAAGGGCAGATAAACCGTGCTCTTTCTTCCCGGCACGAAGGCGCGGCTGATGGAAGCATGGTCGGCGGTGAAGGCGAAGGGAATCTCCACTTCCTGTTTGTCGTCCATGAAGAACGAGGACGTGTGCCAAGCACCGTCAGCCAACGTGTTGATGACGTTCTCGCCGGCATTGACGGGCGCATAGACCAATGTGCGGCGCGGCAGTCCGAAGAACGGAGAACGCTCGTCGCTGCGATCGATGTTGGAGAGGGCGAGTCCGTTGTCGGTGCGCCAATCCACGTAGCGCAGCGAGTCGCAGCCCGCAAAGAGTCCGGCACCGACGGAGGTGAGTTCGCCGGGCATCGTGACATATTTCAGATTGCGGCAGCCGGAGAACAAGCCTTCCGGAACGTCTTTCACGCGGAAGCATTTTTCGAGTGCTTTGAGGTCTCTCACATCGGGGTTGTTGCGGAACTCGTCGGGCAGTTCCTCCACTCGGTACAGAGAGTTCTCAGTGGCAATGCCTCGTGGCGAGAAGATGTTCATGAGTCCGCGGTCGTTGTAGGCGGCAATCACGTTTTTGGCGTAAGCCTGCACGGCGCGGTTGGCGCGGAGCGTTGCCACATCGGGACCGGCACAGAAGAGCGTGTCGATGGTGAAGCCTTCGGTGAAGACACCCTCGTAGCCGTAGGACTCAAACTCGAGGTCGCCTCGGAGCGTCGTGATGGACTTGAGTCGCGGGCAGTTGTTGAAGGTCCAGTTCTTGAGGAAGTTGGTTTGGTCGCCGAGCACCACAGTCTTGAGGTTGTTGGAATAGGAGAAGAGTCCGACGGGTGTGCGCTTCATGGTTCGGGGCAGATGGATGGTCTCGAGTTTGTCGCAGTTTTGGAACTGATAGCGTTTCATGACGAAGTCCTTCTGCGGATTGCCCTCTTCGTCACAGAGCACGGCTTCGGAGAGGTCAAGGAAGGCGAGGTTGGCATTGGCGGGTGAGATGTCGGGCACGATTTTGTTGCCCCAGACTTCCTCCGGTTCTTCCCAATCGGGAATATATTTCACATCTTCTTTTCCGACCTTCCTTGTATGGTAGTGGTTAAACACCATCTTGTCTTCCGTGCTTCTCAACTGTCCGGCGAGGTGTGCGAGGAGGTTGATGTCATAGAGGTTCACCATTCCGGAGATTTTGAGACGTTTGATGTCTTCAAAGTGTCCCCGTTCCACCACCATTTTGTTCGCGTTGAGGGTGAGTCCGAGCGAGTCAGCCAGCAGTCCGGGTGCCGGGAGGATGATTTCGCGAGTCTTCGCTGCGTCGGCGTAGGAGATGATGTGGCGTGCCACCTTCTCGGGCCAGGCAAGGAGGAAGGAATCCACTTTGGTGGAGAGCACCTTGATGCGATAGTCTTCCGGCAGGTCGTCGAAGATGTCGGCGTTCTCCAGTTCCGGCACTTTGGGGCAGAAGACGTTGATGTCGCGGAGCGAGGTGCAGCCGGCGAAGGCGGTGTGGTCGATGTAGCGTGTGTTCACCGGCAGGGAGATGGACTTCAGTTTCTTGCAGTCGGCGAAGCATCCGTTGGTCAGCATGGTGTCGCGTACGGCGGAGAAGAGTTCGTCGAAATACTCAATGTCGGAGCCTCGGAACCAGTCCCGGGTGGAAGTCATTTTGCCGAATTCGCTCATTTTGTAGAATCCCTTTCGGGCGAGGGTGGTGAAGACGATGTCATCTTTGAAGGGGGCATAGACATTGACGTGGCTGTTGCTCTCCTTCACGCGTCCCATCTCGGTATAGATGGAGTAGGGGCAGTAGATAGAAGGTTGTCCGCCGGAACTTTTGCAGGCTTCAGAGAAGTCAAAAGGTTTCGTGTCCAGATAGAGGATGTCGGCTGTCAGGTTGTTCTCATTGAACCATTTGTTGTCTGCTTTGAGCGGTGCTTTGGGCATCACGATGAGTTTCCGGGCGGTTCCCTTCTCGAAGCAATTGGACTTGTAGGTCAGGTCGCAGTCCGGCAGGATGAGCGTCTCGAGGTGACCACTCGGGAAGGAGAAAAGGGAACTGCTGACTTCATCGTCGTTGCGCACATTGATGTATTTATACATTTCGTGGTTCAATCCTTCAAGATCATCCAGAGGAGGATAGATTTTGCAGTTATATTCTCCCCCTTCTCTCAGTTTGGCTTCACTGAGGTCAAGGTGGTTCAGCACGTTTGTGTTCACCAGCATGGAGATGAGTGCCACGTCGAAGGAGTTGATGGGACCAATCACTTTGAGGCTGTCAATGTGGTGATAGTCGCCTTCCATTCCGTAGAGCCAGGGCAGATTGGACTTGACAGTCAGGTTGAGGCGCTCCGCCAGCGTGCCGGCTTCTCCCTGCATGTTCACCACGTAGTAATGTTGGATGGGGCGTTCGCTGACGATGTGTGCGGCATACTGCGGCCAGGCGGCTTTGTAGGCATCGACGGCGGCGGCAGGCACGTAAATCTTGTAGTCGCTGATGCCGAACTCCAAGGGCGAGCCTTCGAGCGAGGCGGGTTTTGTGGCGTTGAAGTGGAGTTCGCGCAGACCGGAGCCGGCAAAAGCGCAGGCGTCGATGCGTTCCACGGAGTCCGGCACTTCAAGCATAGTCAGCGAGGTGCAGCCTTGGAAGCAGTGCTGACCGATGCGGCGCAGGGTGGCGGGGAGTTCCACGCGCTGCAGATTCCGGCAGTTCATGAAGGTGCTGTCGGCGAGATATTGCAAGCGCAGGGTTTGCCATTTGCGCAGTTCAGTGAAGCTTGCCATTTTCTCATTGCCGCGGAGATTGTCGAGGTCCTTCTGCCAGCCATATCCGTTGCGCACGGTGTCGAGCTTCATTTCGAGGACGGGATGAAGGTACATGTCGTATTGGCGGTCGGGAAGGTGCAGCGCGGAATTGAAGAAAGCATCTCTGACATATTTGTCGTCGAACCGGGTCAGCACGGGGCGGAGGCGGCCGGTGTAGTTCGTCCAGGATGATGAGATGAGGTAGTCGGGATATTCGTCGTAGAAGATTTTGAACACAGCCTTCGGGCTTCCATCCAACACTCCCTTCAGCGGTCGAATCTGAGAGGGCTTGAGCGGTTTGAACTCGCGAGGCTCTTCGCCGTAGGCAGAGTAGCAGAGATAGATGCTTTCCAGATTGGGACAGTCGGCAAAGGCAGAGTCGCGCAATTCGATGGAAGGGGTGGTGAAGCAGCGTGCTTCACGGTTATAGTTGTCAGAAATCAAGATTCTCTTCAGATGCTCGTTACCCATGAACGCCTTCTCTTTGACGTAGGTGGTGTTGTAGTTATAGGTAGTTCCGTAGTCCACGGCAATGATGAGTTCGCCGTCGTTCTCTTCGAGATATTCGTTGTCGGGTTTGGAGATGTGGAGATTATAGACTTTCTTGCCGTTCACGTCCTTGTAGTCCATGAGCGAGCCTTGGATGTAGTTGTAGGAGTAGTAGGCTCCCCAGACGTTGTCGTCGGTGGCTTCTTCATAGTCGCTCTTGACCACGATGTTCAGTTTTCCCCAGATGGAGTCGTTCTTGAAGTCCTCGTATCGTTCGGGAGCGACATAGACTGTCAGACGCGGACAGCCGGCAAAGACGGAGGAACCCATGAGGCAGAAGTTCTCCGGACCGAGGGGCTGGAGGCAGTTGTCATATTCCGTGTTCTCCATGAACATGTCGATGCGTTCCAGATTGGCACAGTTGAAGAAGGTGCTGTCGGGCACGGTCATTTGGAACGGTCTCTTGTTGTTGATGAAGGAGCCGGCGCAGTCGGTGAACTCAATGCTGCGGATGTGTTCGTTTCCGCGCAGGGCTTTGTGGTCGATGCTGACGGTGCGGTAGTGGTAGTAGGAGCCGACGTCGTTGTAGATTCTCATTTTCCCGTTGTTGGCGTCAAGTTCGTCGTTCTTGACGTCTTTGATATAGACGTGGTAGATGTTCTCGATGTTTCGGGTTTGTGCGGTTCCGCTCCACCAGGCGGGGAATCCTCCGGTGTTGATGTCCATTTGTCCGATGAGGTCGGCGCCGGAGTCATATTCCGAGGCGTTGAGTTCGACGGGGTCGGTGGTGCTGCTGAGTTCCATGATGGCTCCCATGGTTGCCATTCCTTCATAGAAGCCGAAGTTGAGAGGCACGTCGATTTTCAGAGAAGCAATCAAACCTTCGATGCCGGATTTCACGACGCCCATGGTGGCTGCTTCCAGTCCGGAGATGGTTGCCCAAACGCCAGCGCAGCCCAGACCGGCGGTGAAGCCGGAGACATAGCCCGCGCCCATCTGGCTGAGCAGGATGGAGGTGGAGTTGGCGGCGAGATTGAGCACCGTGTTGTGGGCGATGTAGGAGCCGATGGTCATGCCGTAGGACATGGCAGTGGCGTTCATCTGAGCGACGACGTTGCTCCAGAATCCTGACCAGACACCGGTGGAGATGGCCTCCATGCCTGCACCGAAGACGCCTCCGGTGAGGGCTGCCAGCGTGGTGGTGACAATGGTCTTGGCAATCTGCACGGGGATGTTCGCCAGCGACCATGCCATGTAGCCCTTCTGCTCTGTCGGCAGGTTGTTGATGAGGTGGGAGGCATAGTCATAGACCACGCCGTCTTCGGTGATGGGGTCTTCCGCCACGGGGGAGTAGTCATAGACAACGATGTGGTCGCGATACTGCGACCAGTTCTCGTCATAGACAAACTCGAGGTATTTCTCGCCCGGAACACGAATCTCAAAGTCGGGGTGGCAGCCGACGAAGACGCTGTCGCCCACGATGACTTGTCGCGGCGAGAGGGTCACGTAGTGGTTCGTGCCTTCGGTGACGAGATAGACGAGGTCGATGTACTTCAAGTTCTTGCAGTTCTCGAAGCAGCGGTTGGGCAGGAGGATGGCGAGTTCCGAGCCGTGGCTTTTGGAGAAGTTTCCGCTGAGGTCAGTGAATCCGACGGAGGTGATGTGTTCGTTTCCGGCGAAGGCGAGACGATCGACGGCGATGGTCTTGTAGGTGTTGTTGGTGCCGATGTCGTTGTAGAGCGTGAGTCGTCCCTCCTGCTTGTCGAGTTCTTCGTCATCGACTCCGGTCACTTGCAGATAGCGGACGGTTTCGTCCTCCGTGATGTGGGCGGGAGTGAGAATCTCGTTCATCTCGAAGCGTCCGTAGCCCGTGTGCAGGCTGATGTAGTCTTTTGCAAAGAGTTCGTTGTACTTGCTGTTGTAGAACTCCTCCTTCAGTTTCAGCGTGTCGTTGAGCACGGGGAAGAATTCGTAGCGCACGCCGGCTTCGTAGAAATGGTCTTCGCTGGTGGAGATGGGAATGATGCGGTCGGCGTAGGTTGCCCAGTTCGGGTCAGCCTTGAAGGCATTGACGAGGTTCGGCGCGACGCGGACATAGACGCGCTGCCCGGGGGCAAAGATTTCTTTGGCGGGGATGACCTGTGTGGGTTGGAGATATTCAATCTTGTTGCTGCCCGTGAATTTGTGATAGACGAGGTCGATGCTGGCGAGGTTGGTGCAGCCTTTGAAGGCGTGGTTTTCGATTTTCACGCAGAGCGGATTCTTGGCGCTGCCGAGGTTGGTGTTCACGTCGCCGAAGTCGAGGCGTTTGAGCAGTTGGTTGTTGCGGAACGCCAGCGAGTCGATGCTGACGAGACGGTAGGTGTAGTAGGACCCGATGTCGTTGTAGAGCGTAAGGTGTCCTTTGTTCTGTTCGAGATAGTCGTTGCTGACGCCCGTGGCGTGGATGTAGTAGGTGTTCGTTTCGTCGGTTCCGACGAGCATTGGGCTGACGTCGAGGCTGACATAGTCCTTCTTGTCACGCTCCAGAATGGTTTGGAGTTGGGCGTTGTGGGTGTCATATTTGCTGCACAGATCGGAGAAGTCGAGGCTGTTCTGTTCGGCGCCGTAGATGTAGCCTTGATAGACAGCGCCGTCTTCGTCGGGATAGAGTCGTCCGCTCTGTTCCCAGGCGACGATGCGGTCGGCGTAGGCTTTCCAGCGTGCGTCGGTTTTGAAGGTTTCGACGAGCGAGGGCCAGACGCGGATGAGGGCGTTGTTGCTGCCGAGGAGCAGGGTGTTGTCGGTGGGAACGATTTGGTCGGGCTGCAGTGCTTCGTAGCGGTTGGTGTTGGTGTTGCCATAGACGAGGTCCACGTATTGCAGCGCCGGGCATTCGGCGAAGGCATAGCTGCCGAGTTCCATCTTCACGTCGGTGTGGACGCTGCCCGAGTTGACGCCGTGGAATCGGACGACGCGCAGGTCGGCGTTGCCTCGGAAGGCATCCGCCCAGACCTTGGTGGTGCGGTAGGCGTAGGTCGTGCCGGGGTCGTTGAAGATGACCGCCACACCGCCGAGCGAGGTGCCGAGTTCCTCCGAGGCGCCGATGACGTGGGTGAGATAGATGGTGGTGCCGTCGTCGGCGGTTTCGGTCGCATAGTCTGCCGGTCCGTTCTTTTGGTGGTCGCGGGCATAGAGCACGCCGGATTCGGTGAACTCGGACTGGCGCATGGAGGTCGTGCGAATCAGTTGATTCTTGAAGACGCTCCAGCGGGAGTCGGCGAGGAAGGCGGAATAGAGTTCGGCATCCACCATGAATCTCAACTTCGGACAGCGTACGAAGGCATTGGCAGCGGGTCGCACGTCGGAGGGGGAGAGCATGATTGCATGAGAGCCGCCTTTGCTGACTGTGTAGCTGAGATAGAGCGTTTCGAAGTTCGGACAGTCGGTGAAGGCGCCGTCGGCGATGTCGAGGTCAATCCATTTGTGGGCTTTGTCGGCAGGAACGGAACTGAGGTCGGCGAAGGAGAGGGTCTTGAGGGCGGTGGCTCCCAAGAAGGCGTTGGAGCGAATCTTTGTCGTGTGATAGTTGTAGAAGGTGCCGATGTCGGTGTAGATGCGGAAGTCGGTGGGAGAGCTCAGCGTGGTGTTGAACGAACTGACCTCGGTGACGTAGCAGGTGGCGTTGTCCTCGCCGCTGACGGTGGCTCCCGTGGGTTGGTAATAGACGTTTCCTGCGAGGTAGGCATCGTTGGTCTGCTGTCCTTCGTTGTAGCCGACATAGCGTCCCACCTTGTCTTCGGGTCCGGAGATGGTGCTGCCGTCTTCCACGCAGCAGTTTTCGATGTAGGTCTCTGTGTCGATGACGCGTCCGGCGATGCCGCCCACGTAGTCGTCCCAAGCGTCGATGAACGAGCCGCTGCGCAAGACGCAGTCCATGGCTTTTGCGCCCGAGTTGAGTTCGCCGACGATGCCGCCGACGTAGCCTTTGCCATAGACCGTGCCTTGGAACGTGCAGCCCTGCACCCAGGAGCCCACGTCTGCCTTGCCGCAGATGCCGCCCCAGTACCAGCTGCCGCCGTCGGGTTTGAGATAGCTGCCGCTGACGTGGCAACCGATGATGCGCACGTGGTTGGTGGCGAAGCCGCAGACGGAGCCGACATAGTCGGCGCTCTTCTTGAGGCTGAGGAAGGGCATGCTCGTGCCCTCCATGCGGATGTTGCGAATTTTCGCGCCGTCGGCATAACCGAAGAGTCCGAGATATTTGTCCTGTGCGTCGCTGTTGAATTTCAGGTTTTTGATGAGGTGGTTGTCTCCCTCGAACGTGCCTTTGAAGGCGTGGCTCTTGTCTTTGCCGATGGGCGTCCAGCAGTCATAGCCGCTCATGTCGAGGTCCTCGATGAGGCGTGCCTTGTAGGACGTGTTTCCCGCATTGACCCACTGCGCAAACTTGGCGAGGTGGGCAGGTTTGGCGATGAGATAGTAGCCGTCGGCGTAGGCGGGCGTGATGGGGTCATCGACGGGGAAGAGGTTGCTCTCGTCCGCCACGACGCAGTCGGTCACGGTGTTGCCCGTGCCCGTGCCGCAAATGCCGCCCATGTCGGTGCGATAGCCCTCGATGTGGGAGCCGGCGAGCAGGGTGCAGCGCGTGATTTTGCAGTTGTCGGGATTACCGGCAATGCCGGCGATGCATTTGTCGCCCGTCACCGTGCCTTGGAAACTGCAATCCGTGATTTCGGTGAAGAAAGGTCTGCCCGCGATGCCGCCCCAGTAGAGGTTTCTGCCGTTGCCGATGAGGTGGGAGGCGGTGACGTGGCAGTTGGTGATGCGCGAGGGAGCCTCTGCCGATTCTGCGCCGCAGAGACCGACGACGGCACCAATCATCTGGTTGCCGTTGAGGGACTGGCAGACGAGGCTGTCGATGCGGAGGTTCTTGATTTCGCCGCCGCGCACGTAGCGGAAGAGACCGTTCCATTCCGTGTCGGCAAGTTTCACGTTTCTGACTGTGTGGTCGGCACCGTCAAAGGTGGAGGAGTAGGGAGCGCCCGATTGTCCGATGCCTTCCCAGGTCTCGCCCTCCATGTCGATGTCGCGGGCAAGGCGGGCGTCGTGGCTGCGCCCGGCGTTGGTCTCGTTGCGAAGCCATTTGAGGTGTTCCTTATTATATATGGTATAGACGCCCTCCGCATCTTCGCTCGGCACGAAGGGGTCGATGATGGTCTCCACTGTGCTGCCGTCTTCGGTCGTGTTGTCGGTGAGCGCGGCACCCTCGTCGAGTCCGACGATGGCACCCACTGCGCCTTTGACGGTCGTGACCGTGCTGCCCGTTCGGAGCACGCTCTGTTGCACCTTGACGCCGCTTTCGGCGTGACCGAGGATGCCGCCGGCGTTTTCGTAGCCCCTCAGTTCTCCTTCAAAACTGCACGCGAAGAGAACGGTGTTTTCGCCGGCTCGCCCGACGATGCCGCCCCAGTCCGCGCTGCCGTTGTAGGCATTCAACTGCCCGCCGTTCACCGCGCAGTTGAGCACGTAGGCGGTGCGGGAATGAGGCAGGAGTTGTCCGCAGACCACACCCACGTTGGAGGCTGCCTTCGCATAGACCAGCCGGGGCGTTTCAAACGTGAGTCCCGAGATGGCACCGCCCTTGACGATGCCGAAGAGTCCGGCGTTGCTCCGGTCGGAAACGGTGAGGTTGCGAATGGTGTGGCTGTCGCCATCCAAAACGCCGCCAAAGGGATGGGTGGCGTCGCCGATGGGCTGCCAGTCGATGCCGCCGAGGTCCATGTCGGCAGTCAGTTTGGCGTTGATGGCGCTGTTGCCCTCAGCCACGCGGTCGGCAACCCAGGCAAGTTGTCCCTCGCTTCCGACCTGATAGGTGTCGCCCGAGAACGCGGGGATGTTGGGGTCAGCGATTTGGACAACGCTGGCTTCGTTCTTGCCGCTTTCCCAGCCCACGGAACTGAGGTGATTTCCTCCCACCATCGTGCCCACATTGTTCTTGGTCCAGGCTTTCACCTGCGTGGCGGCGGGCAGGACGTTCGACATCAAGTCAGAGTAGTAGGCATGTCCCACAATGCCTCCCACCGAGGAGGATGCGCTCACCGTGCCGCTGAAAGTGTTGCCCCAGACGTTGGCATAGTTCGACCTTCCGACCACACCGCCCCAGCAGTTGGAGGCGCCGAAGGCTTGCAACTCGGCGTCCGTCACTTTGCAGCCAATGATTTTGGCGTTTTTCGACATGTTCTGAAAAGCGTTCTCTCCCGTGACATATCCGCAGATGGCGCCGACATAGTCCGTCCGGCGGGTGTAGATGAAGCGCGGAGCGTCCAGCAAGATGTTTTGGATGACGACAGGGGTGAGGGAATAGGGGTCTGCGGCGGCATAGCCGAACAGACCGCCGTAGTCACGGTTGCGCACCTTCAGATGACTGACGATGTGGCTCGCGCCGTCGAACTGTCCGCGGAAGGGATGGTCGGGCGTGCCGATGGGCTCCCAGTTGGCGACGGCGCTGAGGTCGATGTCCGCTGCGAGACGCGCGTTGACATCGCCTTGTCCGCCATTGACCATGTCGCGAAAAGTCGCGAGGTCGGTGGCGGATTGAATGAGATAGTAGCCGTCGCTGTCTTTGTTGAGAATGCTTTGTGCTGCGCCGCTCAGTGTGAAGAGGACGAGCAGAACGGAAAGGAGGAACCGCCGTGTGGCGGGGCAACAGTGTGTGTGGAACATGGTTGTGGAGTTTGAGCCACTCGCTCGGAGGTTGTGTCGAAATGCACATTGGGCTTTTACCCTTGAAGGTGCGTCAGAATGGTTGTTGTGACACACCGCCCGCCTGCGCGAATGGGGAATGGTGTTTTCGGTTTGGTTGAGGCAGCAGTTCGTGAAATTTGATTCGTTAATGCCTTAACTGCCGTGGCAAATTTACCATTTTTATTTCGCAGGAATGAATGTTGCGGGCGTTAGTTGGCGGAACAACGGAGCGTCACGCCGATTTTGCGTTAAAAAACTCCGTTCGCGGAGAGCGTGGCAACGATTCTGTCCGCCGATTTGTCGTTTCTGTCCGCCGATTTGTCGTTTCTGTCTCCTATTTCGTTGGTGTGCACAGCACGAGTGCACACGTGTGCGCAGCTCGAATGCACACGTGTGCGCAGGGCGAATGCACACGTGTGCGCAGGACGTGTGCACACCAACGACTCCCAAGAAAAAAATGACAAGTCCTTAGAAAAAACTATTGCCACGGCAGGAAAGAACGAAAATCTTCTGCCGTGGCGAAAAGCCTTTGACCAAGGCGACCGTTGAATACCGTTTAAATCCCCTTTATATGCTGCTTAAACAACATCAACCATAAGGCGATAAACATGAACTGCTGTTGCATTCTTTCTTCTCTCACTCTAATGTGTATTATTGCTGTCCGGTAAATGTTCTTAAATCATTGAACAACCATTGAACAGCCCCTGTTCAAACCTTGTTCAAACCTTGTTCAAACCTTGTTCAAACCTTGTTCAAACCCTGCCGAAAGCATGTGTCGCCTTGGGGTAGGTTTTGGTTGGGGTAGGCTCACCTTTCATTTCATGATGGCAGAAGAGGCGCCGCCCTGTTCACCGATTTCGTTGCCGCGCTGCACTTTCTTGCCGTAGCCGAAGGTGTAGGTGACGGAGAATCTGATGCAGGCGTGTGACTGGTTGGTGAGATAGGTCCGGCGTTCCTTGAAGAGCGGTGCTTCCGTGAAGCGGTCTGACGCGTCCCAACTCGTGCGGAAAAGGTTGGCAGCCGTCAAACGTATGTTCCAAACAGAGTTCGCCCAACCCGCCGAAGCAGACCGACTGGCAATCGTGCTCGCTGAACTGCGCTCGGCGACGACAGTGAAGGACACGACGTTAGGCTGCGAACTTGTCACTCCCAAACGCGAAAACGCTACACGACCCGCACCATTTCGTAAATAAAAGGGAAACAAAAAAACTATGCAAACTATACACAAACCCTACATTCAACCTTCCATTTTGCTGATTTATCGCGCGTTGCGAAATGTATAGTTTGTGCTTCAAACTATACACAAACTATACACAAAACCTTACATTGAACTCTACACAGCGAGCGTCCAAAACCCTACACAGCGAGCGTTCGCAAAACTATACAAGACCACACAAAACCCTACACAACGGCGTCCAAAGCACTTCCACGGGGGTGTCATATAAACCCTCATATATAACCTCATGTCGAAGTTTGAAAAGCCCTTCCCTTTAGGGAGGGGTTGGGGTAGGCTTCCGCCCCCAAAAAATCCAACAATTTTGAGCCATTTTTCAGCGATTCGACATTAACATTTTTAACTTTCTGGAACACTTTTCGCCTCCCAATTTTGCCTACTCGGCGCATAATTTTACTTTGCCTTCCTCTAATTAAAATTAGAAGAAGGCAAATTTTAACCGGGTGCGCTCCTAATTTTTCCTGGGAGC
>NZ_JADYUH010000072.1 GCF_021531665.1 Prevotellamassilia timonensis
CCCACACAGGCTATTAAATACCAACGATTTCAAAGAACTCTTATTTTATGGCGTCTCGGACGCTGCGTGATTAACCAAATTTCAATGAACTATTGTTATACGGTGATAGTGATTATTAAATGTTACAATAATATCCGATGCCAGTTTGACATTCAAGTTCTGGATTCATAGCTCTGATGTTCATTGCGTCTTTTCTTATTTCGTCCATGGTAATTAAAAATGGATATGAACCAAAATAAAATCTTTCATCACATAAAGTGTGTACTATCTGGCTGTAAATAATATCATAGAGAAAACTGCAAGCAAATTGAAGCTTGTTAAAATTCATTTCAGAATCACTCAAGAAAAGAGAAAGCGCTTTTATATATTGCTCATCGTCCATTATTACATCAAGTGATCGCCTTGTATACTTATTATTATCAAATTCATGTAGAGCGAATTTGTATTTGTAAGATGGATTATCAATATCTATATGTACAATGTCCTGTCCATAAGATAATTCATATAGATCTTCTGGATCTATGAACACCTCATCCAGATGATCAATATAATGGTCTTCTCCGTAATTGTCTTTAAGAGAGCGTATAGCCTTGCATTCATCTTCACTAAAGGGCTGAAGATAAATCACTTCTTTTAAATTATCCTCTGTCAACGCGACAACTTCATAAAAACGCTTACGCTGTTTTGTGCTAACGTAATCAGTTGCTAATTGAGTAAAGTTATTTAGATTAACTGTTCCTTTCATTCTGTTCTGTTTTATATGTTTTTAAATAGCTTTTCTATATGGCAATTTTATAATTCCGCTGCAAAGGTAAACAGCAAAAATGAATTATGCAAGACGTTGATATACTGTAATATAAATACGAAAATCGGTATTATAATAAACATAGGCGCTACCAAAACGGTAGCGCCTATGTTTATTATAATAAAAAAAATTACCTATTAAAATATGTAACCCTAAACAACATCAAAAATCCGTTTTTTTACGCAATTCCGACATTGTTTGATATGAATTCTTAATGATTTATTATGTTCAAGAAGCTCTTTGGCAATACAACATTGTTCATTGCAAGAGCCTCTCTAAATAACGGGGCAATTTGTTGAGGTGAAAATCCTGCAATTCCACATGCTATTGGAGTTACAAGGAATGTGTATTCAATGTGCTGTCGAGCAAAAGATATGAAAGCGCTAACCTTTTCGCTGATATAATCAATACCACCTTCCATGGTAGGTAGAGCATAACACTGACCTGTAAGTCCTTCGCCGACCCCCCATTCTGCACCAAAATGTTTCATTGCGAACGCCGCAGCTCCACCACCGTGCATACCTTTTATGTTACTGCCAAATACGAAGATTTCTTCTGGAGCGAGAGAAGTAACCTTTTCTGGAGTATATTTTTTATCTGGTATTATGCCCTCGCGTACATTTTGTATATGGTAACAGGCAGGATTAATATTAGCTGTCAGAAAAGCCTCTTCCTTTGTTTTGCAATCCTGACATATCCAACTTCTACATAAAAGTGGAATCCATCCATAGTACTCATGGTCGACCAAAATTTCAATTTCCCATGTACCATTTATGGATTCTTCTAATACATATGTGATATTCTGTGCGTTGTTTTTGATTTCGCAATATTTTTCTGTAAGAATGAAAATATTCTTATATCCGAAACATTTTTCATTCGAATACCATGATGCAGTATCAAGAGAGAATGGTGGATAGTACTCACAAATAGTTAATAGAGCCAAATTATTCTTCTCATTTTGGTAAACGCGAATATGATCAGTTCGCGCAAGGTCAGAAAATGTTCTAGTTTCAAAGATCTTCTTACATTTTTGAGGTTTTAATACAGACTGCACATTCAAGAGGTTCTTAGTCCTTTTTAAATCAGGATTTCTCCAGAGCAGGGACATTCCATAACTTTCGATTAATTGCAATTCATTTTCCATTGTATTTCAATCTTTTATAATTACCAATCTATAACTTATCAAGGAAAAATCTATTCCTCCGTATGAAGGTTCTGATGGTAAATGATTCTTTTCATTTCCACTTGCAGTTACTGCACTTGAGTGAGTATAAAGAATCTCAAGTTTCTTGCCATGGTCTTTCAATATGCCTTTCCTGCGAGCCATTTCCCATTGGAAAAAAGTTGGGAATGAGTATTTCTTTCCTGTCATTTCATTAAGACGCTTGAGGAACTCATCACGCATATCATTTCTGAGCTCTCCAACCAAAGGCATTCTATCACGCGTATCAACCTGATCCTCAAACTCCACCAAAGGCTTCACATCTCTTCCCATGACGAAACGCCAAAGTCGCCATGTAATGAGCTCACCTGTTATCTCAAAGTCTAATATAACATCTTCCTCATCTTCGATGTGGTCATAAGCCTCATACGAAACACGAATCTTCCCTCCATGTACATACTCCATCTTTGGAAGTGGATTATCATGCTTGGCACCAGATTTGTCTGCATCATATACGAGTCGGTATAATGCTTTGTTTTCAGGTAAAGCCAACACGTCATTCCAGATATGTGGGATTTTGTATTCTTTTCTCATGTGACATCGTATTGCGCATTTTTCACCTGGAGTCAAATCCAAACCTGATGCTATTGCTATGTTCATGGAACGTTCACCATGTCCACAAAATTCAGTATGTCCTTTGACGTCGCATAGGTCGTGCAGCAGAGTGCAAAGGATTATACTGTCTCGTGAAAGTCCGCTATCCTTGGATAATGCAATTCTGCAAGCACTGAGAGAATGAATCATAAGACCACCCACATAATGATGATGAGAATGGCATTTAGCTGTATAATAGCCACCTTCTTCCATGACCTTTAACAGTCCTTCAATACCTTCTCGCTTGGTGCTTCGAAGTAACTCAATGACTTCTTTTTTGTTGTATTCTATTTGTTCTTTTGTGAGTTTCATATTCGATCAATTGTTAGTCAACTGAATTGACAACGATACACGTGTTTACATATACACAAGCTCGGCAAGTTCAACGTCAAGCAATTTCGCTATCTTTATATAGGTTTCCATCGGAGGTTGACAAACATTAGTGCACCATTTTGAAACAGTCGTAGGAGTACATCCAATCTGTTCAGCCAACCATTTGTTTGTCTTTCTCTTTTCAGCTAAAACAACCTTTATACGGTTTATATTCTTGTCCATTGTTAGAGATTTTTGATTTATTATACAGCGAAGGTAATGCTTATTTCCGAAAAACAAGCATTTACCCCCATTGAATCTTTCAAAATCTCATTTGATTCAACTTTCCCTCACTTTTATATCATCAATTGCAACATTTTGTTAGCAATAAAGTGAATTGAAGTCACTTTCATTTACTACGTATTAGAGTTTATCTCAACCAATACTTCCTTGCCATCATCAACAAAGATTGTGGTGTAATACTTATCGGTGTTGTAACTCAAAAAACATATTGGTGTCGTGTTTTGCCGTCAAGGTCAAAGTTGTGCAGCTCCATTTCTACCAGATCCACGTTTTTCAGAATATCAGGATCTTTCATTTGCGTCTTTACAGAGTCAAGTATCTTTTCACCATGTTCGTTCATCATCGTGTATAATGAGGCGAATACTTGGAGGTCGTTTTCATCCTTCCATCCCTCTGTAATGCTAACCTTCACATTATTCCAACAGAGATACTGAGGAAGTATCATAAACCATCCTCTACTCTTGTTGATACTAACTCCTCTGCCAGTCATCTGACCAATACCAGGAAACACCTTAGTGAAGGTTTGCATACGCTTCTGTCGATTCATTTCAATGACACCAAGTCAGAAATAACGGCATCCTCTAAAAAAATTCTTAAACATACTCATAATATCTATTAGTTTAAAATATCTGTTTGTTATACCTTTATAATATTTATAAACTCCAGCGCATCCTCTGGCAGGTTGTACTCCAAATTGCCGTTGTCGCGCAACTCCATAAGCAATCTTCCAGTAAGGTTTGGGCCGATCCACTTGTCACCATCGTGCTTTGCACTCCATGTGTCAGCAGGTTTCTTTGGGTTTGCTTGCTGCTCTACGATGAATTTACCTTTGCTTCGCTCCAATTCATTACGGAATGCCTCACACTGCTCGTACTTCTTCTGCATGGCAAACTTCAGGGCATCTACTATCATGCTGCCCCAATCGGCACGGCGATGATAAGGCTCATAGCTCTTTGCAGTCATCTTGATATTTGCACTCTTCTTGTTATTAGCAGTAATACCATTCCAAACTCTCTGAACATACTTAGGATCGTTGAACTTCATCATCTGGAAGATATGCTCCGCACTCTTGAACTCCACACCATCAATAGCAATAGGAGTAGCAGCCATATTGCTCAGCACTCCCCATTCTTCATGAGTTGAACAAAATACTGCACACTCGGATGCTTCGTATGTCTGAATTCCATCAAATTGTGGATAGAACTCCTTGATGAAAGGATAAACACTATGCTTATTCATAATTCTAAATCTCTTTTCTATCGGTTAATACCCACTTCTTGCACTTGTTCTCAATATCAATACGTTCACGCTTGATGATGCGCACATTAGCAGCATCAAACACAGCGATGTTCTTCGGACCATCTGGCTTTGTCTGAGCTGTTGGCCATGCGTTATAGAGCACATCAAGGCTGTTGAGCAGTTCTGCCGCAGCCTTTTCTTCTGCAAAACCGGCCTTTTGGGATCCTGTCAGTGTCATGCCTACCCACTTGCGGAACTCCTTGCCCTGAGTCTTCACCTTTTCTGGTGCGCTTACCCCAAGTTTTTCTTCCACCTTATTTAATATAATAGGAGAAACAGGGAGGGCTGATGTAAGGTGATTATCCTCAGTCAAGTCAGGAATCTCTACAGTGTAGAGGTAATGCTCTGGCATTAGTTCTAGGTTACGAGGTTGTGAATAGTGTACAGCCGAGGCTTCCGCCTCTGTCAGGTAAACACCAAAACCAAACTTGATACCGGTACCTTCGCCTGCACCACTAAGGTTAAACTTGTCAAATAAGAACGGTGATCCGTGATATAATATCATAATTGTAATCTTTAGGGGTTATGCGTTTTTGTCTATCACATTCTTGAACGTCTGGTAGTTCCTACCTCGTGAGTTGTGATCTTCGATAATGGCAAAGCGAATGTCTTTGTACCTGCCACGGAACTCATCCTCGTTCAGCACATTGACGAAGAGTTGTGCTATCTGCTCTGATAGATTTCCGAAGTCTCCACATCCCCATGCACCAAGTACAAGAGAATCGTGACCATGCAGAACACCAATGCGATAGATGGTGCGAATCATATTCTTTATTATAGCAACAGCTCGATCTGAAAGTCTTCCGTCAACAAGGATTTGCTCACCTTGTCTCAAAGCACGATTGATATTCATCGCTGCAACAGAGAGGAATGCAGTCTGGTATGGGTCATAGAGCCATTCGTAGTTGCCATCCTTGAAAACTGTAACGTCTGCGGAATAGATACCACCAAAGTTCTCATCCATAGGATAGCCTTGCTGGATAAAGCTTAGGTCATACATGCCATCCTCGTTTGGTTTGATGACCAAATCATACATCTGTCTGTCATACTGATACAATGACATGAAGAGGTTCGAGCGACGTAAGATGCATTCCTCCTGTGTTCTTGCACCATTCATCACACCACCACCAGGGCGATATGCACTTGCCATGTTCAAAATCGCAGGATTCAATCCTTCATCCTGCATATGCTTGCCTACCACAAGGCAGTCATCGTTTTCAGCAGAGAGTTTTGTGTCGAAACCTGCAACATGCAGCTAATCAAGTATAACTTCTTTCTTGTAGAGTTCGCTTTCACCTGGATCGTGGAACCCACCTTCAAAACAATCGGCAATAGTTTCTTGATATATTTGTCTGAGATCAATCATACTTGTGTTATTTTTAAGATGTTATGTAATGGTAAATATTTGACAGGATGTCAAAACTGAGCATTCCTAACAGTAAAACTGTTCCTGAAAGAACGAGTATTATTCTAAGCTTCTCATTAAGAGGCTTTCGTGTAATCAATTCATATAACGAGAATAGACTTTGTGCGCCATCAAGTGGAGGTATTGGTAGTAGGTTGAATAGAAATAATACTAAATTAAAACCTGAAAAACGCCAAAGTAGATTCTTTACCTTTATGTCTGTACTGCTTATTGTTGCACTGGAAGGGAAGAAACGATTTGTATAGGTCTGTTTTCCGTTTTCAAGTAATGAATGATTTTCTATTGAGGAATCTGTCTCGACCTTCTGTGTTTCTGAGGTCTTGACCGGAAGGTAATAAACTACTAAAACGTGGCGATAATCATTCAAACGGCTAATTGTCACCTCCCCAGCCTTCTGCATCACATAGGCATTAGAGTATTGCGATTCGGGAAGTACGTAGTTTCGAGCCCATGCAAACATACATCCATAAGCTAACAGGAGGTTTACAGTTACACCTGCCAGGGAAATGGCAATACGTTTCAAAGGATGTTGGGCAAGAATGCTCCATTTAGGTAGCTCTTTTCCTTCAGGCGTGGCAAAACTCACATAACCTCCTATTGGCAACCAGCCGATACGATACTCCGTTGCATAACGCTTGCCTGTGCTATAAAGGCAGAAACCAGCATCATAGAACAGACAGAATCGTTTCACACGAACTCCGAAGCACTTCGCTATTACGAAATGTCCGAGTTCGTGAAAGATTATTGCCAATGCCAATAGTAAGAGATATACCATGTCAAAGTTTGTTATTTGCTCTTTAGAAACAATTCAATAAGTTCTTTGGTAAGTTCGCCATCAGCAGTCAGTCGTGCTATGCCATCAGCTTTGAACGTCTTCACCTGATGTGGAAGTGGATCTACAACACTACAGTTAATGGCAAAGAGTGGATCAAACTGGTAAGCAGAGTTGATTCGTTCTGCTTCGGCAAACCAAACGAACTTCTCAGGATCGCCCTTGAAATTGAACTCGCCATCCGAGGCAAGGACTTCAAGAGCCTCCATCTGTTGCTCGTCAAGAATTTTGGAGGCACGCTTATTGCTGTTAACTCCTGTCTAACTCAAAGAGTACTTAGAGCCAAGCTTCCTTATCTTGTCTATGATGACAGCCTCTGTAGGACTGAGATTCTTTATGATATTACCTGGTTCAATCATATATGTACACAATTTTGCAGTTTAACGCCGCAAAATTAGATTTGCTCTGTGCAGCCAATCTACACAGTTGAATACATTTTTGATAATTTGTCAACTTTTTCTTTAATTTCTGTTCTAAACCAATCTGGAGAAAGCACTTCAACATGTGAACCGAATGCAAAAATGGATTGTTCCAACTCGCGATTAACACGAACTTTTATCTCCAGAACGCATTGTTCCATATCTACCACTTCTTGTGAAGAGTGAATCGGTTTTGAGACAACGTAAGGAAAACGAGCAGGATCAAACTTTAATCGAACTAACTCAACCTCTGTGTGGTTACTGTCATGAGTAACACCGACTATGTCATTGAAATAAGATTCGTAGTCAACTATTGTATTCTCAACGAAAGGCACATCCGAGTTAGAAAAACGAACTATACGGTCAAGAGCTTTATTCACCATAGTCATTCCATATTCTCCATGGTCTTCCACTCCAAACAAGAACCAACGTGTGTTGTATTGTTTGATATAGTGAGGATGAATGACTGTTGTTTGCTCTTCGCCGTTGTATGGCTGATATACCATCTTTAGAGGTTGATGGTTGATGGTAGCGTCAATCAACTCAGACAGGAAATTCAAACCCTTCAATTGACTGTTTTGTTCAAACGATACTAGTCTTTCTCTGTTTGCTTTAATGCCGAAACGCAATTCCAAGTTTGAAATCACCTCTTCCAACCAACAGTTTTCACCGCTACGATAACGACCAAGCATATCGATAATAGAGCGTAGTTTCTTGATTTCATCTACGCTAAGTTCGTGGTTGAAAATAGAGAAGTTGGGATCGGAATAGCGGTAATAGCACTTACGGCCTTCGATAGGAATGGCTTCTATTGGTGCATCATATACCAAACGGTCACGCATGTGGTTTATGTCGGCTCTGATCTGACGCAAGCTCACTGTTGTACCATAAATATCAAGAAAAGCCTCGTTTACTTTGTCAACGAGTTCTTCTATTTCATATTTGTGATGACGATTGCTAAAGCAGCGGTCGAGTATTTGATAACGCAGAAGCGCATTCTTATTGATAGGCATAACAGGAGGGATAGGAAGAGTTAATCTTGGTTTTTGAGAATTGTTGAATCATCCATGCGTACAAGGTCGCCAATATCACATTTCAATGCCTTTGCAATCTCTATGAGGCTTTCCAAGGTAGGTTGGGATGTGTTCGTTACCCATCTTGAAATAGTGGCAGTATTTTTGTTCAGCATCTCGCCGAGTTCCTTGTTCGAAACCATGCGTTCTGCCATTACTACCTTTATTCGATTCAACGGTTTATTGTCCATATACATTATTTATATAAAAATTATTTGTGCAGAAATACGATTTTTTATTGGAAAAGCCGCTGATTTTTGCGCGAATTCTCATTTTATATGCAAAATAATTGATTATCGCATCAATTTTACTATTCCTTAGTATATTTGCACCTGTTTAAGGACAGAACTTACACCTTTTTAGGTCTAAGAAAAGAAAAATTGAGTCTCTTTGAATATTTCTTTTAACTGTGCAGATAGGCTGCATAATTAGAGTTTAACTTTGCCCCCGAAATCACAAATTAGGATTTGTATGAAGCTAAAAAGTTATCTTGAGATAAAGGTTCCAATCACGTTTGAAGACTCTTGGTTTGTAAAACTAAGAGAGTCTTTGAAGGATATGCCTGTATTTTGGCAAAGGAACTTTTACCATATAACCATGGTATTCATTGACGATACTCAACATCTTGTTGATGTTGAATCCATCATGCAAAAATATCTGGATAGCGCCAAGCCTGTGAGTATTACATTCGACAAGTTGGACGTATTCACTGCAACCAATGGTATGTTGATAGTAAATCTTACTGCTACAGAGATTCCGGAAGACTTCCAGACTTTGGTAGATGATATTCGATGTGACGTTAGTTGCACCAACTCAAACATTCAGTCAGATTTCAAACTACACGTAACTCTGGGACGCATAACAGAGCCAGAGGTAGACATTGATGATGTCGGATTCCTCATTGATGAGATTGACCTCACTCCTTTCACGCTAACTCTGAATGAAGTAGAGTACAGAGAATTTAGAGGTAGAAGTATTTACAAGAACAAGTTACACTAATCATCAGTATTATGAAAGAACTTAAGTGCCCTAACTGTGGACAGGTATTCCAAGTAGATGAAGCTGACTATGCAAGCATCGTTAGCCAGGTTAAGAATGCGGAGTTTGATGCAGAGGTGGATCGTCGCCTTGCAGAACTTCATGAGCGTCATAAGGCAGAGCAGGAACTGGTTACTGCCAAGACGGAACAGTCGTTTCAGAAGCAGCTTAGCAGCAAGGAGTTGGAATTGAGCAACAAGGATGCTGAGATTAGTCGTTTGAAGTCTTCTGCTGAGTCGGAGCTCGCTAAAGTGAAGGGCGAAAAGGATGCCGAAATCGCTCGTCTGAAGAGTCAGTTGGAGAACATTGAGGCTCAGAAGAAGAGTGAGTTGACTCTGGCTCTCGTTGAGAAGGATAAGACCATTGCTCAATTGAAATCTACCATTGAGCAGAGTGATAACAAGATGCAGCTGGCTGTGATGGAAGAGCGTAGCAAGGCTCAACAGGCTGTTCAGCAGAAGGAGAATGAGATTACTCAGTTGCGTACGTCTGTTGAATTGGAGAAGCGTGAGGCACAGATTCATGAGGCTGCTTTGGTAAAGCGTCACGAGGACGAACTTCGCATGAAGCAGGAACAGGTGGATTACTACAAAGACCTGAAGACCAAGATGTCCACCAAGATGGTTGGTGAGACCCTGGAGCAGCATTGCAGCATCGAATTTGAGCAGTACATCCGTCCGATGATGCCTAATTCATACTTTGACAAGGACAATGACGCAAGCGATGGCACTAAAGGCGACTTCATCTTCCGTGACTCAGAGGATGGTACTGAGTATATCTCTATCATGTTCGAGATGAAGAACGAGATGGACACTACTGCCACCAAGCACAAGAACGATGACTTCCTGAAGAAATTGGACGAAGATCGCAAGAAAAAGGGCTGTGAGTTTGCTGTTTTGGTTAGTCTTCTGGAGGCAGAGAATGACCTCTACAACAACGGCATCGTGAACAAGAGTCACCTCTACCCAAAGATGTACGTCATCCGTCCTCAATTCTTTGTCCCTTTCATCAACCTCTTGGTACAGGCTTCAAAGAAGAGCCTCGAATACAAGAAGCAGCTCATCCTGGCGCAAAGCAAGGAGGTGGATGTTACCAACTTTGAGGCTAAAATGGAGGACTTTAAGAACAAGTTCGGTCGCCACTATGAACTTGCCTCAAAGAAGTTCGAGGATGCAGTCAAGCAGATTGATGACACCATTGCTAAGCTGCTGAAGATTAAGGAGAACCTTCTTGGCTCAGAGAACAACCTCCGTCTGGCTCAGCAGGACACCCAAGACCTCACCATCCGTAAGCTCACTTACAAGAACCCAACCATGAAGGCGAAGTTCGATGAAGCACGTCTGGCAGAGGGAAGACAGATTGAAAATAACTCAGAACAATAATACTCATGCTGAATCACATTTCCATTGACGTTACTGATACAAAGGAATGTGCTGTACCACATGACAAGTTCCGCATCAACAAATATACTTTCACTCCAGGGGCTGCTACAGAAGACCTGGTACATAACTCTGTGCCATACATAGATCTTCAGATTTTACGTCCGAGGGATGACGAACAGCGTGGTAAAGCCATTGCTTACTTCAAGGAGCATCACAAGCAACACATCACTTTTGCCGATCGCAAAGAGATACAGCTGTACTTGGGCACATCCCAAGAGGCGTACATCAAAAGTAGTGTGGCTCCTGTAGAGATAAACGAACTGAACAACCTCCTTCCCCAGGCAGCACATTAGTTCAGATTTTATGGTAATAACAAAGAATAATCTATGATTGGCGCACTAATAGGCGATATAGCAGCATGGACGTATGAACATGAACAAGATACGTTCTGGAAGCAACTCATCCCCGATGGAGGAAGAGGTGCAGAACCTTCTGTGTATGGATATGCGCTGATGAAAGCTGCAAGCAAGAATGTTCTTGATGTGCCAGGACAAGATGTAAACTTCATACATACAAGTTCTGAGTGGTCGCCAAAAGAAAGATTCAGATTCTCTGGCCAATGGTTGATGTGGCAATTGATGTGTGCATGGGATGATGACAAGATTACTCCCATTGGAATGCCTTCAGGTCCTTCTATGGAGAAAGAAGATGGCTACGCTCGCATGTTTGTCATGAACCTGATACGCTCGTTAAGAGCAGGTAATACAAAGAGTGAAGCGTATCATTCCGAACAATGTTTTAAGGATCTCAGCAAACACTAGAATTGGCGGCCATGGCTGAAAGCTGATGGTGGTGGTGATGAATACAGCATACTCACACATGTCTTCCGCGTCTGGGATTCGTTCTATAGAGGCTTTTATTTCACTTCGTCACTCCATAATGCAATGAAGTGGGATGGCGACAGGCATTTTATTGCTGCTCTTACAGGAGCATTTGCTGATGCAATGTATGGTTCAGAACAATCCTTTATCAAGAAGAAGTATGCCACGGATGGACAGACCTTTCACTTAAATGATATAACAATGGTTGGCGAAGCTTTTGGTTATCATCATGGATTGATAAGAGAAATGGCTGATATTAGCTTTTCAAATCGAACGTTCTACCCAAAGAATTGTGCTATGACTAATGTTGAGTTGCACAAATGGATAGTTTACACTAATAAGTTTGAGGACTACCGACTTGAAAAGCACGAGAAAGAACAGATTCTAAAGGCAGGTCGTACTGGTTGGGATAATAGATACGGAATCTATCTTGATGATGGATGGCTTTATTGCTATCGTAGCTCTACACTTCTCCTCCGTTTTAGATTAAAACCTGACGAAAGGGGGGCACGGCTCTTTCATTTAAGAATAAGATAGCGACAAAAGCTCCCTTACCCGATTCAGTTTGAATTGGGTAAGTA
>NZ_JADYUH010000073.1 GCF_021531665.1 Prevotellamassilia timonensis
CATCGCAGGAGGCTCACTCCCACTCAATGGTTGAAGGCGGTTTGGAGGAAATGTCGTAGCAAACGCGGTTCACGCCCTTGACGTGGTTGATGATGTCGTTGGAAACGCGGGCGAGAAAATCGTAAGGCAAATGTGCCCAGTCGGCAGTCATGGCATCGGTGCTGGTGACGGCACGGAGAGCCACGGGATGTTCATAGGTTCTTTCGTCACCCATGACGCCCACGCTGCGGACAGTCGAGAGCAAGACGGCACCCGCCTGCCAAACGCGGTCATAGAGAGACACCTCGATTTCCCCGTCTTCCACCATGGACTGCGGAACGCCCGCTGCGAGAAGACGGCGTGCGTCCTCCACCTTCATGCGTGTTTTGTAGTCGCGGAGTCCTCGGATGAAGATGTCGTCAGCCTCTTGAAGGATGCGCACGCTTTCGGGATTGACCTCTCCCAAGATTCGCACCGCCAAGCCCGGACCGGGGAAGGGATGACGCGTGATGAGATGTTCCGGCATGCCGAGCTGGCGACCGACGCGGCGCACCTCGTCCTTGAAAAGCCACTGAAGCGGTTCGCAAAGCCGGAGGTGCATTTCTTCGGGCAGACCGCCCACGTTGTGGTGGCTCTTGATGACCTTGCCGGTGATGTTGAGGCTTTCGATGCGGTCAGGATAGATGGTGCCCTGACCAAGCCAGCCTGCGCCCTTGATTTTACGAGCTTCGGCGTTGAAAACCTCCACAAAGTCACGACCAATGATTTTGCGCTTCTGCTCAGGGTCGGTCACGCCCTTCAAGTCGGAGAAGAAACGCTCGGAAGCGTCCACGCCGATGACGTGAAGACCGAGACACTCATAGTCGTGCAGGACGTCGCGGAACTCGTTCTTGCGCAACATGCCGTGGTCCACAAAAATACAAGTCAAATTGCTGCCGATGGCACGGTTGAGCAACACAGCTGCAACAGAACTGTCCACGCCGCCGGAAAGTCCGAGAATGACCTTGTCGTCGCCCAGTTGTTCCTTCAACGCAGCCACGGTGCTGTCCACAAAAGAAGCGGGACTCCAGTCTTGAACCGAGCCGCAGATGTTGACAACGAAGTTGCGGAGAAGCAGACTGCCCTGGACGGAGTGGAACACCTCGGGGTGGAACTGCACGCCCCAAAGTTGCTCACCCTCTGCCTGATAGGCTGCATATTTCACCTTGGAAGTAGAGGCAATGCACTTGAAGTTTTCGGGAATGGCAGTGATGGTGTCGCCGTGGGACATCCAAACCTGCGAACCTTTTTCAAAACCTTGAAACAAGGGGTTTTCAAGATCAATGGTCTCCAAATTGGCACGCCCATATTCTCTGCTGCCCGCCGGCTCGACCTTGCCGCCGTAGAGCTGCGACATATATTGCGCACCATAGCAGATGCCCAGGATGGGATAGCGACCGCGGATCTCGGACAAATCCACCTTGAACGCTTCCTTGTCATAGACGCTGAAAGGAGAGCCTGAAAGAATGACGCCGATGACGGAAGGGTCATCGTGAGGAAATTTGTTGTAGGGGAGAATTTCGCAGAAAGTGTCCAACTCTCTCACGCGGCGACCAATGAGTTGCGTGGTCTGAGAGCCGAAGTCCAAAATGATGATTTTTTGCTGCATCGTTTTTATACCTTTGTTCCTATATATATAATAAGAAAGAAATCACTTTTTCAGCGCGTCTCGGATTTCACGCAGCAACATCACTTCTTCGGAGGGTTTGGGCTCTTCTTTCGGCTTCTCCTCTTCCTTCTTCTTGGAAAGTTTCATCAAGGCGCGAATCATGAGGAAGACACAGAAAGCGATGATGAAGAAGTCAAAACAGGTCTGAAGGAAATTACCGTAGGCAATGGAGACTGGCTCTCCGCCTTCATTGAGCGGGTTTATGGGCAAGTCATATTTCAAATCTTTGAAATCAATGCCGCCGACGAGCCATCCGATGGGCGGCATGATGAGGTCATTGACGATGGAGGACACAATCTTTCCGAAAGCGCCACCAATGATTACACCAACCGCCATATCAAGGGCGTTTCCCTTCACAGCGAAGTCCTTAAACTCTTTTAGGAACGAAGATTTGCTCATTTTGAAAAAATTAATAATTAAAACTAGGCACAAAAGTAAAAAGGATTTTGTATTTTTGCAGCGGAAAAAGAGAAAAAATGGCATTTTGACGTTGATTCTTTTTTTCACCGAGAGAATTCACCGAATTACAAACCCTTTTTAAAATAGTTTTAGTTTCAAAAAATCATGATTAAAGTAGGTATTAACGGTTTCGGTCGTATCGGCCGTTTCGTATTCCGCGCCGCTCAGACTCGCAGCGACATTCAGATTGTAGGTATCAACGACCTCTGCCCTGTAGATTACTTGGCTTACATGCTGAAGTATGACACCATGCACGGTGCTTTCGATGGCACAATCGAAGCTGACGTTGAAAAGAGCGAGCTCATCGTAAACGGCAACCATATCCGTGTTACTGCTGAACGCAACCCGGCTGACCTGAAGTGGGATGCAGTGGGTGCTGAATACGTGGTTGAATCCACCGGTCTCTTCCTCACCAAGGAAAAGGCTCAGGCTCACATCGAAGCAGGTGCTAAGTATGTTGTTATGTCCGCTCCCTCCAAGGACGACACCCCCATGTTCGTTTGCGGCGTGAACTTCGACAAGTATGTGAAAGGAACTCAGTTCGTTTCCAACGCTTCTTGCACCACCAACTGCCTCGCCCCCATCGCTAAAGTGCTCAACGACAAGTTCGGCATCACCGATGGTTTGATGACCACCGTACACTCTACTACCGCTACTCAGAAAACCGTTGACGGTCCTTCTCTGAAAGACTGGCGCGGCGGTCGTGCTGCTTCAGGCAACATCATTCCTTCTTCCACTGGTGCTGCTAAGGCTGTAGGTAAGGTTATTCCCGAACTCAACGGTAAACTCACCGGTATGTCTATGCGTGTCCCCACCCTTGACGTATCTGTTGTGGACCTCACCGTGAACCTCGCTAAGCCCGCTACTTACGCTGAAATCTGCGCTGCCATGAAGGAAGCATCTGAAGGTGAACTCAAAGGTGTGCTCGGCTACACTGAAGACGCTGTCGTTTCCAGCGACTTCCTCGGTGACACTCGCACCTCCATCTTCGACGCTAAGGCTGGTATCGCACTGACCGACACCTTCGTGAAAGTCGTTTCTTGGTATGACAACGAAATCGGCTACTCCAACAAGGTGCTCGAACTCATCGCACACATGGCTAAGGTGAACGCCTAATCCATCAAAATGAGTCGAACAACTGACTGAATCAAAAAAGAGGCTGTGTCAATACTACGGTGGAGACGCAGCCTCTTCTTTTTTCTGCCTTTAAAAACCTCTGAGATTTTAAAAATCTGAGACTAAGACTCTGAGCCTAAAACTCTGAGATTAAAAGACACAGACATAGTCACACTTTCCCTAACGCCCCCACAAACTCCATGTCCCAACTTCCAAAACTCATCACCATCCTCGGACCCACCGCTTCCGGAAAAACCGGAGTGGCTGTCAGACTCGCCGAAAAACTTGACGCGGAAATCATCAGCGCAGACAGCAGGCAGGTCTATCGACGAATGAACCTCGGAACAGGAAAAGACCTGGAGGAATATGTGGTGAACGGGAAAAACATTCCTCACCACCTCATTGACATCGTCGAACCGGGAACAAAATATAACGTCTTTCAATATCAGCAGGACTTTCTGAAAGCCTACGAAAAAATCAACGAGAGAAACAAAAGAATCATTGTCTGCGGAGGCTCGGGACTCTATCTCGAAAGCATCCTCAGAAGTTACCGACTCTCGCCCGTGCCACAAAACCCGGAACTGAGACAATCACTGGAAGGAAAAACACTCGAAGAACTCACCAAACTGCTCGCCACCTACAAAACACTGCACAACACGACCGACGTCGATACGCCCGCACGAGCCATCCGAGCCATTGAGATCGCCGAACACAACGCGCGCCACCCACTCCCGGAACGTGAGTTCCCGGAATTGACGTCCTACAACATAGGCATCCAAGTGGACAGAGAAACACGCCGCCAACGAATCACCGCACGTTTGAAGAAAAGACTGGACGAAGGAATGCTGGACGAAATCAAACAACTCCTGCAAGAAGGCATACCCGCTGAAGACTTGATTTACTACGGCTTAGAGTACAAATATCTCACTCTTCACGTCATCGGTCAACTCACTTTTGAAGAAATGTTTTCGCAACTGGAAATTGCCATCCATCAGTTTGCCAAACGACAAATGACATGGTTCCGAGGCATGGAACGAAGAGGAATAGAAATCCACTGGATGAAACCGGAAGAAGTGATGAAGCAAGAATTCATTGAAGAACTTTCTTTTTGACAGAACACCCTGAGGAGCATCGCATTCAGAAATCCTTCTCGGAACAGAGGATTTTCCTAACTTTGCACGCAACTCATTCATGAAAACCATAAACCACCCATACTATGCCGGCAAAATCATGGGCAATCATATATAGTCCCAAAGAAGGTTCAACAAGCACACACAAAAGGTGGAAAAAAATCCGCCGCTACATGGAACAAAAAGGAATCCTCTTCGATTTTGTTCAAAGCGAAGGACCGGGCTCTGTCGAAAGACTGGCTTCCATGATGACACGCTCAGGCTATCGAACCATCCTCGTCGTCGGAGGAGATGCCGCGCTGAACCATGCTCTCTGCGGAATCATGAACACACCCTGCCCCGACGGAAAACACCCCGCCCTGGGAGTCATTCCCAACGGATTCGGAAATGATTTTGCAAAATACTGGGGAATGACGCCTGACAACTACAAACAAACCATCGACGGGCTAATCTATCACCACACACGAAAAATTGACGTCGGCAGACTCCGACTCTACAGTCACAACCAACTTGAAAACACCACCTTCTTCCTCAACTGCGCCAACCTCGGCGTGGCAGCCTCCATCACCAATCTTCGCAGAAGAACAAGCAAACTTTTTGGGTTAAAAACACTCTCCTACTTCGCCTCCGCCATCTCACTCATCTTCAAACAAATGAACTTCAAGTATCATTTCAAATTGAGCGGAGAAGACGTGAAACAGTCTGCCATGACACTCTGCATCGGCTCGGCGCACGGCTACGGACAAACACCAAGTGCCGTCCCCTACAACGGTCAACTGGACTTGACCCTCGTTTCCAAACCTTTGCCCATGCAACTCTTCCAAGGACTCTGGCTCCTGTTCACAGGACGTTTCCTCACCATGCAAGGCGTGAAAGTCTGGCGCACTTCTCACATCCATTTCCCCGCCTTGCTCCACATCCCTCTCAGCGTGGACGGAAGAATGATTCACGAAACGCCGCAATCACTGGACATTGACATCCTGCCGGAAGAAATCGAGTTTCTCATTCCTTGACAAAGAAACTAAAAGAGTTACAGAGAGCAACATCGACCCTCTGCCCCCTTCAAAGACAGGCAACTAATTCATTAAGAGTTCATTAAACGATTTTCTTTGACCTTAGTTTTATGTAAAAAACTAATAAATCATTCTTGGAAAATCACAGAACATTCTTGTAGAAATAAAAAAGTGAGGAGTTGTCCCCTACCCGTGTCGGGAGATTCTTTGGAGTTCACTCACACTCAGCAAACGAATTTGTTTGCCGCAAATCTCCACCACGCCCTCGTCCTTGAAGTTTGAAAGCGTTCGGATGGCATTGCTGGTTGTCATGTTGGAAAGACCGGCAATGTCCTCTCTCGAAATCTTCAAATTGAGCGTGACGCCATCGCTCTCCACACCATATATATTATATAACGAAAGAAGAGTATCAGCCAATCGACCTCTCACGTGTTTTTGCGTCAAACTGACCACACGACAATCAGCCATGCCCAAATCCACGGCAAGGTGTTTCATGAAAAAACGACAAAGCGAAACATTCACCGACAAAACCTCTTCCACGACCTGCATGGGAATGGCAACCACAGTGGCTTCCTCAAAAGCAGCGGCGGCAGTGACATAAGGTCCTCCCGCAATGAAAGCACGATAGCCAAAATATTGCACGGGACGAAGCACACGGTTGATGATGCAGCGTCCACCAACGCCCAAACTGCCACTTTCGTCACCTTCGCTGTAGATTTTCACTTTTCCTGAAATCAAACAAAGCAAATTCTGCGGACTCTCTCCCTGACGATAAATGAGCTCGTTCTTTCGATATTTCTGCACCTGCATATATTTCAAAAACAGGTTCTGCTGTGAGGGAGTGAGCACACCCCACACTTCTTTCATCGCATTGGTGATTCGCGATGGGTCATATTTTAGATTAATAATCATGACTAATTCTCAAGATGTCCTTTTTTCTGATTTAGTAATATGAAAATAATCAGTTGCGTCAGATTTGAATGACATTTTCGAGGTCAGATTTTCACCCGAAGAAGGAGCATAGCCGTAGCTATGTGACTGATGAGGGAGGAAATATGGACCGAAAAGATTTTCAAAGATGATGCAGGTTATTTTTTGAGGATTACTTAAAAAGAATCAAGGAGTGAAAATCCCACATGAGAAAAGAAGATTTCCACAAATTGTCTTTCAAACCGCACACGAAGGGTGCCGCCTGTAATTCAAAGCAAAAGTAGTCAGAGAACCCCTTTTTAACAAATTTCAAGGTGCTTTTTTTGAGTAAAACCCAACAAAAAGGGCGGAAAAGCATTTTTTTTCGTAAAAACTTTTTTGTGTAATTAATTTTTATCTACTTTTGGGAGCACGTATGCAAAACCTAAAACTTTAGGCTTTCCTCACGAGGAAAGACAGACTGCAAAATCAACTACCCTAAATCATCTAAATACCATGTGCTATCTAAGATTTGACAAATCGCAAATGACCAATTTGCAAGACTCTCTCTACAAGGAGATGTTGATTACAAACCGGTCAGGCGCGTATTGCTCCACCACCTTGGTTGGCTGCAACATCCGAAAGTACGATGGCTTGCTCGTGATCCCCGTTCCCGAACTTGACGATGAGAACCACGTGTTGCTCTCATCGCTTGACGAGACGGTCATTCAGCACGGAGCCGAATTTAACCTCGGGTTGCATAAATATCAAGGAGAGAACTACAGTCCCAAGGGACACAAATACATCGTCAGCTTTGAATGGGAGCAGGTTCCCACTTGGACCTACCGCGTGGGCGGCGTACTCCTCAAAAAAGAAATCCTTTTCGACACTTCCATTCATCGCATCTACATTCGCTACACCCTGCTGGATGCACACTCCGCCACCACCCTGCGTCTGAGACCCTTCCTCGCTTTCCGAAGCGTTCGACAGTGGACTCACGAAAACGGAACAGCCAACAGCAGCTACGACGAGGTGAGCAACGGCGTTCGAATGTGTCTCTATCAAGGATATCCCGACCTCTACATGCAAACCAGCAAAAAAGCGGCTTGGAACTACTGCCCCGATTGGTACCGAGGACTGGAATACCCCAAAGAACGCGAGCGCGGCTATGAATCCACTGAAGATCTCCTCACCCCGGGCTATTTTGAAATGCCCATCAAAAAAGGAGAAAGCATCATCTTCAGCGCCGGCATCGCCCCCATCAAACCCAAGGAAATCAGCGTCCTGCTCGAAAAAGAACGTGAAAGCCTTGACCATCGCGACAGTTTCTATCACTGCCTCGTCAACGCCGCACACCAGTTCCGCGTGACCAAAGACGGAGAAAACTATCTCCTCGCAGGCTATCCCTGGTTCAAGCCCAGAGCTCGCGACACCTTCATCTCCATGCCGGGACTCACCCTCGCCATCGGAGAAAAAGAAAGATTTGAAATGTACATGGCAACCGCAAGCAAAGCCATCTACAATCTCATCAGAAAAGAACCGCTCGAAGTGGACATCTACGAGATGGAACAGCCCGACACCCTGCTCTGGGCCATCTGGTGCATCCAACAATATGCCAAATACACTTCCCGCACTGCTTGCTATGAAAAATATGGTGTCTTGCTGCGTGACATCATTGAATACGTTCGCAGCGGAAAACATCCCAACCTCTTCATTCACGAAAACGGACTGGTCTATGCCAACGGCCGTGACCACGCCATCACCTGGATGAACTCCCAGTGTGGCGGACGCCCCATCGTGCCCCGCTCCGGCTATATCGTGGAGTTCAACGCCTTGTGGTATAACGCCCTGAAATTCTTTGAGCAAATCCTCACCGAGAATCCGGGCGCAGGTCATGCCGAAGTGGCTGAAGAAACCGGAAAAGAAGCAGAAAAACTCGCCAAATCTTTCAAAGATGTTTTCTTGAACGAATACGGCTATCTGCTTGACTATGTGGACGGACAGATGATGGACTGGAGCGTTCGACCCAACCAACTCTTCGCCATTGCCCTTGATTTCTCCCCGCTTGACATGAAGGAGCGCAAGTCCGTGCTTGACATCTGCACCAAAGAACTTGTCACCCCGAAGGGAATCCGCTCCCTCTCCCCCAAGAGCGGCGGCTACAACCCAATGTACGTCGGAAAGCAGACGCAGCGCGACTTCGCCTACCACCAAGGAACCGCTTGGCCTTGGCTCACCGGCTTCTATCTGGAAGCATACCTCCGCGTCTATCGCATGAGCGGCGTGAACTACATTGAGCGACAGCTGATTGGTTTCGAGGAGGAATTGTTCTACCATTGCGTCGGAACCATTCCCGAACTTTTCGACGGAAACCCGCCCTTCCACGGACGAGGTGCCATTTCCTTCGCCATGAACGTCAGCGGCATCCTTCGTGCCCTGCAGCAACTCGAAAAGTATAACTCAACCTTCTAAATCGCAAAGTCCGCACCGCAATATATATAAATAAGGTATAGAGTTCCCCACCTTTGAACTCACACCTTTTGCGGCAAAGGACACGAGCGAAGGTCTTTCTCCACAAAAATAAACTCAAAGTTCTCAAGGAGAAAAGACCATTTGAAAACGAATATCCATAAATCTGACATCATGAAAGTCTTAATGTTCGGTTGGGAGTTCCCTCCTCACATCTTAGGCGGACTTGGCACAGCCAGCTATGGCATCACCAAAGGTCTGGCAGCTCAACCTGATATGCACATCACTTTCTGTCTTCCAAAGCCCTGGGGCGATGAGGACAAAAGTTTCATGAACATCATCGGCTTGAGCGAAACACCCATCGTTTGGCGCGACGTGAATCCCGATTATCTGCGAGAGCGCCTCGGAACCAAGATGGACCCCCAACTTTACTATGATCTCCGAGATCACATCTACGCCGACTTCAACTATCGGCTCACCGACGATTTGGGATGCATCGGCTTCTCCGGACGCTATCCCGAGAACCTGCAGGATGAAATCAACAACTACTCCATCGTGGCAGGCGTCATCGCACGCCAGCAGGAGTTTGACATCATCCACGCTCACGACTGGCTCACCTACCCCGCCGGAATCCACGCAAAGAACGTCAGCGGAAAACCACTGGTCATCCACGTCCACGCCACAGACTTCGACCGCTCCCGCGGACAAGTGAACCCAACGGTCTATGGCATTGAAAAAGACGGAATGGACCACGCCGACTGCATCATGTGCGTCTCCGAACTCACACGCCAAACCGTCATCAACCACTACCACCAAGACCCCGCAAAGTGCATCACCATGCACAACGCCGTCTATCCTCTCTCACAAGACATCCTGGACATGGTGGCGGAGCGACGCAAACAACGCACCAACAAAAAGGAAAAAGTCGTCACCTTCCTCGGACGAATCACCATGCAGAAAGGACCGGAATATTTTGTGGAAGCCGCAGCACTCGTCCTCCGACGCACACAAAACATCCGATTCTGCATGGCAGGCTCCGGAGACATGATGAACGACATGATAAACATGGCTGCTGCGAGAGGCATCGCCGACCGTTTCCACTTCCCCGGATTCATGCGCGGGAAACAAGTCTATGAAGCCTTCGCAGACTCCGATGTCTATGTCATGCCCTCCGTCAGCGAACCCTTCGGAATCTCGCCCCTCGAAGCCATGCAATGTGGCGTGCCCTCCATCATCTCCAAACAAAGTGGATGCGCCGAAATCCTTGACAAGTGCATCAAAACCGACTACTGGGACATCAACGCCATGGCAGACGCCATGTACTCCCTCTGCACCAACGAATCTCTCCACGAATACCTCAAAGTTGAAGGAAAGAACGAAGTGGACCAAATCACTTGGGAAAAAGTCGGAAAGAAAATCTACGATGTTTACAGTCAACTAATCCATTAATATTCCACATATCATGAAAACCGTTTGTCTTTATTTCGAGATACATCAAAACATCCACCTCAAGCGCTATCGTTTCTTCGACATCGGCACGGACCACTACTACTATGACGACTACGAGAACGCTCGCTCCATCACAGAAACTGCCGAGCGCTCCTACGTGCCCGCAATCGAAGCACTCCTTGAAATGGCGGATGCTCACCCCGGCTACTTCAAATGTGCCATCTCACTCTCCGGATGCGCCATCGAACAACTCGAGAACCACGCACCCCAGGTCATTGAACTCCTTCAGCAACTCAACGAAAAAGGATGCGTAGAGTTCCTCGCCGAACCCTACTCACACGGATTCTCCTCACTCAAAAATCCCGAAACCTTCCGCGACGAAGTGCAGCGTCTTTGCGCAAAAGTGAAGGCTCTCTTTGGAAAAGAACCCAAAATCTTCCGCAACTCCGCCCTCATCTACTCTGACGAAATCGGAGAGCTCGTCGCTTCCATGGGATTCAAAGGAATGCTCGCAGAAGGAGCAAAACACGTGCTCGGCTGGAAGAGCCCGCACTTCGTTTACCACTGCAACCGCAACCCGAAGCTCAAGCTCCTTCTCCGCGATTACTCACTCTCTGAGGACATCTCCTTCCGCTTCAACGACTCCTCCTGGAGCGAATATCCTCTCTTCGCTGACACCTACGCCAACTGGATTGGAAACCTTCCCGAAGAAGAACAGGTGGTCAACATCTTCATGGAACTCTGCGCGCTCGGCATCTTCCAGCCGCTCTCTTCCAACATCCTCGAGTTCATGAAGGCTCTCCCCGCACAGTTCAAAGAACGCGGAATCATCTTCAGCACACCATCCGAAATCTGCAGCAAGATGAAGTCCGCAGGCGAACTCACCGTCACCTACCCTACTTCTTGGGTGGACGAAGAAAGAGACCTCTCCCCCTGGCTCGGAAACGTCATGCAGCGTGAAGCCATCGACAAACTCTACTCCATCGCTGACCGTGTTCGCATCTGCCGCGACCGCCGCCTCATGCAGGACTTTGACTATCTCCAGGCTTCCAACAACCTCCGCTTCATGAGCACCAAGCCCAACAGTTACGGTGGTTATCGCGGAATCTATGATTCTCCCTACGATGCCTTCACCAACTACATGAACATCCTCGGTGACTTCATCACCCGCGTCAACGACCGCTATCCGCTGGACATTGACAACGAGGAACTCAACTCCTTGCTCACCACCATCAAGAATCAAGGCGACGAACTGGAACTGAAGGAGAAGGAAATCTCCAAACTCCAGAACATGCTCGCCCGCTTCGAGAACAAGGAGGCTGCTTCCAAGGCTGAGAAGAAAGTAGCAAAGAAGGCTGCTCCCAAGGCTGAAAAGGCAGAGAAAGCTCCCAAGGCTGAGAAGGCTGAGAAGGCTGAGAAAAAGCCCGCTGCAAAAAAGCCTGCTGCCAAGAAAGCAGCTCCCAAAAAGGCTGAGTAACTAATTTTGAAATCTCGTTCAGGAGGGTGTGTCAAAATAATTTTTGGCTACACCCTCTTTTTTTGACAATAGGTCAATGAAACCAATACTTAGTTAATTATACATTTAATCGTCTAAAATTCAATGAGTTGCATTAACGATATATAACTAATAAAA
>NZ_JADYUH010000074.1 GCF_021531665.1 Prevotellamassilia timonensis
AGTCCCGAAGTCCTATTTCTGAGGACTCCGGGATGATAAATTGTGCACTTTTGAGATTTAGCGGACAGCAATAAAAGTTTTATGAAAAAATGAATGTTCTATTTTAGGAGCCCATCAGTGAACATTCATGGAGGGCGAACTTTCCGCTCCGGCTCTCGTCACAGCGCGTCGTAGTCCGGAATCTCATTGAGATATTCCACGCGGAAGGCGTGATAGTCGATTCGGCAGCAATAGTGCGTCAGTCCGTTGCTGACGAAAATGTAGTCCGCCTTGAGGACGCTGTTGTAAGAGCACGCCTGTCGGAACGTCGCTGCGGTGATGGGGACGGAGGGCGCTTTATATTCTATGATTATCCTCGGACTTCCTCCCTGCCGATGATAGAGCACGGTGTCGCAGCGCCTCGCCACGCCGCCGACCATCACCGTCACTTCGTTGGCAAGCAACCCCTGAGGATAGTGCTTGTGGGTGACAAGAAAGTGCGTGAAATGCTGGCGCACCCACTCCTCGGGCGTGAGGCGGACGTAGCGGCGGCGCAGAAAGTCAAACACCGAGGTCTGCGCGCCGGAGGTCTGCGTTTTGAGCGTGACGGGAGGAAGATTGAGTGGAGTCATGTCAAAAATGAGAAGAAATAGAGGGGATGGGGGAGAGACGAGTGCAAAATTACGCTTTTCACGCGGCAACTTTTCTTTTTTGTGGCGCAAAATCTCGGGGAATATCTGTAGTTTTGCACGAATTGAACAGTATATTCCTTATATTCTATGAAAACCAAACAAGAAATCACCGGCAACTGGCTGCAACGCTACACGAAAATGCCGCTGGATTCTTTCGGACAGGTCATTCTGCTGACCAACTTCAACAACTACGTCGATTTGTTCTGTGAGCAAAACGGCATCGAACCGGTCAGCTTCAATGCGAACATGCGCGCTGCCACTGCCAACGGCATCACGATGATAAATTTCGGCATGGGAAGCCCTAACGCCGCACTCATCATGGACTTGCTGAGCGCCATCCGCCCCAAAGCCTGTCTTTTCCTTGGCAAATGCGGAGGCATCTCGGACAAAACAAAAATCGGAGACTACATCCTTCCGCTGGCGGGCATCCGAGGCGAAGGAACTTCAAACGACTATTTCCCGCCCGAAGTGCCCTCTCTCCCGGCGTTCATGTTGCAACGCGCTGTCTCCACTGCCCTCCGAGACAATGGGTTGGACTACTGGACCGGCACGGTCTATACGACCAACCGACGCGTCTGGGAACACGATGAAACATTCAAAGACTATCTCCGCTCCACCCGAGCCATGGCGGTGGACATGGAGACCGCGACGCTCTTCACCTGCGGCTTCTTCAACCACATACCCACCGGCGCGCTGCTCCTCGTGTCCGACAATCCCATGGTGCCCGAGGGAATCAAAACGGAAGAGGGCGATGAAAAGGTGACCGAAAACTACGCCGCCACCCACGTCGCACTGGGAATCGAGTGCATGAAACTCATTCTTGGCGAAAGAAAAACTGTGAGACACTTGAAATATGAATGGTGATGGCTGCTTATTCCTCCACTGACAAAAAGAAAACCGCAGGCGTTTCCTTTGAGGAACTCGTCAAGGAAATCAAAGCGGGGCAGTTCAAACCTGTCTATTATCTCATGGGCGATGAGGCGTTCTACATAGACCGTCTGTCGGACTTGCTCGTCGAAACCCTGCTGCGACCGGAGGAGCGGGATTTCAATCTGCTCACCTTTTTCGGTGCGGAGACGGACATTGACGCCGTCATCACCGCAGCCAAAGCCTATCCGATGGGGGCGCAACACCTCGTAATTCTCGTCAAAGAAGCCCAAAATCTTCAGCATCTGGAACGTCTGGAATTCTATTTCCGCCAGATGCAGCCCTCCTCAGTACTCATCTTCTGCCACAAAAACGGCACCGTTGACCAACGCTTGAAAGTCGTCAAACTCATCAAAGAGAAGGGCGTGCTCTTTGAGTCAAAAAAACTCTATGACAGCCAACTTCCCGCCTTCATCAAAAACTACCTGCAAAGCCATGGAGCTACAGCTGCTCCCGGCGCACCGGAAATGCTGGCGGAGTTTGTCGGCGCTGACCTCCAGAGACTGGCGAGCGAACTGGACAAACTCATCCTTTCCCTGCCGCCGGAACGAAAAATCGTCACGCCAGACCTCGTCACCACCCACATCGGGGTCTCCAAAAACTTCAATATTTTTGAACTTCAGGACGCCATCGGAAAAAAAGACGTGCTGAAGGTGAATCAAATTGCGAAATACTTTGACAACAATCCCAAGGAAAATCCCATCCAAAAGGTGCTTCCTTCGCTCTTCAAGTTCTTCTCCACGCTGATGTTGGCTTACTATGCGCCGGAAAAGTCGGAACGAGGAATCGCGCAGTGGGTCGGAGCGACGGAATGGCAGGTCAGGAGAAACATTCTTCCAGCCATGAAAATGTACTCCGGCGTGAAGGTGATGTACATCCTTTCTGAAATCCGGAGGACGGATGCCAGGAGCAAAGGGGTGGGGAACACAAACACTTCCAACGGTGATTTGATGAAAGAACTTTTGTACTACATTCTCCATTGAGCCTGTCAAAATTTCAATCCTTCTGAAAGAAAACATTTCTTGCACAAAGAAAAAAGGAAGGCGTGATTCACTGTGAGGGCAGTGAGTCGCGCCTCTTTTTTTGTCCGAAAAAACGCTCCTCCTGAGGAATCGGAAGAGACGGGTGGGGGAAGAGGCGAGGAAAAGCCGAAAATTGTTCTATTTTTCCGAAGCGTCGTTTTTCTCTTTGCTCTCAGAATCTGTCCAAACTCTTCTTTCTGTCCGTTTCCCTTCCATCCCGAGACTCCTGGAAAACCAACGCGCCGTCCTTTTTTGTGCTCAAAGAGCGGTCGGATGCCGCCTTTTTTGCCCGTGAAAACGTTCCGCGATTTGTTCTCGTCATCTGCTTTGGACGAAAAACCGGAGAAAATAGGTCAGAAAATGCCCGGTTTTCCTCTTTTTCGTTGATTTCAGCTCAAAAATACTGCTTCTCATGCCGTCCGAAAAGGGCAAAAAGCCTCCCAAACGCCGCTTTTAGCCCCTTCCGCGCTCTGGATGCGCTTTTTTTCTGACACAACTTTTTGGCTTTAACTAATTGTGAAATAGGAAATTCCTTCAAAATTCACTCTCTGAGATTTCAGCAAACACTTCTCGCCGCCCTTCTTCCCGCTTCAACGCGAATCGTTCAAATTTTGGCTGATTCCGCCGCCGCTAAATTTACAATAAGGAAATCTTAGCATTTAGAAAACAAAACAAAACTCCTCCTTGTTTTCAAATAAAAACTACAAACACAAATCAAAACTCGACAAGTCAAAAATAAGTTTGCGATAAACAAAACCAAATATCTTGGAATGCAAATCAAGAAATGTGTTTTGGTTTTGTGAAATAATAAATATACAGTGTTCTTTTCATGGTTTAAGTCTCAGATTTTCACCATTTACGCGTTTTTGAAATAGTAAAAGGTGGAATATTGGCTCGTTTTGACTGCATACAAACTTTTGAAGAGTAAATCCTCCCCTCTTATCATTCATAACTCTCTTGTAATCCACCACTTTCCGTGTTTTTATCAAAGAAAAGCGGAAGGTTGTAAATTTACCTTTTCGTTTGTAAATCTAAATTTGAAGGCAGGAAATCTTGTTTTGTAAAAACCATCGATTTACAAATTAAGATTTTCAAATCTTTCCTTGATTTCAAAATATAATTTAGTTTTGTGTTGTGAGTCTTTGGAGAAGTATTTACCTTTGTAACGTCAAAAAAGAGGCGTTTCAGCCTTTTTTAGAGACAGGTCACGAGCGAGATGGTTCAAGTTGTGCTTGTTTCGCGTCTTCTTCGGGCGTGCTCGTTTGATCTCTTCTTCTCCTCTTCTCTCCTGTTCTTCATCAGAGGGGTGGTCAGGAAGGTGCAGTTCGGAAAGAATACAAGAAAATTGTTCTATTTTTCCGAAACTCTTTTTCTCGTTTTCATCCAAAAACTTGCTTTTTCATCTATTTTAGTCATGAAAGAAAGAATTCGCAGCGTGATGGACTACGCCAAAATGTCCCAACAGGACTTTGCGTCCGCCTTAGGAATCTCTCCCGCCTCCTTGTCAAGCATCTTTACCGGCAGAACTAACCCGACCGGGAACCACGTGACTGCCATCCATCGAGCTTTTCCGGAGATAAACGTCAACTGGCTGATGTTTGGAGAAGGCGAGATGATGACGAAATCTTCCGATGCGGAGAACTCGGAAACGAAAAATCCGGCTGTGGCGGAATCCACTTCTTCTCCTGAGTCACTCTCCTTGTTTCCCGAGGAGCGCGTTCCCGGGCATGAACTGCGGGCTCAACAGCCACAGAAACCGATGGAAATGCCACGCGACACTTCCTATGATCCTCGTGCTCGCGCTTTTTCTTATCAAAACATGAAAACTATTGACAAACCAATGCGAAAAATTAGGGAGATAAGGGTATTTTTTGACGACGGAACCTACGAATCTTTCGTTCCTTCCTCCAAATAGGACTTCTTATTTCAGTTTTTGAGTGTTCTTTTTGTAGGCTTGACCCATTTCGTTGCAGATGCCTTTCGTCTGCTTTGAGCGTTTGTTGTCAGCGGCTCAGGCCTCGTCCTCTGCGGTCAGCACCTACGTGGCGGAGGGCGACGAGCATTTCGTGTGCAGTGACTTCCTGCATCCTTCCACCGACCGCCCCTATTTTGACGCTTTGATGAGTTTTTTGGAGAAAGTGGTGGGGAGATAAGGAGGAGCAAACGTCCTACAGTTCTAAGCACATTTTTCTTTTTCTCTTTTCCTCTCTTCCTCTCTTCCTCTCTTAGTCTCTTAGTCTTTTTCTCTCTTCCTCTCTTAGTCTTTTTGTCTTTTAGTGTCTTAGTGTCTTAGACTCTTAGACTCTTAGACTCTTAGACTTTTTGTCTCTTCGTCTCTTCGTCTTTTTCTCTCTTAGTCTCTTAGACTCTTCGTCTTTTTCTCTCTTCCTCTCTTCCTCTCTTCCTCTCTTAGTCTCTTAGTCTCTTAGACTTTTTGTCTCCTCCTTGCCGCAGATGTCCTTTCCTCATTCCATTTTCAGCACGAGGTCGAGGACGAGGGGGAGGTGGTCGCTGATACCTCCGTGATAGTATGTGCCGAGGAAGGTGCGTTTCGGTTTCAGTGCGCCATCCTTTCCTCTTCTTTCAAGCAGGAAGTCAAAGTCAGCCACGCGGCATGCTTCTTCTGCCAGTTGGAGAGAGGAAGCAGTTTCTTTCCCGTTTGCATGTTGATTCACTTCATTTTGCGTTGGCATCATGGTGCCGCTGACGATGAAATGGTCCAGCGTGTTCCATTCCCCTTGGAAGAAATAGGTCCCACGGATGCCCTGTGCTGTGTGCAGGTCGGCGGAAAGGAGAAAGAGGTCGTGAGGCTGCGGGTTGTTGTGGGGCAGGAGCGTGCGGAAGTGCCGGCTGAAGAGACTTTCTTTCGGCAGTGTGTTCATGTCGCCCGTGATGACAATCAGCGGGTGTTGGCGCACGTTCATCAGACTGTCGGCGCGTCGTCTCACTTCTTGCGCAATGAGATTTCGGAAGCGCAGGGCAGGCTTTCCCTGTTTTCGGCTTGGCAGGTGACAGACGAAGATGTCCAGCGTGTCACCCGTCACGAGCCGTCCCGCCGCGTGGAGCACGTCGCGTGTGGGGCGCAGTTTGTCGGTCGGTGGTGCGACGCGGAGAGAATCGTGTTCAATGAGTGCGAACTGTTCCGGCTGAAAGAGCAGTGCTACGTTGATACCGCGGACATCGTTGGAATGCGTCATGACATAGTCATAGCCCAGTCTTCTCAAGGCAGTGAGTTGTGTGAGATGCGTCAGCACGGTGTCGTTTTCCACTTCGCAGAGTGCCACCAGTGCTGCGGGTTGTAAGCCGCCGACAGCAGCGATGGTGCGGGCGAGGCGTGAGAGCTTACTCCAATAGAGTTGCGTGTTCCAATGATATGCCCCGGCGGGCGTGAACTCCGCGTCCGCATGTCCTTCCGTGCTCAGCGTGTCGAACACATTCTCTGCATTATATTCCACGATTCGAAACCTCCTTTCTTGTGCCGACAGCGTGGCGGCGACGAGCAGGAGGAGCGGACAGAGCAGGAGGCGGAGTGGGAGGGACATGGTTTTCGGTTGGAATATGTCTTGTCTTCTCTTTGGTTCATTCGTGGTGATAGGGTTCACCGCGGAGGATGGTGAGTGCGCGATAGATTTGCTCCACGAAGAAGAGACGCACCATTTGGTGGGAGAAGGTCATGCGCGAGAGGGAGAGTTTCTCGTGGGCGAGGGCATAGATGTCGGGTGCGAATCCGTAGGGTCCTCCGACGATGAAGACCAGTCTGCGTGCCGGTGACGCCAGGCTTCGTTCCAGGTGTGCGGCAAATTCGACGCTTCGGAACTCCTTTCCTCCCTCGTCGAGCAGGATGATGCGGTCGCCGTCTTTCAGACTCTTTTTGATGAGTTCCGCCTCACGGTTTTTCTGCATTTCTTCGCTGAGCGATTTTGCGTTTTTGAGTTCCGGAATCACCGTCATTTCGAATGGAACGTAGTGCGTCACTCGTTCCGCATAGTCGCGTACGAGTGCTTCAATGTGTTTGTCGGTGGTACGTCCGACGACGAGAAAAACAGTTTTCATGGCTGCGAAGTTAGGCAAACGCCTTGATTTTTCAACTTCTAAGTTCCTTATTTTGTTTTTGAGAGTTCAATAAATATGGATTTCGGTGCGTTCAAATGAAATCAAAACTCAACGTGATTCATTGAACATTCCATTTTGTGAACACGGATGGAACGGCATTTCATTGTGGCTTCGCTGAGGTCAAAAAAGGCGGTGTGTCATAATAGCCAATCTGCTTCGTTGCTATCGGATTCGGGCTTGGTCATGTACTTCAGTACACTCCCTGCGCCCTCATCCTCATCGCCTTGCATCTTAGCCATTCTGACGCACCTTCGAGGGTGAAGCCAAAATGTGCATTTTGACACACCCTCCAAAAAATCCCCTTCCGAGTTTTGTTGTCGGAAGGGGATTTTGCGCTTTGCGTGAGGCGGGGAATCAGTCTTCCACCACTTCAAACGCATCTTTGCCTGCGCCGCAGATGGGGCAAACCCAATCTTCGGGGATGTCTTCAAAAGCGGTGCCGGGAGCGATGCCGCCATCGGGATCGCCTACTTCGGGGTCATAAATCCACTGGCAGGGAACGCAAACATATTTTTTCATGATGCTTTGTGTTTTTGTGAGAGACCTTCTCGTCGGCTGTCCGAAGGGAGCGGTCTTTCGGGTGAATAAAATGGTTGATAAAAAACGATGTAAACTGTTTTGCTGTGTTCAAAATAAATACGGAGAGACAAGTAGCGTCTGTGTGTTGGCAGGTTTCTCAGAGTGACTTTCGTGTTTTTGTCACCAGAAGAGGACGACGTCTTCCTTTGTCAGTCTGCGTTCAACGCTTTCCCAATCGATGAGGCGCCAGAAGTTCTCCACGTAGTCCGCCCGGCGGTTTCGATAGTCAATATAGTAGGCGTGTTCCCAGACGTCCAATGCGAGCAGCGGCGTCATGCCGTGTGTGTAGGGGTTTCCGGCGTTGGGCAGTGCGAGGATGTGGAGTCGGTTGCATTCGTCGGCAGCGAGCCAGACCCATCCTGAGCCGAAGAGGTTCAGTGCTGCTTTCGTGAACTCTTCTCGGAACGCCTTTTCGGTGCCGAAGCTGAAGCGTATGGTTTGCTGGAGCATGTAGGGCATCGGTTTGGGTTGCGGCGTGAGGTTTTTGAAGAAGAGAATGTGGTTGTAGGCTTGTGCTGCGTTGTTCAGCAGTGCGCCGTCTGCGTTCAGAATCAGTTCTTTCAGCGTGTGTTCCGCAAAGGGAGAGTCCTTTTTGAGTCGGTTCACGTTCTCCAGATAGGTCTGGAGATGTTTTCCGTAGTGGAAATAGATGGTTTCGCCGCTCATGGCAGGTGCGAGTTCGTTCTGTCCGTAGGGCAGGGAGGGCATGGAGTGTGTCATGTGGTTCCGTTCTTTTTGTGGCAGGGGCTTTGGCTGTCGGTTTCGGATTTTTGTTGAGTTCCTTGTCGTCGGGCGCAGCCCTTTTGCCGGGTGAGACAATTTGAAAACTGTCGCAAGTTGTGAAGAAAGAACGGATTGTCTGCCGCTTTGAAAGCCTTTGTGAGAGGGCTGTGGACGAAAGGAACAAAGCTCGCTCGCTATGGTGCATTTCTTCAACGTTGCAAACTTACAAAAAAAGGAACACTTGTGCGCTTCTTGCCCGGAACTGTTTGTTCAGTTTCTTTGGCGTTTCTTCATGGCGGGGCTCCCAAACGACAGTTTTGGGGACGTAAAACTAAGTGGAGTCCTACAATTTAGGTTTGAGTTGATTCTTGCTTTCTTTGAGATGACCTACTGTCAGTGGAGGAAGGAGCATGGCGGCTTATGTGACAGAAGAGACGAACAAAACGGCGCGCCAAGGAAGCCACCAAGATGTAATTACGTTTTTGAACGCCCCTTTATTCCTTATATATTTAGAACACCCCCTTAATTATAAGCCGCTGAGGTCAGGTCAACCGGCGAAAACGCCCGGTCAGAGCCTTACGGCACTGCAATATTTTCATTTACAGCAAGATTTTTCCTATTTTTGCCTCGGACAAGAGTTTCATTCTCACAATGTGAGTCGTTTGAACTTGAAACAGGATGAAGAAGATTCGTCGAAAATATCGCTTGTCGTTACTCCTCGTGACCGTTTGGGGGTTGGCGCTTGCCTATTCTTTTTGGGATGCGCCCTTAGCGTTTGACGGACATGAGTTGCGGCAGACGCAGTGGTTCCCGGCGCCTGAGATGCCCCTTGACACGGTGTCCGCTGCGCCGTCCGTGGCGACAGCCGACACGTCCCACCATGTCATCCTCTTCTTTGGCGACTCCATGGTGGAGGGTTTGCATTTCCGTTTTCGCCAATATGCCGCTGCCAACCACTTTGACCTCTACACCGTCGTGTGGTATGGTTCATCCACCAAACTTTGGGCTGAGACCGACACGCTGGAACATTTCATCCGCCGATTTCGTCCGACCTACGTTGTGCTCTCTCTCGGCAGCAACGAGCTCTTCTTGAAAGACTTGCGGAAGCAGGAGACTTACGTGGACCGTATTCTTCGAAAAATCGGCGGGCGTCCCTATTGTTGGATAGGTCCTCCGAATTGGAAGCGCGACACGGGCATCAACCGTCTCATTCGCCGCAAGACGGGCAGTCAACGTTTCTTTGAGAGCAGCCGATTGAGCCTTGCGCGTCGCAAGGACGGCGCACACCCCACGCGCCAAGCCGCCGCTCGTTGGATGGACTCCGTCGCGGTGTGGATGGAAAGTCCGCTTTGTGACCACCCGCTTCAAATGAAGCCCCCGAACGGAAAAGACACCAAAGCCACCCTCGTGTTGCTCAGTCCGCCTTGACGCGCTCCTTTCCGGGCTTTCCCCTTTTGCTCCCGCTCTCTCTTCTCTTTGCCTCTTTGGCTTTCCTCACAGCCTCCGACTATTGTCTGTTGTCTATTGATTGTTGCTCATAGACCATAGCCCATTGACTGTTGACCATTGACTATTGACTATTGACTATTGACCATTGACTATTGACTATTGACTATTGACCATTGACTATTGACCATTGACTATTGCCCATAGACTGTTGACTATTGACCTTTGCCCATAGCCTGTTGCCCATAGCCTGTTGCTCATAGCCTGTTGACCATAGACCATAGACTGTTGACCATAGACCATTGACTATAGACTGTTGACTATTGACCTTTGCCCATAGCCTGTTGCCCATAGCCTGTTGCCCATAGCCTGTTGCCCATAGCCTGTTGCCCATTGACTATAGACTGTTGCCCATAGACTATAGACCATAGACCTTTGCCCATAGACCATAGCCTGTTGACTATTGACTGTTGACCATAGACCTTTGCCCATTGATCTCCTCCTTCCTCCAAGGCGGTGATGCCCACTGGTTGTTGGGTACGCCGATGTTCATGCTTTGTTTTGTGGCGTTTTATGTGGGATATGTCTTCCTTTCCGAAACGCGACGCTACGCCATGATGAGTTATGTCCTGGCGTTCAACCTCTTCTTTGCCTACAAAGCCTCCCTCTCTTTGGCGATTCTCCTCCCCATCGTCACCGTGGTCTCCTGGACGCTCACCCGTTTCCTCTCCCGCAGTGTGCGTCACCGTCATCTTTGGCTCGTGGCAACGGTGGGTCTTGAACTGCTCCCCTTGTTGTGGTTTAAGTTCTCCGCCCCCCTTGCCATCCTCTGCGGTTTTGATTCGGCATCATGGAGTGTTGCGGCGGCAGGGTGGGGCATTCCCGTCGGCATCGGTTTCTTCACCCTGCAGGCGGTGAGTTACACGGTGGACGTTTGGCGCGGCACGTTCCGGCTGCGCACCGACCTGTGTGAATATGCCTTCTATCTCACCTTCTTTCCCCTCCTTCTCGCCGGTCCCATCACCCGTGCCGGAGTCCTCATTCCCCAACTCAAGCAGAGGGTGGGGTGGGACAAAGAGTGGATTTATGGTGGGCTCTTTCTTCTCCTCCTCGGGCTCGTGAAAAAGGCTGCGGCGAACTATTTGGCAGTCTTCAACGACTGGGTCTTTGACACGCCTGCCGCCTTTTCCGGATTTGAAAACCTCGTGGCAGTGCTGGGCTATACGATTCAAATCTTCCTCGACTTCTCTGCCTACAGCGACCTCAGCATCGGCTTGGCAGCCATGATGGGACTGAAACTTCCCGACAACTTTGAAAACCCCTATCGCAGCCGAAGTCTCACGGAGTTTTGGCACCGCTGGCACATCTCTCTCTCCTCCTGGTTGCGCGACTATGTCTATATCCCGCTCGGAGGAAACCGCCGAGGCAAACTCCGCACCTGTCTGAACTGCCTCCTGACCATGTGGGTCGCAGGTCTTTGGCACGGTGTTTCGTGGATGTTCTTCGCCTGGGGGACGCTCCACGGCGTGGGACTCATCGTCCAAAAACTCTTTTCTCACTCGCTGAATCGACCCTCCACTTTGTCGCGGAAGACAGCGTGGAGGAGTGCCGGAGTGGGGCAGGGCAGAACAGAAAGCCCCGCTTTTTCGCGGAAGACAGCGTGGAGGAGTGTGGCGGCGTGGCTTTTGACCTTCCTCTTCTTGATGGTTTCTTGGGTTTTGTTCCGTGCGCCCGATGCAGACTCCGCGTGGGCGATGGTGAAGCAGGTGTTCACCGCTTTTGATTTCTCCATGCTACTTCCGTTTGTCACCGCCCGTCCTTTGTGGGTCTTGCTCTGTGTGGGCAGTTTGTTGAGTGTGTTCGTCGGTCATGCTTCGTTTGTCCGTCTCAAGTCCCGTTTCATCCGCCTGCCTTGGTGGGCAAAGTTGCTGTGCGGACTCCTCGTTTGGCAGTGCGTGCAACAACTCGGCGGCAACGACCTCTCTCCCTTCATCTACATGCAGTTCTGACGTCTTCCGCGCTCATTCCCGCTTCAACTCACCTCAAGCATCGCCCTTGGGGAAACTGAAGAAGAGACAGCACTCCCTGCATACTTTTTTCTATGGGGTGTTCTAAAAATTAGGTGGAGTCGCTTCCATGATTTCGTGGAGAAAACCTTTTCCACACCCAAGGCGGTTTTTCGGTTTTAACACTTCTTGCTTTTGGCGACGAAATGTATTATATTTGTATAGAGATATGGGAGGAGCCT
>NZ_JADYUH010000075.1 GCF_021531665.1 Prevotellamassilia timonensis
CTTAAGAGGGGGCTTGTCTTTCGCCAAAAACCGTATTATTCGACACAAAAACATGTTTAGCGGACAGTAATAATTGCGAATAATAATTCGTTTTCAACAGACGTTTTTCTTTGACATTTTCGGCTGCGCTCAACAATTTCATAATGTCGGCTGCACTCGGCATAGCCCGAACAAGTTCGGCTCTGCGCTCATTTGCACGCCATTTCAAGTAAACTTGATTGCGCTCACTTGCACGAAAATTTCTTTGACATTTTCGGCTGCGCTCGGCAATTCAAGTAAACTTGATTGCGCTCACTTGCACGAAAATTCTCGCCATGGCAAAGTTCGAGTAAACTCAACTTTGCTCATCTGGCTTAACGAAAACGTTATTATTATTCAGACTACACCGAAATACTTCTCAAAGAATACCTTCAACTTCTCTATCACGGCCTTCTTTTTCTCCTGCCGGTTGCCGCCGCCGAAGCGGGACATTGCTGGGAGTATCTTGTCAATGTCTGTGCCCGTTGTGCGTATCGCTCCATCACGAAAAGCATTCTCCACGAACTTGACGGTCTCGTCTGCTTTCAGTTTCTCGCTTGCAATAATCTCATTCAGGTCGTCCTGCCTGCGCTGCTTCACATACGCCTCCCAAGCCGAAGCGACATCGGTTGCGGCATTGACGCTTGCCACGAAATCCTCAATGAGTTCTTTCTTGCTTCTCAACTGCATACTCGCACTTACCGCCTTGCGGATATTGACGAGTATCTCCTTGTCCTTGCAGTTGCTGTCGTGGTAATTCTTCACCAAAAGCAGTATGTAGTCAATGTTGATTTCAACCTGCCTTATCAGTTCAGTCTCAAAAATGATGTCATCATTGACAACTTCTTTATCGCCCTTACCTCTCTTTCTCCACTTATCTTTCAGGTCAAGGTAGTGGCTCTGATAGTCCTGCATCTGTCCGTCAGTGAGCAGTTGCCGTCCGTCAAACTGGTCGAATGACTGCAATACATTTATAGACTTCAACAAACTGCCGAAGAGGGCGATGAAGCGCCTCTCCTCCTCTTCGCCCATAGGCGTGTATCCATCTGGGTATTGCTGTTGGAGTTCTGCTACCAGTTCTTTGTATCCATAACAATGCTTACCGTTCTCGGCATCGTATCCTTCGTAGTATGACTTGAAATCTTTAAGCAGGACTATGCTCGCTGCGTCCTTATCGCCGAACAGGGCAATCGCATCATCGGTCTCTTGTTGGAGGTTGCGAAAGCATACGACGTTGCCGTAGGTCTTCACCGAGTTGAGTATGCGGTTAGTTCTGCTGTATGCCTGTATCAGTCCGTGCTGTTTAAGGTTCTTATCCACGAACAGAGTGTTAAGGGTGGTAGCATCAAATCCAGTCAAGAACATATTGACAACTATCAGCAAATCCACCTGACGGTTCTTCATTCGCAGCGACAGGTCTTTGTAGTAGTTCTGAAACTTTTCGCTTGAAGTGTCGTAGTTGGTGGAGAACATCTGGTTGTAATCCTTGATAGCACCCTCCAAGAAGTCTCTGCTCGGTTGGTCAAGGTTGGTGGTGCTCTCTGGGTTCTCCTCCACGAGTATGCCGTCTATCTCCTCCTCGTTTGCACCGTATGAGTAGATGGTGGCAATCTTCAATCGCTGTGCTTCTGGCAGATGTGCCTGCTGTGCCTTGAACTCGTTATAGTATGCCTTTGCCATATCAATGGAGGCAACAGCAAACATAGCGTTGAAACCTGCCAGTTTCTGCGTCATCTTCTCCTCCTTGACCTCGCCCTTCTTCGCCTTTGCCATCTGCCCGATGTTTTGGGCAACGCGATAGGAGTAGTATGATGACCTCTTGGTCTTCTGGTCAAAGTGCTCCAATATATACTTCACCACGGCACTCACTCTTTCCGGGGCAGACATAACGCGCTCTCGGTCAATAGCAGAAATCTGCTTGTCCAGTATATCCTCTTTCGTTTTAAGGGTGTTCACATAGTCTATTCTGAATGGTAGGACATTCTCGTCGTTGATGGCATCCACAATGGTGTAGGTGTGGAGTTTATCGCCGAATGCCTGCTGTGTGGTTTTCAGTTTCAAATCTCCACCGCTGCTTGCGTTCTGGGCGAAGATAGGTGTGCCCGTGAAACCGAATATATGGTATTTCTTGAAGTTCTTGGTTATGGCGTTGTGCATCTCGCCAAAGTTGCTTCGGTGGCACTCGTCAAAGATAATCACCACCCTCTGCTGGAAGACGGGATGGTTTTTGTTCTTCTGAATGAAGATGGAGAGTTTCTGTATGGTGGTGATGATGATGCGGTAATCGCGGTAGCCGCCGTTCTTATCCTTGTTTTCAAGTTGCCGTTGAAGGACGGAAGTCGAGGCGTTGCTGTCAGCAGCGCCCTCCTCAAATCGGTTATACTCCTTCATCGTCTGGTAGTCAAGGTCTTTTCTATCCACGACGAACAGCACCTTGTCTATGTAGTCAAGGCGTGAAGCGAGTTGAGCGGTCTTGAATGAGGTAAGGGTCTTGCCCGAACCTGTCGTATGCCATATATAACCGCCGCCTTCGGTCTTGCCGTATTGCTTGTAGTTGTGGGCGACATTTATGCGTCCGATGATACGCTCCGTTGCTGCAATCTGATAGGGACGCATCGCGAGGAGCATCCTCTCACTCGTAAATACGCAATACTTGGTGAGGACATTTATCAGTGTATGCTTGGCAAAGAATGTGCGGGTGAAGCCGATCAGGTCGTTGATAGCCTTGTTGTTGCTGTCTGTCCAAAATGACGAGAACTCAAACGAGTTGCTGGTCTTCTTGCTCTTTGTCCTGTTTCGCTCCTGCTCCTTGATGTGGTTGAAGCGTGTGGAGTTGGAGTAATACTTGGTGTTGGTACCGTTGGATATGACGAATATCTGAACATATTCATACAGTCCGCAGCCTGCCCAGAAACTATCTCTCTGATAGCGGTCAATCTGATTGAACGCCTCTTTGAGTTGAACGCCTCTTCGCTTCAATTCTATATGCACAAGCGGCAGTCCATTGACGAGTATGGACACATCGTAGCGGGCATCGTGGTTTCCCTGCACCTCCTCGTATTGGTTGATGACTTGGAGGCAGTTGTTATGAATATTCTTCTTGTCAATCAGGTAGATGTTCTTGGTCTCGCCAGTGTCTCTTTTGAGGACTTGGATATGGTCTTCCTGTATCTTGGTGGTCTTTGCTTCAATGCCTTCGTTCTGGTTGGCAATGACATCATTGAAGAAACGCTTCCATTCGCTATCGGTGAAGGTGTAGTCGTTGAGTTTCTGCAACTGCACACGGAGATTATCCACGAGGTCTTGTTCCTTGTGGATAGGGAGGTAGTCGTATCCCTGCTCGGTGAGGGTCTTGATGAACTCCTTCTCTAATTGTGCTTCCGACTGGTATTTATCGCTCTTGCGGTAAATCGTCTGATAGTCGCTAACAATCGTGTAGTCTTCGTTTTCTGCAATAATGTTATATGCCATAGTCTTATGCCTTTTGCTTGAAGGTCAATAATTGGTCTCGGTAGTATTCGTATTGCTTGCGCCTTGCCTCTATCTCTGCTGGGAGACCTGCGGTGATGTCGGTGGTTAGGGTGCTAAATCTATCAAGGATAGAGACTATTCGCTGCTGCTCGGCGAGAGGTGGGATAGGGATAGTTATTCCAGACAAAGAAGTTTGAGATATATTGGGGACTGAACCAACTCCCTGTAATTTTGCAACTTCCTGTTGAAATCTATAAGTCTTTAACACATATGCCAAGAATGCAGGATTACACTGTATATTTTTTAATACTACTAACTGTGGGTTTATTGTTGCTTCTTTTGGCAAATACTTAACAAGTGCCGTTTTGCCGACAGAGGCTGTTTTTGTGAAAATAACATCTCCAACTGCGACTTTTATTTCTGGGGACTCCTCGTATTTTGCCCAAGAAATATATGAGCAATCTTCATAATTCAATTCTTGGTTGATAATGTTAGAAGGGCTTAAAGTAATCGCTCCGTCTGCTTCTTCCACCAAGTCTTGTCTTGTATATCCTCTAAAACCAATTCGCCCTTTAATATCACATACATCTCCCAACTTCTTCCATTCAACGCTTACGCTTTGCCACCTATTTAATTCATTGAAGGACAATAATTTATCCCTGTAATAGTTGTATTGTTGTAATCTTTTTTGCAGTTCTGCTTGCAGTTCTGCTTGCAGTTCTGCAAAACTATCTAATATCCTTACTATCTCCTCCTGAACAGAAAGGGGCGGGACGGGGATAGTCAATGCTCTAAAATCACCTCCTGTGAGTTTAGGTATATTACCGTGTATCAGTGGAGTGATATTTATTGTCTGTAAATAATGAAAAAGATAGCGAAGAAGAACACCTTTTTTCTCGCTGATGATATGAGCGTGGTTATTCACCCAAATCTTGCCTTCTGCCCAATTAACAACAGGAGTTCCGCTTGGTGTAATCACGCTGCCATCTTCGCCGACAAGAACATACTTGCCATCAAAAATATAATTAGCAACATAATCTTGGACACCATTGGCTCCATAGTATGGGTATTCGCCTGCAACTCTTGCACCTTTGGTAATTGGTTTTCTTTTGTTGTCCAATATCTGACAACAGTCCTCCAACTTCTTATATTCAACTCCATCAGGGCAATACTGCTGAATAAGTTCATTTAATCTGCTCATAGTCTTATCCTCCAATTTCAGCAATAATCTTATCTATCTCCGCTCGCAGAACATTCTCTCTTGCCACAATCTGTGCAATCTCCTCATTCAGTTTCACAATATCCACCTGCTCACGAGTATCCTCCTGCTCCACATAGGTAGAAACAGAGAGGTTGTAGTCGTTCTCCGCCACCACATCGTTCGCCACCAACTTGCATACATAATCAACATCCTTTCTCTCGGCGAAGTAATCAACGATATGCTGGATGTTCTCTGGGGTGAGTTTATTGTTGTTGGTAATCTTCACGCACTCACGGCTGGCATCTATGAAGAGCGTAGCGTTATCCTTCTTACTCTTCTTCAATACCATAATGCAGGTAGCGATAGAGGTGCCGAAGAAGAGGTTATCGGGGAGTTGGATGACGCAATCTACATAGTTGTTGTCAATCAGATACTGGCGTATCTTCTTCTCCGCACCGCCACGATACATAATGCCCGGGAAACAAACTATGCTCGCCGTGCCGTTGGTTGCCAACCACGCCAACGAGTGCATAATGAACGCCAAGTCCGCCTTTGACTTTGGAGCAAGCACGCCGGCAGGAGCATAGCGAGGGTCGTTGATGAGAGTAATATCGTCGTCGCCCTTCCACTTGATAGAATAAGGTGGGTTAGAAACAATCACCTCAAATGGTTCATCGTCCCAATGCTGTGGCGAGAGAAGTGTATCCTCGCAGGCGATATCAAACTTGTCATAGTCAATGTCGTGCAAGAACATATTGATACGGCAGAGGTTGTAGGTGGTAAGGTTAATCTCCTGACCATAGAAACCCTGACGCACATTGTCCTTGCCGAGTATCTTTGCCGCTTTCAAGAGCAGCGAACCCGAACCGCAAGCAGGGTCATAGACCTTATTGACTTCGGTCTTGCCAAGCGTTGCCAGACGGGTGAGGAGTTCGCTTACCTCCTGCGGAGTGTAAAACTCGCCGCCGCTCTTACCTGCGTTGCTCGCATACATACCCATCAAGTATTCGTAGGCATCGCCGAAAGCATCTATCGTATTGTCTTGGTAGTCGCCGAGGTTCATCTGCTGAATGCCGCGAAGGAGTTTTACCAGTTTCTCATTTCGCTTGATGACAGTCGCTCCCAACTTATTTGAATTGACATCAACATCAGCAAACAATCCGTTGAAATCATCCTCGCTTTCAGTTCCCTTCGCACTCGCCTCAATAGAGTTGAAAATCTGCTCCAAAGTCTCGTTCAGGTTGGCATCCTTGTCGCACGCCTTGCATATATTGCAGAAGAGTTGGCTCGGCAGAATAAAGAAACCCTTCACGCCCACCATCTCTTCGCGTATGCTCTCCGCTGTGGCATCGTCCAAAGTGGCATAATCAAAATCGGTGTTGCCCGTATCCCACTCGCCCTTGTTGATATAGTTGGTGATGTTCTCGCTGATGTAGCGATAGAAGAGCATACCGAGAATGTATGCCTTGAAATCCCATCCATCTACCGCACCTCGCATCTCATCGGCAATTGCCCATATTGTTCTGTGGAGTTCTGCACGCTCCATCTCTTTCTTATTCTCTGCCATAGTGTTTAGGTTGTTATTGCGACAAAATTAACAATAATATTCCGTCGGCCCCCAAAACAGCCTCCGAAAATCTCGCTAAATGCATAATGAAGATTGTTTTATGGATTTCGGGAAGTGCCGGCAAAAACAAGAAAAACCGAAAAAAGAAAAACGCCCAATCAGCCATGATTTTGCATTTCTCAGTAAAATCAGCCATATTTTCAAAATAATTTTCGTAACATTGCAAAGCAAAATCTTGCCATTGAGTGAGATGATGCTCTCCGTCGACTGCACTCGTGTAGTGTCTAACCGGCCGAGATTACATAATAAAAAGCGTTATTGACGCAAGTTCGGATGCTTGGAACTTAGGACACTCCAATATCTTATCCTGGACTGTGCAACGATGATGCTCATGGGTATGTTATACGCATACCCTCTTTCCGTCATTATACATATAGTGGCGGTTTGTAGGGTATAATATATACATACATAGCGTGAGGTCTCGTTGCTCGTTCGATAAGATGGGCAGTCCTAAGGCCTCAAGCGTGAACGAGCAACAATATGAGGCTTCACGTTTTTTTCATGCAGTTCTACCAACTCATGTTTTTTCAATATGTAACGTCTGAATAGGAGCCATAAGACAATAAAAGTGAACGTTACAATGAATCAAGTAGAGAAGGCAAAAATTACCAAACTTATCCAAATCATTAATTGGGAGGATACAGAAAACAGTATTCGACCAATGTCAGCAGATTTCTGTTCTATTTATAATGAGTTTCATTCTACAAATGCTGTTGGAACAGAAGATGAAAGAGTACAACAACTCAACGAGTTTTGTGCATGGTGTAACGAAATTGCAGATATGTTATCTCCGCAACAAGCAGTAATACTATTCAATGAACTCAGAAAGGATGGTATTTTCTTCCGAGATTTTGAAATAACTGACACCGCAAGCAAATTTGTGTTAGATTTTGAGATAGGCAAAGTTGGTGATATCGTCAATTGGCAGGGTTTGGTACACAAAGTGCTTAGCAATCTATATCAAAAAGCAACTCAATACGAGCCGATTCTTGGACTACCATCAAAAAATACCTACTTCTATCAGCGGGTAAGTAGATGCATGTTAGAAGGTTTGTTTTGCAATTTGCATTTTGAACAATATTGTACAGATGTATGGTACCAATCTTTTGACTGTATTTTAAAAGAGATAGTTCGTATTGATCATGACACAGCAAGGAAAGAAATAGAATCTGCGCTGGAAAGACTTCTAACTGTCGTAGATAATGAGAATGATTATTATGCTGTATTTGAAGCCTATTATAATAGACTGAAGAACAGGCATGATGACAAAAGAATTGAAAACGATGATTATAATATAGCAAAGATGAAAATAATTGATTTAAACGCTCTGTTGAAAACCATTAAGAAGGCTGTATCAGACCAGAACTCACAAGTTCCTACAATCCTTGTTACAGTTGATTGCACGTTCCTTGTAGATGTGATTCGTGCTGAATACTCAAGTTGCTATAGTGTATGCGGTCATCCGCAGGATGAGAGTAAGAGTTACTGTTTCTTGAAGCCTGCAGAATGCGACCTGTATTACTTCGTCTACACCCGCTTCAAAGAATTTGGAGATTTGCAGTATGCTATTGATATTGCAACAAAAGGGCACAAACCTTCTTTTATCATTCTTGACAACAACTCAGAATATAAGTATTTTCCAAAAGACATCTTAGAGAAATATCCAACCTTCTCTGTGTCCTTGATGAATAGTTTGTTCCCACCACTTCAGAAATTTGTAGATTCTCTTAACAGCAGTATTAGAGACACACTTTCAGAATATGCATGGATACAAATATCTCTATTTTGGAAACATGAATTTTCAAGATTATATTTAGGCAAAGACTTTATAACTTTGGGTGAAAATTCCCCTATTTTCAATCAGAAAAAATGGGAGAATTGGTACAATGATGAGGTGTCAAAATTGGAAAAATTCTTGAGTGGTCATTCCCAAATCAAACTCCCAGAATTTCCAGTTCGTTATGTTTCTTCGTTTCCTTCCGAGAAGGACAGAATGCAGATCGTCAAAGAGCAACTTGTCATGTCTGCTATAGAAGGAGCACTCACATCTAGATGTAATCCAGAAGCAATAGTGAAACCTCTCCTTGAGTTCTTTGATATTGACAATTATGTCTGTCCCAATCAGGAGTTGTATCTCAGAGAATGCTTAAAAGAAGCCAAGGGTTTTGAAATGCTCTCTACCTATCATCAGTTAATCCCTATTCTGATTGAAAAATGCTCTCATTCGACAAGCCTCAAATACTCAGATGAATTGGAGCAGTTACTTGTTGACACATACCAATCAGTTAAGGTTGAAGAAGCCAAGGTTGAAGATTCTATCATATTGCTGCTTGACATTGCAACAAGAATTAGGAACCTTAGGGACTATAACTTTAAAGGAGATGACGGCTACTTTGTAAAGAGGGCAAAAGAATTATCAGTGGTTTCTGAAGTTTCAGTGGATTTGGCAAAACAAATCGAAGATATGGCAAAACCATATATTGAAGAGGAAAATGAATTCATGATGAATTGCTTGAATCTTGATAGTATCGAGTATTCTGATGAACTTAAATCTAACCTAATCATTTAAAAAATGAATAAAATATGAAAAGTAGAAATCTCATTCTGAGTATTATTATGGCAGTATCTGCCGTGACTGCTCAGGGACATATAGTAAAATAGGATTTGCTTATGAAGACAATTAACTTAAACGAATTGAAGCAACTCATCAAAGAGTATGCATCGTCAAACATTATAGCACCTTTGTTCGTATTTGGTGAAAGCCATTGGGACGGCCGATGGGAAGCAGTAAGAGAATTGCTTGGTGAAACTTGTTGGAAAATCACTTTTGACGACGACAGTCCAAGACAAGATATCCCTTATTGTTTGTATAATACATATTTTGGCGCTGAATGTAATTCAACTTTGGCCAACTGTTTCACAATCGCTACTAATATTCACAGACCTGTATTTTGCTTCATTGACAATTCTGTTAAAGATGAAGTTCCTCAGGACATTCTGAGCGGTAATACCTTATACGAATTACGATAAACGGTAATACTCAGTTATAATATACACAGTTAAACAACCAATATGAGAAAACGAAATACGATTATGAAGAAAAAACTATTATGCTGTATTTGAAGCCTATAATAATAGACTGAAGAACAGGCATGATGACAAAAGAATTGAAAACGATTAATGCAAATATTCGGAAGAACTTCCAAATAGTCTCATCATATCATAAACATCTGATTACTAGTATGAAAATCTCAATAACAAATAGCAGAGAGCACATATATGTTCATCTGGACCAGTTTCTGTTTGCAGAGGCTGATGGAAATTATGTGGACATACATCTCACAAATGGTTCGCACCGCAAGGCCATAAGAATGTTGTTAAAGCAACTAGAAGAGTTGATTAATGCCGAAGGAACTTATCAGCAGCATCACATTCTGAAGGTTGGACGTTCATATCTTATCAATACTGATTTCCTTGTAGGAGTAAACCGCACAGAACACTATGCTGTTCTGAATACTGCTGGCGGAAATATCAAATTAGATATTGCAAAGACAGATGCGAACAGGTTACTTCTGTCTTTGGAGAAGAATAAAAGACTTGAAGTACTCCAGACTTATTCATACAAGCAGAAGTTGACAGTATCAGTAAATGAATTGAATGATACAGTAGAAGAGTTCGTTGACCTTGGACTTCCAAGCGGAACACTTTGGGCATCTTGCAATGTTGATGCAAAGATTCCAGAACAGCCAGGAGAACTTTATACATGGCATGAATGTCACCATTGGTCTTTACCATCAAGAGAAGATTTTGAAGAACTGAAGACTGAATGTATTTGGACTTTCTGCACAGTAAAGACAGTAACAGGTTGCCTTGTACAAGGTCCTAATGGCAATGTTATTTTCTTACCATGTGCTGGTTTGCGCAAGCCAAATGAATCCTCAAGAGATTGGAATGTCAGAGGTTGCTATTGGACAGCAACAGAAGTAAATGATGTCGAAAACAGAATTGCTTACTCATTCCACTTTGAAGATTCGGAAATGGAAGTAGGCTTTGTTGAATGGCTTAATGACAAAGAATGGGCTTATGCAGTTAGACTGGTAAAACGAAGTTAGAAAATGAACTCTTTATATATTAAAAGGCAGGTGCAACAACACTTGCCTTTTTTCGTATTCTAACCATGAAAGAAAACAGTAATTCCACTTGCTGGTCTTCATCTCACGACATAAACCCCACATCTCATACCATACCGAATAAAGTCTTCTTTTATATCAGGATATGTCACGACCTTTGCATCGTCAAACAACAAGAAAACAGTAAAGAATCCGCTACAAAAAGTAGCATTTAAGTTAGACATTTCTGCATCATCGGGAAGTAATCCCGAGTCTGCAGGTTAATTTGGGATGATGCAAGATATTCCGTTTCGGAGTGTCAAAGCATCGTATATGAGCGCTCTAATGAGCGATTATGTGCCCAATATATGGGTCTTTTACAGGTCCAAGGCGCTCTTTGAAACATTTTACGCAATCTGGAGAGACCTTTCGATGTCATAGAGGAAAAGACGGCGCATGTTGATCCATGCGCATCGGGCTATTGCCTGGAGCGTATGCTTGATTAATCCTCTGTAACGTGTCTTGTTGTTCCGGGTGTGAAAGCAGTATTGGAAGATGCTTGCCTCGACGTTGTTCCGCTTCTTGCGTTCGTCCCACGGGATGGATCCCGTCTGCCGCCTTACCTTGGAGCGTTCAATGCTGGTCTTGTCAAAGTATCGGTAAGTGTCCTTGCCTTCCTTTGTCTTGACGGGTATCTTCCACTTGTCATCCTTCACCTTGATGGCGGTCATTACCTCTGCCGTCTGCTGGTCGGTTATCTCAAGTGTCCCGTCCTCCTGCAGGTCAAGGTCGAAACGTGAGGGCTTTCCCTGAATTCCGTTGGCAATGAAGTCAAAGCCATTCTCCTTGTCTGCTGCGAGTTCCCGGTTCTCCTTTTGAACAGTCCGAGTTGCTTGTTTGTAGTCGATTTCTTGAACCTATCTTTGGACTTGATTTTTATACAAATTTATGTATTTTTCTCCAGATTACATAATGTCAAAGAACGATTTAGCGTTAAACAAATATAATATTAATCATAGGTCGGCTTGCCGACTTTTTAGAGTAAACTCGTATATCAAAATGAAGAAAGAATCCGAAGATGAAGAATTCTGGATCGAGCCTGAGGAACAGCATGAAGAGTGTCAGAATCCTGACATCATCTGCGAGTGGAACGAAGACGAATGTTATGAGTTCGGTGGGACTGAAGAGGACAGGAAGAA
>NZ_JADYUH010000076.1 GCF_021531665.1 Prevotellamassilia timonensis
TGGCTTTTTTTGCCTGCAAAGTACGAAAGCGCGAAGAATTTGAACAAGACGGTTGATTTCGGATGGTTACGCTTCGTGAGAGGTCGGTAAAGGTGAACGTAGGAGGCAAAGTGAGAGCTGGTGGCAAAGGAAAGTAGGAGGCAAATGCCTTTTGGGTTGGCATTTACCTCCTACTGTTTATTTCCATGTGCGTATCCGAAATTCTCTTTAGGGGTGTTCTAAAAATTAGGTTGAGTTGATTTTTGATTTCTTAGCGCGCCCTTTTGTAAGTTTCGTCAGTCTATATAGTACTCCCCTCATGTGTAATTACCTGCAAATATAGTTTTTTCCTTTCGGCGTCTCTTTTTCAAGCCAAGAAATAAGGGGGCATGTCGTAAGGCGTCGTGGGAGTGATCCGAAAACGAGGCAATTTGTCGCTGTGAGCGTTTGTTGCGCTCGTCGGTGTTTTGTCAGTTGCAGCGTGGTTTCTTAGGCCTCTTCCGTGTAGTGTTCAAAGAGAAAGTCGTGGTAGGGATATTTCTGCACGTGGAGTTCTTTGACGCGTTCGTAGAGCAGTTGCTTGAGTTCATCGATGTGCATTTTCTGACGTGCGGAGATGAAGATGGCGTCGCGTCCGAGGCGTGCCATCCAGGTGGATTGCAAATCCGGGAGAGAGAGGTTCTCGCGGGTGGCAGGCGTCAGGTCGTCTTCGTCCTTTTCCGTCCAGGTGTAGGCATCCATCTTGTTGAAAAGCAGCAGTTGCGGTTTGTTGCTGCAGCCCAAGTCGTGGAGGGTGGCGTTGACCACCTCAATCTGTTCCTCAAAGTCCGGGTGGGAGACGTCCACCACGTGAACCAGCAGGTCCGCTTCGCGCACCTCGTCCAGCGTACTCTTGAAAGAATCGACGAGGTCGGTGGGCAGTTTGCGGATGAAGCCCACGGTGTCGGCGAGGAGGAAGGGCAGGTTGTCAATGATGACCTTTCGCACGGTGGTGTCCAGTGTGGCGAAGAGTTTGTTTTCGGCAAAGACCTCCGATTTCGCCAGCAGATTGATGAGGGTAGATTTTCCGACGTTGGTGTAGCCGACGAGCGCCACGCGGATGAGTCGTCCGCGGTTTTTGCGCTGCGTGGTTTTCTGTCGGTCGATGTCGGCGAGTCGTTGTTTGAGGAGCGCCATGCGGTTGAGGATGATTCGTCGGTCCATTTCCAACTGCGTCTCGCCCGGTCCGCGCAGTCCGACCGAGCCTTTTCCGCCTCCCGAGCCTGAGCCGCCGCCCTGTCGTTCGAGGTGAGTCCAAAGGCGTTGAAGGCGCGGAAGCATGTAGCGATACTGTGCTAGTTCCACCTGCGTTTTGGCGTTGGCGGTTTGTGCTCGCATGGCGAAGATGTCGAGAATGAGACTCGTGCGGTCCAGAATTTTCACTCCGAGTTCTTTTTCGATATTTCGAAGCTGCTTGGCGGAGAGTTCGTCGTCGAAAATCACCATTCCCACCTCGCGCTCCGCCTCCTCTTCGGCGAGGATGTAGGCACGAATCTCCTCAAGTTTTCCTTTTCCGACGTAGGTGACGGAACTCGGTCCGTCCAGGCGTTGCGTGAAACGTTTGACGGTGACGGCGCCGGCGGTCTCGGCGAGGAATTCCAGTTCGTCGAGATATTCGTTGGTCTTGCGTTCGCTTTGTTCTTTGGTGATGAGGCCGACCAAGATGGCGGTTTCCGCCTTGACCTCGGTTTTGATGAATTCTTTCATGTGAGAAATGAGGGGAATGCGAAGGGATGAGTGACTATACATTATATATCCCTTCTCTTTCGAAGCAGTACCCAAAGCACGGCGGGCACGCCGAAGAGGGGAGTGATGGCAGCGAGCGGGAAGGTGCCGCGTTCGCCGGGAAGATGAGAGAGCATGAGTGCCAGCAGGGCGATGTTGCCTCCCCAAAGCAGGGTGGCGGGGAGCAGGCGCCGGTGGCTGCCGCTGCGAAGACTGAGGCGTGCCAGGTGCGGAACTGCCATGCCGATGAACGAGATGGGACCGCAGAGCGAGGTTGTCACTGCCACGAGAAAACCGCCGAGGAGCAAGAGGAGCGTGCGGGAGCGGCGCACCCGTATTCCCAAGTTTCGGGCATAGTCATCGCCCAAGAGCAGTGCGTCAAGGGCGGGGACAAAGGGCAGCAACAGCAGCAAGGCAAGGAGAATCAGTCCTGCAAAGAAGGGCAGAATCTCCAGTCCGACGTTGGCGAACGAACCGAAGCCCCAGACGATGAACTGTTGCAAACCGTCGGCAGCGGCATAGAAACTGAGCAGGCTGACGAGTGCCGAGACGGCAAAGCTAATCATCACGCCGACGATGAGCAGACCGAGCGTTCCGTGAACGATGCGACTGCAAAGTGCCAGTAAGAGGATGACGCCGCACGCACCGAGAAAGGCAGAGAAGACGGTCAGACAGAGACCGCCGGCAGTCAGAACACCGAGGCTGAAACTCCCGCCGAAGAGCAGGAAAGAGACGGCGGCGCCGAGCGATGCCCCGCTGTGGATGCCAAGCAGCGAGGGGTCTGCCAGAGGGTTGGCGAAGAGCGTTTGCAGGACGAGCCCGACGGCGGAGAGAGCCATGCCTGCCAAGAGGGCAGTGGCGGTCTGCGGCAACCGACTCTCCCAAACAATGAAACGCAGGGTCTCGTTGCCCTCGCCCCACAGTGCCAACCAGACCTCGGAAGGACTGAGGGAGACACTGCCGGAGAGCAGACTCAGCGGCAGCAGGAGCAGCAGGAGCAGGAGTAGTCGGAGCATGGTTTCAGAGCGGAAGATAATAACGGTTCGGAGCCTCGGGCAGGAGCCCGGGGTGGAAGATGCGGATGAGTTCCCCCAGCAGCAGGTGCGGGAAGAAAGGCGTCTCTTCGTAGAAAGGCACTTTCAGACTGTTGCAACTCCAAATCCGGCGTTCCTGCCAGGCTCGGAAACGACGGAAGCGGCTGTCGTCGCGAAGCATGGATTCGTAGGTCAGCGTCGCTGCGCTCCCATATTTCACCAACCAAAAATCGGCGCGGGCGGCACGGGCATAGACTGCCTCGAAGTCCAAGGGGAGGGAACCGCTCTCGGCGCGGTCGCTCCAGAGATAGTCTGCGCCGGCGTCAGCGAGATACTGTCCCATCGTGCTCTGTCCGCCGGGTTCGTACCATGTGCCAGAGAGGGGCAGGTCGCAGAAGACGGTGGGGCGTGGCGCATTGTGAGTCCTCACCTTTTGGCAGAGCGTCTCGTATGCCCTCTCCACCTCACGGAAGAGGCTGTCGGCGCTGTCAGCGCAGCCGAAGAGGCGGCCGTAGAATCGCATCCATTCGGCGCGGGCGAGGGGAGAGACCTCCATGTAGTCCGCACATTGGATGAGCGGGATGCCGAGCCGCGCGAGATTGTTCTGCCCCGCGTTCTCCATGGGGGAAAGGAAGAGCGCATCGGCGTGGGTTTGCTTGATGCGTTCGGCGTCCGGATTGACGGAGCTGCCGACGTCGGTCACTTTTCCGCTGCGGAGGAGGCGGCGGATGTCGGAACTGACGACATAGGCGGTGTCAGTCATTCCCGCGATGGCGTCGGCGACGCCGAGGCGCAGGAGCAAGGCTGCGTGGATGGAGGAGGTGAGCACGGCGCGGCGCAACGGTGTGTGAACGACCGTTCCTTCCGGCAATTGAACTGTGGCAGGAACGGTGTCCGGCACGAGCACGTAGGTGGCAAGCGTTTTCTCTTTTGCCCAAGGGTCAGCGACAACTGCGATGCTCACTCCGCCGCTGTCTCGCAGACTGAGCAGACGGGTGTGAGAAAGCAGGGAGTTGCTGTTTTGGTTCCCTTCTCCATGCTTCTGACAAGCACAAAGGAGAGAGAGAAAGGTTGCGAGCAAGAAGTGTGAAGCGCGAAGAGTCAAAGCAGTTTGAGAAGTGGAAGATTGAATTAGGGGTCTTCTGAAGGGCAGATGGTGAAGTGGGAGGAGCGGATGCCGGCACGCCGAGAAGCGCGCTTCTTGCGCTCTCCGGAATTCTTTTCACACCGTGATTTCTCCGGCGATGTCGGTGTTCATGAGTCGAACGATTTCGTTGTGAGGGTAGTCATGTCCGAGGAGGAACATCAGTTTTGTCAGCACGCTTTCCATGGTGCTGTCGTAGCCGTTCACCACCCCCGCCTGGAGGAGTTGGAGTCCCGTTCCATAGCGGTGCATCTCCACCGAGCCCTTGTAGCATTGTGTGACGTTCACCACGATTACGCCGCGGTCGATGAGGGCACGGAGTTTGTCCATGAACCACGGTTTCTGGGGTGCATTGCCCGAGCCGAAGGTCTTGAGAATCACGGCGCGCAGTCCTCGCACGGCGAAGCAGGCGTCCACCACCTCCGGACGGATGCCCGGGAAGAGTGTCAGAATCATGACGTTGTTGTCCAGCAAGAAGTGCGGTTTGAAGACCGCTCCCGGTTCCGGCCGGCGAATGAGGTGTTCCTCATATTTAATATGTATGCCGGCGTGTGCCAACGACGGGAGGTTGAAGGAGCGGAAGGCGTTGAACCCCTCGGCGTTGATTTTTGTTGTTCGGTTGCCTCGCATCAGTCTGTTTTCAAAGAAGATGCAGACCTCGGGCGCCATGGGTCTTCCGCGGCTGTCGGTGGCTGCTGCGATTTCGATGCTCGTCAGAAGGTTTTCCTTTCCGTCGGTGCGGAGACGCCCGATGGGGAGTTGAGACCCCGTGATGATGACCGGCTTTCCAAGATTTTGCAGCATGAAACTCAGCGCACTGGCGGTGTATGCCATTGTGTCTGTGCCGTGGAGGAGCACGAAGCCGTCATAGTTCTGATAGTGGTCGCTGATGATGTGGGCAATCTTCACCCAGTAGCGCGGCTCCATGTCCGAACTGTCAATGGGGAGGTCAAAGGAGAGCGCATCGATGTCAAAGTTGAAACCTTGCAGTTCGGGGACATATTTTTTGAATTGAGAAAACTCAAAGTTCTCGAGAGCCCCGGTGATGGGGTTCTCAATCATTCCGATGGTTCCTCCGGTGTAGATGAGGAGAATGTGCGGGCTGTGGTTCAGTGTGGTCAAGGGCGGTGGGGCGGGATTTCCCGCGGAGTTGGTTTGTTTTCAAGTGCGGAGTGTCGTTGGCATCGGGAGTACCCTCCGTAAAGAAAAACAACTCAGCCGTGCGAGTTCATCGCCGTGCCAAGTTGCTTTTCTGTTTTGCGTAAAAGATTTAGTTCTTCCCGGGTTTCAGTCTGCTGAGCAGATTCTTGGCGCGGCGGGTGTGGTTGCCGGAGCGCTCGTAACTGTAATTGGCGCCGTATCCGTAACCGTATCCGTATCCGGTGTTGTAGCGTCCTTTCTTGAAGTTGACGTCGTTGAGAATCAGCACGAGGTTCTTCATTCGTCCGCTCTGATAGATGCGTTCCAGTTCGGGGAGGAAGGCGCGAGGCTGCACGCCTGCACGCATGACATAGAGTGTGGTGTCCACCAGACGCGAGACGATGCTAGCGTCAGCCACGGAGAACATGGGCGTAGAGTCAAAGATGATGTAGTCATATTGCTCTCGGAGTTGTTCCACCAGCTTCTCCAGGCGTTCCGACATGAGCAGTTCGGAGGGATTGGGCGGCACGCTGCCTGCCGGCATGAAGTCCACGCCTTTGGCGATGCCGTCGGGGATAATCATCTCCTCCAGTTTGCTGTATTCGTCAACCAGATAAGTTGTCAGACCGGAGTTGTGACCGAAGTGCGAGCTGAGGTTTCGTTTGCGGATGTCGGCATCGATGATGATGACTTTTTTCTTCGCCATGGCGAGGATGATTCCCATGTTTCGGGAAACGAAGCTCTTTCCCTGTCCCGGTGTGGTGGAGGTGCAGACGAAGACCTTCGGGTGCTGTCGGATGAATCCCAGGTTGAAGCGCATGATGCGGAAGGCTTCGACCACGGGGTCGTCGGACGGCAGTTCGGAAATGAGGGTGGTTGAGTCCGTGTTTTTGATGTGCGGCACTTCTCCCAGCAGGGGGATGGTGGTAGCCTCTTCAATTTCCTTGCGGTTGTGCACGGTTGTGTCAAACATATAGATGATCCAAAGAATCAGCGAGGGGATGCAGAGTCCGATGATCAATGCAAATGCCATGATGATGGTGCCTCGCGGGCTGACTATGAGGTCTCCGATGGGTCCTTCCACCAAGCGCACGTTGGCTTCGTTGATGGCTTGCTGCAGGGCGACCTCTTCGCGTTTATTGAGGAGGTAGGTGTAGAGAGCCTCTTTCAAGGATTGCTGGCGTTGGATGTCCAGACCCTGCTTCTCTTGTTCCGGTGCGCTGGAAATTTTACCGCTCAAGAGCCGCTCGTTGAGGCGTGCGTCTTGGAGTTGCAGTTGAATACTTTGAATGTAACTCTTGACGGAGGCAAGGATGCTCTGTCGCATCTGCGAGAGTTGTCGATCCAGCTCGCGCACCACGGTGGTTTGTTCGCTGGAGTTCGCAATCATGGAGTTGCGTTGGTTCATCAACTCGTTGTAGCGTGAGATTTGCGTGTTGAACCCGGCGTCGCCGATGTTGAGGGCGGGGATGAGGTCGTGGTCGTTGCTGTGGTTCTGGATGTAGGTTCCGAGATAGCGTGCCACGTTCAGTTCGGTTTCCAGTTGCAGGCTGAGTTCGTGAGCCTTGGTCGTTTGTCCGAGCACTTGTGATGCCGTCTGCTGAAAGTCGATGAGTTGGTTTTGTTTCTTGAATCCGGCGAGTTGGTTCTCCACCTTGCTCAGTTCTTCGCCGATGAGGGCGATGCGTTCGTCAATGAATTTGGCAGTGTTGAGTGCTACGCGGTTTTTGTTCTCCACGACGTCCTCTTTGTAGGTGTTGTAGAGCGTGGTGAGCAAGTCGTCGGCGCGGCGTCGGTTCACGTCGTTGCAGCTGATGACGATGAGTGAGGTTTCTTTGTCATATTCGCTCGCTTTGATTTCGCTCATGAATCGTGTAGCGGCTTTTTCACGCGGCAGACGGGTGACGGTGATGATTTCTTCTTTCCATTTGTCAAACTTCGGTGCTCTCACGATGCAGAAGGTGCCGAGCGGCGTCTTCTTCATCTGTCCGAGTTGCAGCGACATGTCGGGATAGGTGTTTCCTTCTTGGTCTTTGAAGTCAAAGAGTTTGACGGATGAAGCGCCGGTTTTCTGGATTTTGAAGGAGTATGCCATGCGGGCAACAGAGTCCTGGAAGAGCACTTCAAAGGGGCGTTCCTTTCCGTAGAGCGAAATGTAGTGGAGCGACTCGTCGGTGGTATAGTCCACGTCCAAATTGAGTTTTTCCACAACGATGTTCATAAGGCGTTTTGAGCCGAGGATGAAGATTTCGTTCTTCAAGTTGTCTCCGACGCTGACGCCGTTGAGTTCCATGAGGCTGGTCATGTTGCTGCGTGTGCGGGAGCGAGGCATGGGGCCGTTCATCGAACCGCCCTGTGAGTCTTCAATGAGCATGACAGCCTGGCGTTGATAGACGCGCGGTTTGCTTTGCAGGTAGATGAATCCGAGTCCGAGGCAGAGCACCGCGGAGAGGAGAAACCAATACCAATGGGCGATGAACATGCTCCAGCAAGTTCTCAGCAAGGGAAGCAGTTCCGCCTGTTCTTCGTTTTTTTCTATCAGCGTTTGTTGTTCCATATATACAAGGAGTGTTCGGCGCATGCGCCGCGGTAAACCATGAAATGTGAAGAGTGCCTCCCACGCGGAGAGGGCGTTAAATGTTAAGATATTAACGGCGTGGCAAAGTTAGTGCAAATAAACGAGAAAGAGGACGTTTAGGCGAACGAATGTCAGCGACCTACCTCACGTAGTCCCAAAAATTGTCGCGATTGACCACGTGAAACGCCGTTCCGGGGTAGGCTTCGGCGAATCCGCGCGGCGGTTTGGGAAGAAAAATAAAAATAGGAAAAGTGGAAAATTCTTCAGTGGTGTTGAAGAATTTACCGGAAATATCTTCAGTGGCGTTGAAGAATTTTTCAGTTTGGAGGTTTTCCCGCTGATTTCTGTCGGGAAATGTTCCTATTAGAGAATCACCATTTAAACCGCATTTAAATCGCGTTTTAAAAGTTGTCTTCAATATTGTACTTTTTTGACGCCCTTTGGCCTTCTTGACCTCCCTCTTCCACTGCCATTATACTGTCGTTTTCGAACAACCGAAAAATATAAATGGATTCGGGCGGGGAGGCGCGCTTTCGGCTTTAAATCCCTATACGTTTTTCAAAGGTGTGCTACATTCCGAGCAAATCCTACACTCGACGAGCGGAAATGTTGAAAATGAGGAACGTAAGTGTGTAGGATTTGGAATGCGAATTCTACACAAAAACCTACACTGTGCAGGGTTGTCGGTTTCGTGTGTAGGATTGCGACGGGCGAAAAATAGAAATGCTTGTTTCGGCGGTAAGTGCAAAAATCCCCGTTTTCATCGGAAGAGGGAGGGTAAAAACGACCGCGATAACTGTTTTTTTGATAAAACGCTGAAAATGAAGCTTCTTGATTTGTTTATGTCGAACCCTTTTGTCTCACACCGAATCCGCAGATTTTTTAGAGAACACGGATTGAACGTAAATCTGTCCCACAAAATGAAAGCGGGCGAGTTCCAGAAAGGAACCCGTCCACCATCAATTCAATTATTCTTGAGAAACTTACTCCATGTTGTCCCACGGACCTCCGCCGAAACCTCTGCGATTGGAGGCGGCGTCATTTTCGAGGTCGGTCACCCATTCGTTGGGATTGTTCTTCACGCCAATCGTGGGTGAAGTGGCGATGAGGTTCTCTGACATCAAATTGATGCAGAGGCTTTTGGGTTGAATATATGTTTTTGCCATAATTTATAAGCGTTATTAGGTTGAAGATTATTTCACGATGACTTTCTTGCCGTTGATGATGTAGATGCCTTTGGTGGCAGCCTTCACCTCGCGACCCGTGAGGTCGTAAATTTTGCCTGTTGCGGCAGCATTGTCTGTCACGATGTTTTCCACTGCGGTGGTTTCTCCGAAGTTCAGACGGATGGCAGTGACGCTTCCGCCTTCGGGCAGCACGAGATATGCCTTGTTCATCGGGAGGTTGGTGGCACCGGAGCCCACTTTGTAGAATGCCCAGCCGGATTTGTTGGAGAGCACGTAGGAGTTTTCGGTGGTGATGTTTTTCGCTGCGCCGGCGGAGTTTTTGAGTGCACCGTCTTCGACAGTCACCACGGTTTCAGTGGTGCGGGGCAGCATGGTCAGTGAGTTGTTCGTGCTCAACAGGATGACACCCGTGTTGGCGGGAATGGCATCGCCTGCTTCTGCTACGGTGTAGGTACTTACGGAGGTCACGTCGGCGTCAGTTTGCGCTGCTACACTGTAGGCAGTGGTGTTCTCGGGCACTACGGTGGGGAAGGGTGCACTGAAGGTCGCAATCTTGCGTGTCTCGTCGAAGTCCTTCGGTGTCACGACATTGGCGTATGATACTTCTTCCAGAACGAAGGCGGAAGAGTATCTGGTGCCTTTACTGGTTTTGAAGAAGGGAGCGTTTGCGTGGTTGAAAGCCCCCATGGCTTTAAGGACAAAGTAATTGGGGTCTGTAGTCTGAACTCTTCGGCCTTTGAGAGTCACGTAGCCCCACATATCTTTATATTTTCCGGACACATTCCCTCCGGGATTCATTTTTTGTACGGTTAATTGAGCCCAGTCGGTGAAAGTTTGACTTGCGCTTGAAATACTCGTGCTTTCTTCATAGTCAAAAGCATCCACATAGCCTTTATTGTCATTGCCTCCTTTGTCTTTGTTATCGGCTGCGGTACCGCCACCTTTCCACGCTAAATATTTTCCGTCGTTGCAAACAAAGGCATAGACACCGCTGCTGACTTCACGGCAAACGAAGGGAGTGGCTTCGTCGGCATTTTGTGTCAAACCAATGCCGCTTTCTGCATACTTAAAATACCATGTGTTTGGTGAATCGTAGGCAATGTTCTTAATTTTATATGCCTTGCCGCTGACGGGCATGTTGACGGGGATGGAAGAGGTAACAGAGATGTAGGCACTGCTGAAATCATTGGCTGCGCTGACATTCCAAGCGGAAGAGAGGGTGGTGTAGTTGGAGTGAACTGCGCGTAACTGCTGGCAGTATTCTGCTGTGGGATAACCCACCTTGTTGTCGTTCTCTTCAGCGATGGTGCCGTAGGTGTTGGTGATTTCGTTTTCCAAGTCGTCAAGGCTGTAAATGTACCATTGGTTGGTCGTTTTTGTGTTGTCGTTCCATGTGCCAACGCCTTTGACTTTGTCAGAAATTCCGTCTTCAGTGTATTCTCCTCCACGGATGTTCCAACTGTGGTTACCTGTCAAGGCTTTGGAGGAGATGATGTACTTGCCGCTTCCATCAGTCGTTTCCGTGATGTTCCACTTTTCACGGTTGGTCAGTTCTGAAGTATTGGAAACAACTTTGGTGCGAATAGTATGGTCTTTACTTACTGTTGCATTAGAAGCAAGGCTCGTATAACGGGAAGTCGTAGCAGCATGTGTTTCGGGGTCAGTCACCTCTTTGAGGCGAATGGTGTAGCCATCCGTGGAGTTTCCTTCAATCACAAAGAAGCTGCGGCTGTCAAACTTATTGACACGGGCGCCTAAAACATACTTTTGTGCGCCGTCGCCGTCATTGGAATATTTCAAATTCGTGACGCAGAACATGGGGATGTAGGAGTTGTTCACGTTTTTGAAGATGTAAACTTTGCTCGGGTCCGGCGTGAAGTCGGCGGCGCGAGTGGCGCTACTGATGCCCATCAGTAACGCGAAAAGGAGATAGAGTTTTCGCATAATATAATTTAATAATTGGTTTTCGGGTGATTCTGCTTTGCGGGTTTTGTTCTCTAACGGCGAGTGAAAACGCCTTTTGTCGTAGTTATACAGTTTGTTTGCAGGCAAAAGTAATAAGAAACAAAGGAAATCACCCCCCCAAAAAAAACTGTTAAACTGAGTTTCGTTGGCAGTTTTTCTTCATTTAGTTTTCCAAATGCTTCGTTGAGTTTGCAATGCAGACATCAAATTGGCGGATAAAAACGATTTTTTTGCCGTGGCAGTTGCCAAACGTTTGCAGAGGGGGGACGAATGTTGCAAAAAGAAGCAGTGCCGTCCACGCTGCTGCATGAACGGCACTGCCGAGTCTGTGTGCGGTCTCGTCGGTCGTTCACTCCGTTTCGGGATTGGTGACGAGATGTGCTGATACCTTATTATAGATTAATGTCCGAATCCGCCGGGGAGGATTTTCTGGAAGAAGTCGTTGCCTTTGTCGTCCTCCCAAGTACCTTGCGGGAATGGATAATCCAAATTCTCTTCTGGCATGGTATCTCAAGGTTATTGC